>NZ_JAQIRN010000008.1:0-239888 GCF_050600815.1 Klebsiella sp. 141161 | reverse complement strand
GGCGTATATTACGCTTTCCTCTTTCAGAGTCAACCCTGAATTTCAGAATTTTTCTCTTCAACCGAACCGGCTGTTTGTGTGAAGTGATTCACATCTGCCGTGTCAGTGGGAGCGCATTATAGGGAGCTGCTGAGATATAGCAAGCCTTAAAATACAAAAAACTTATCAAGCGCTCATTTATTAAGCTTTTCACGTTTATCCTCGGGAAGACCGAATCGACAAAACCCAGTATTCATGCGGCCTGCAGCGCATTCCCTACCGAAACCACTTTTTTGCGAAAACGCGATTTTTCTCGTTTCCCCACCGCCGCTATCACGCCAATGGTGAATTAAGCACCACTCTTGACCCATGACAAAGCGCCCCGCTTCGTCATCTTTCTATAATCAGAGCCGTTTCTTCCTATTGGTAATAATCTATGGCTTATCAACTCAACATTAACTGGCCCGAGTTTTTAGAGAAGTACTGGCAAAAGCAGCCGGTCGTATTAAAGAAGGCGTTTCCGAACTTCATCGACCCCATCACGCCAGACGAGCTGGCCGGGTTAGCCATGGAGCCGGAAGTCGATAGCCGGCTGGTCAGCCTGGTCAACGGTAAATGGCAGGCCAGTAACGGTCCATTTGAGCATTTCGACGGGCTGGGCGAAAGCGGCTGGTCATTGCTGGCCCAGGCGGTAAACCACTGGCATATGCCGGCCGCCGAGCTGGTGCGCCCGTTCCGCGTGCTGCCTGACTGGCGTTTAGACGACCTGATGATCTCCTTCTCCGTCCCCGGCGGCGGCGTAGGCCCGCATATCGATCAGTATGACGTCTTTATTATTCAGGGCATGGGCAGCCGCCGCTGGCGCGTGGGCGATAAACTGCCGATGCGTCAGTTCTGTCCGCATCCGGCACTGCTGCACGTCGATCCGTTCCCACCGATCATTGATGAAGATCTGGAGCCGGGCGACATCCTCTATATTCCACCGGGATTCCCGCACGACGGCGTAACTCACGAAACGGCGCTGAACTACTCCGTCGGCTTCCGCGGTCCAAATGGCCGCGACCTGATCAGCAGCTTCGCCGACTATGTGCTGGAAAACGATCTCGGCGGCGAACACTACAGCGATCCGGACCTCACCTGCCGCGACCATCCGGGCCGGGTTGAAGAGTATGAACTCGACCGTCTGCGCAACATGATGATCGACATGATTCGCCAACCAGAAGACTTCAAGCAGTGGTTCGGCAGTTTCGTCACCACGCCGCGTCACGAGCTGGATATTGCTCCGGCGGAACCGGCATATGAAGAAGAGGAAGTGGTCGATGCGCTGCTGGGCGGCGAAAAGCTTTCTCGCCTGAGCGGACTGCGCGTTCTGCATATCGGCGACAGCTTCTTCGTACATAGCGAACAGCTGGATACCACCGATGCCGAGGCGCTGGATGCATTGTGCCGCTATACCTCATTAGGTCAAGAAGAGCTCGGCAGCGGCCTGCAAAATCCAGAATTCGTGAGCGAGCTGACGCGGCTGATTAATCAGGGCTACTGGTACTTCGAAGAGTAAAAGAACGGCAATACTGCGGGCAGCCGCCTGGCGCTGCCCGCTTGCTTTCAGCCGTTATTGCGCATATTTCGGCAGCACGATAATAAAGCGCGTAGAGCGCAGATCGGACTGCACCGCTACGCTGCCGTGATGGGCGCTGACAATCGATTTTACAATCGCCAGACCGATGCCGCTGCCCTCGCCTTTGCGCTGGCGCGACGGGTCGACGCGATAGAAACGGTCAAACAGGCGCGGCAAATGTTCAGCAGCAATCGGCGCGCCGGGGTTCTCCACCACCAGACGGATCTTTTCGGCACTTTCGCTCAACTGAATGGTCACCGCCTGTCCGGCCGGCGTATAGCGGATCGCGTTCGACAGCAGGTTGCTGATTGCCCGCCGCAGCATCAGCGGGTCGCCAATCACCCGGCAGTGGCTACCGACAAAACGCAGCGCCACCTCTTTCTCTTCCGCCCACGCTTCAAAGAACTCAAACACCTTATTCACTTCCTCGGCCAGATCCAGCGCCCGTTGTTCAGGGATTAACTGGTTATTATCCGCCTGGGCAAGGAACAGCATATCGCTGACCATCCGCGACATGCGCGAGAACTCTTCGAGATTGGAATAGAGCACCTCTTCCAGCTCCTGCTGGCTGCGGCTTTGGCTCAAGGCGATTTCGGTTTGCGTCACCAGGTTGGTAATCGGCGTACGGATTTCATGGGCGATATCGGCGGAGAAATTAGACTGGCGGGTAAAGACATCCTCTATCCGCTCCAGCATATGGTTAAACGACAGCGCCAGCCGCTCCAGCTCGATGGGCACCGCCTGCGGGTCGAGGCGCACATCGAGATCCCGCGAGGTAATATTCTGGATCTGGCGGCTAATCTGGCGGATCGGCTTATGCCCCTGATAGACCACAAACAGCACGATGGCGATAATCAACAGGCTGATTATCGACGCCGCGGAAATCAGCTTCGCTTTGAGTTCATTAATATAGTGCAGGTGAAAGTCGATCGATAAAGCCATCAGCAGATGCCAGGCCGGTTTACCGTCCGACTGCTTGCCGAGCGGCAACATGATTAGCCGCCAGGAGCGGGTCTCCATTTGATGATTATCATGAACCATTTCCCGCGGCTGCGGGTCAGTCCATGAAATCACATTACCGTCGCGCAACTTCATCGCCAGCCCCGGCGTACTCATAATATGGCTGAGTTCCGGGCCGTCTGGCGACTGAAATAAGATATTGCCCTCGGCATCATCCAGACAGATAAAGACGTTAGCGTAGCCGCCAATCACGTTTTTTAAGATCTCCAGCCTCCGCTCCTGCGGGTAGTCGGCGTGGTTGAGCACCGTCTCAAGCGTGGTGCTGAGCTGCTTGAGATCGTGAACGTCGCGCTCTTCAAAGTGGGCCTTCAC
This sequence comes from Klebsiella sp. 141161, assembly GCF_050600815.1. Classification (NCBI taxonomy): domain Bacteria; kingdom Pseudomonadati; phylum Pseudomonadota; class Gammaproteobacteria; order Enterobacterales; family Enterobacteriaceae; genus Klebsiella; species Klebsiella sp. 141161. The sequence goes on along the minus strand of NZ_JAQIRN010000008.1, from coordinate 236,959 downwards.
CGAATGGATCATGATCCAAGTGAAGGCAAAGAAAGCGATGATGGTGGCGAGGCTGATAAAGAAGGTCAGCCGGGTGGCCAGCGAAAAGGGGCGCTTAGCGGCCATCCGGCACCTCAAGCATATAGCCGACGCCGCGCACGGTCTGGATAAGCTTCGGCTCGAAGTCGTTATCGATTTTGGCGCGCAGCCGCTTCACCGCCACGTCGATGGCGTTAGTGTCGCTGTCGAAATTCATATCCCACACCTGCGACGCGATCAGCGAGCGGGGTAGCACCTCACCCTGATGGCGCAAGAAGAATTCCAGCAGGGTAAACTCTTTGCTGGTCAGGGTGATACGAGTCGCGCCGCGCATCACCTTGCGGCTGACCAAATCAACGCTGAGATCGGCCGCCTGAAACTGGCTTTCTACTATTACTGCCGCCCCGCGACGTAGCAGAGTGCGCACCCGCGCCAGCAGTTCCGCAAAAGCAAAGGGCTTCACCAGATAGTCGTCGGCGCCCAGCTCCAGCCCCTTCACCCGATGCTCGATAGTGCCAAGCGCGGTGAGCAGCAGGATCGGCATCCCTTTATTGGCGGCGCGCAGCATGCGCACGATATCCCAGCCGTTGACGTCCGGCAGCATGATGTCGAGGATCAGCAGATCGTAGTCGCTGGTCATCGCCAGGTGATAACCGTTAAGGCCGTTGTCGGCCAGGTCGACGACGAATCCGGCTTCGGTAAGCCCTTTGGTCAGGTACTCCCCGGTTTTCTTCTCATCTTCGACAATCAAAATCTTCACGGCTGGCTCCTTCACGCGCACTCTGTGCGGGTATTCAATTTTAGAGGAGCCCCTCCGGATAGCAATGAAATATCAGGAAAATGACAGCTTTGTCATTTTCCTGTCACGCGTTGAACAGAGCCCGCTGCGTAAAGTATCCGCCATTGATAAATCGCCGAAAACCGTCTGCCGTCATGCGCCCAATTAAGCTTCTTTCTCTCAGCGTGATATTCGCCTTAACCGGCTGTCTGTCACTTGCTCCGGACTACCAGCGCCCCACCGCGCCGGTGCCGCAGCAGTTCTCTCTCAGCCAGAACAAACTGGTTACCGCGACGGCGGGCTACCAGGAGACCGGTTGGCGCAGCTTTTTCGTCGACCCGCAGGTAAAAAGCCTGATTAGTACCGCGCTGACCAACAATCGCGATCTACGGATGGCGGCGCTGAAAGTGCAGGAAGCCCGCGCCCAGTACCGGGTCACCGACGCCGACCGCTACCCACAGCTTAACGGCGACGGCAGCACCACCTATGGCGGCAAGCTCAAAGGCGACACCACCACCAGCAGCGATTATGCCGCTGGCTTGAATCTCAGCTACGATCTCGACTTCTTTGGCCGGTTGAAAAACCTTAGCGAGGCCGACCGGCAGAACTTCTTCGCCAGCGAAGAGGCGCGGCGCGCGGTGCATATCCTGTTGATTGCTAACGTTTCACAAAGCTACTTCAACCAGCGTCTGGCGGCGGCGCAGCTACAGGTGGCGAACGACACCTTACAGAACTATCAGCAGTCTTACGCCTTCGTTGAAAAACAGCTGCTGACCGGCAGCACCACCGTCCTGGCGCTGGAACAGGCGCGCGGCATGATCGAAAGCACCCGCGCCGATATCGCCAAACGGCAAGGTCAACTGGCGCAGGCCAATAACGCCCTGCAACTACTGCTCGGCAGCTATCAACGGCTGCCGGACGATAGCGCCAGCAGCGCGGTGGACCTGAAAGGCGTAACCCTGCCGCCGTCGCTCTCCTCAGAGATCCTGTTGCAGCGGCCGGATATTTTAGAGGCTGAACACAGCCTGTTGGCGGCCAACGCCAATATCGGCGCCGCGCGGGCGGCCTTCTTCCCATCGATTACCCTGACCAGCTCGCTCTCCGGCAGCAGCAGCGAGCTCTCCAGCCTGTTTAACGCCGGCAGCGCGATGTGGAACTTTATCCCCAAAATTGAACTGCCGATTTTCAACGCCGGGCGTAATCAGGCCAACCTTGACCTGGCGGAGATCCGCCAGCAGCAGCAGGTGGTCAACTATGAGCAAAAAATACAGTCCGCCTTTAAAGAGGTGGCCGACGCGCTGGCCCTGCGCCAGAGCCTGGCCGATCAAATTGCCGCCCAGGAGCGCTATCTCGCTTCACTAAATATCACCCTGCAGCGCGCTACTGCGCTCTATCGTCACGGCGCGGTCAGCTACATCGAAGTCCTGAGCGCCCAGCGCGACATTTTCACCACCCGACAAACCCTGCTGGAACTCAACTATTCCCGTCAGGCTAATGAAATCACCCTGTTCACCGCCCTCGGCGGCGGCTGGATGGAATAACCCGAGGAGTTTTGATTATGAATTCACTGTCTAAATTCGCCCTGTTCACCCTGTTCTCTGGCGCAGTGTTCGCGGCCCAGGCCGCCGACCCGCACGCCGGTATGGCAATGCACGAGCAGCCCGCAGCCGCGCAGACGCAAAGCATCACTGGCAAAGGCATCATTAAAGCCATTGATATGGATAATAAAAAAATCACTATCGCCCACGAAGCCATCCCGGCGGTGAACTGGCCGCCGATGACCATGCGCTTCACCATCACCCCGCAGACACAGCTCAACAATGTGAAGAACGGCGACAGCGTGGATTTCACCTTCGTTCAGCAGGGCAATCTGTCGCTGTTACAGGATATCCGCGCCCAATAACGGCCCGGCGACGGTAGGCTCCTCAACAACTGAATGGACGACACATGGCATCCCTGACACTGAAAAATACGGCGCTGATCCTTGGCAGCATGCTGATTGGCGGCGCGCTTACCGCGGCGCTGTATACCCGACTGACGCCGCCCCTGAATAGCGCATCCGCGACCGAGCAGCAGCGCAAAGTGCTGTTCTGGTACGACCCGATGTACCCGAATACTCGCTTTGATAAACCGGGTAAATCGCCGTTTATGGATATGGACCTGGTGCCGAAATACGCTGATGAGGAGAGTGCCGCCGCCGGTGCGCCGGGGGTACGTATCGACCCGACGCAGACCCAAAACCTCGGCGTAAAAACCGCCGCGGTCACCCGCGGGCCGCTGCGCTACGCCCAGACCTTCCCGGCCAACATCAGCTATAACGAGTATCAGTACGTGATTATGCAGGCGCGGGCGGCGGGCTTTATCAATAAAGTCTATCCGCTGACCGTCGGCGACAAAGTCAAGCAAGGCACGCCGTTACTCGAGCTGACCATCCCGGACTGGGTGGAAGCGCAGAGCGAATATCTTTTATTGCAGGAGACCGGGGGCACCGCTACGCAGGTCGAGGGGATCCTCGAGCGTCTGCGCCTCGCCGGAATGCCGGATGACGATATCCGCCGCCTGAAAACCACGCGCAAAATCCAGACCCGCTTTACCCTCAAAGCACCGATCGATGGCGTTATTACCGCCTTCGATCTGCGCGCCGGAATGAATATCGCCAAAGATAATGTGGTGGCGAAAATTCAGGGCATGGACCCGGTGTGGGTCAGCGTGGCGGTGCCGGAATCCATCGCCTGGTTGATTAAAGACGCCTCGCAGTTCGCCATTCAGGTTCCCGCCTGGCCGGGCAAAACCTTCAGCATCAACAAATGGACCATTCTCCCCAGCGTCGATAGCGCCACCCGTACCCTGCAGCTGCGCCTGCAGGTCAACAACCCGGATGACGCGCTGAAGCCGGGGATGAACGCCTATCTGAAACTGACCAGCGAAAGCGCGCCGATGCTGCTGATCCCATCAAAAGCGTTGATCGACAGCGGCAACGAGCAGCGAGTGATTACCGTGGATAACGAGGGGCGCTTCGTGCCGAAGCTCGTGCAGGTATTCCACGAATCCAATGGCGTTACGGCCATTCGTAGCGGGCTACAAGAGGGTGAGCAGGTGGTCACCAGCGGCCTGTTCCTGATCGACTCGGAAGCCAATATCTCCGGCGCGCTGGAGCGCATGCGCGCGCAGGATCCCGATACAGCGGCCCCCGCCGCCCACGCGCACTGAGGAACGGAACAATGATTGAATGGATTATCCGCCGCTCGGTGGCCAACCGTTTCCTGGTGATGATGGCGGCGCTGTTTCTCAGCATCTGGGGGACCTGGACCATCGTCCATACCCCGGTGGATGCTCTGCCGGACCTCTCCGACGTACAGGTGATCGTCAAAACCAGCTATCCGGGGCAGGCGCCGCAGATCGTCGAAAATCAGGTTACCTGGCCGCTGACCACCACCATGCTGTCAGTCCCCGGCGCCAAAACGGTGCGCGGCTTCTCGCAGTTTGGCGACTCCTACGTGTACGTGATTTTTGAAGACGGCACCGATCCTTACTGGGCGCGCTCGCGGGTGCTGGAGTATCTCAACCAGGTGCAGGGCAAACTGCCCGCCGGGGTCAGCGCCGAAATGGGCCCGGACGCCACCGGCGTTGGCTGGGTCTTCGAGTACGCGCTGGTCGACCGCAGCGGCAAACACGACCTCGCCGAACTGCGCTCGCTGCAGGACTGGTTCTTAAAATATGAGCTGAAAACCATTCCTAACGTCTCGGAAGTGGCTTCGGTAGGCGGCGTGGTCAAGGAGTATCAGATTGTCGTCGACCCAATGAAGCTGACCCAGTACGGCATCAGCCTCGGCGAGGTGAAATCGGCGCTGGATGCCTCTAACCAGGAGGCGGGCGGCTCTTCCGTCGAACTAGCGGAAGCCGAATATATGGTGCGCGCCAGCGGCTATTTGCAAACGCTCGACGACTTCAAAAATATCGTGCTGAAAACCGGCGATAACGGCGTGCCGGTCTATCTCGGCGACGTCGCGCAGGTGCAGATAGGCCCGGAGATGCGCCGCGGTATCGCCGAGCTTAACGGCGAGGGCGAAGTGGCCGGCGGCGTGGTGATCCTGCGCTCCGGCAAGAACGCCCGCGAGGTGATCTCGGCGGTCAAAGAGAAGCTGGCGTCGCTGCAAAGCAGCCTGCCGGAAGGGGTTGAAGTGGTCACCACCTACGACCGCAGCCAACTTATCGACCGCGCCATCGACAACCTCAGCCACAAGCTTCTGGAAGAGTTTATCGTTGTCGCGCTGGTCTGTGCCCTGTTCCTGTGGCACGTGCGCTCGGCGCTGGTGGCGATTATTTCGCTGCCGCTCGGCCTGTGCTTCGCCTTTATCATGATGCATTTCCAGGGGCTCAACGCCAACATCATGTCGCTGGGCGGGATCGCCATTGCGGTAGGGGCGATGGTCGATGCCGCCATCGTGATGATCGAGAACGCCCATAAGCGGCTGGAGGAGTGGGAACATCAGCACCCGGGAGAGAAGCTCGGCAACGACATCCGCTGGAAAATCATTACCGATGCGTCGGTGGAGGTCGGCCCCGCGCTGTTTATCAGCCTGCTGATCATTACTCTGTCGTTTATCCCGATTTTCACCCTCGAAGGCCAGGAGGGCAAACTGTTCGGCCCGCTGGCCTTCACCAAAACCTGGTCGATGGCCGGGGCGGCGCTGCTGGCGATCGTGGTGATCCCGATCCTGATGGGCTTCTGGATCCGCGGCAAGATCCCGGCGGAGAACAGCAATCCGCTGAACCGCTTTTTGATCCGCATTTATCACCCGCTGTTGCTGAAGGTACTGCACTGGCCGAAGACTACCCTGCTGATTGCGCTTCTGTCGATCCTGACGGTGATTTGGCCCCTTAACCGGGTCGGCGGCGAGTTTCTGCCGCAGATCAACGAGGGCGATCTGCTGTATATGCCGTCAACGCTGCCGGGGATCTCCGCTGCGCAGGCGGCGGATATGCTGCAAAAGACCGATAAGCTGATCATGACGGTGCCGGAAGTGGCGCGGGTGTTCGGCAAAACCGGCAAGGCCGAAACCGCCACCGACTCGGCGCCGCTGGAGATGGTAGAGACCACGATTCAGCTTAAGCCACAGGACCAGTGGCGACCGGGGATGACCATGGAGAAGATCGTCGAGGAGCTGGATAAAACCGTGCGTCTGCCGGGGCTGGCGAACCTGTGGGTGCCGCCGATCCGCAACCGCATCGACATGCTCTCCACCGGCATCAAGAGCCCGATCGGCATTAAAGTTTCCGGCACTAACCTGGCCGATATCGACGCCATCGCCGAACAAATTGAAGTGGTGGCGCGCACCGTGCCGGGAGTCACTTCGGCATTAGCCGAGCGGCTGGTCGGCGGGCGCTACCTCAACATTGATATTCAGCGTGAGAAGGCGGCCCGTTACGGCATGACCGTCGGCGACGTGCAGTTGTTTGTTTCGTCCGCCATCGGCGGCGCGATGGTCGGCGAAACGGTAGAGGGCGTCGAGCGCTATCCGATCAACATCCGCTACCCGCAGAGCTATCGCGATAGCCCGGAGACCCTCCGCCAGTTGCCGATCCTCACGCCGCTGAAGCAGCAGATCGTGCTCGGCGACGTCGCCGAGGTTAAGGTCGTTACCGGGCCATCGATGCTGAAGACCGAGAACGCCCGCCCGACCAGTTGGATCTACATCGACGCTCGCGACCGCGACATGGTGTCGGTGGTGCGCGATCTGCAGCAGGCCATCGGCAAAGAGGTGAAGCTGAAGCCGGGCATCAGCGTCTCCTACTCCGGGCAGTTTGAGCTGCTGGAGCGCGCCAATCAGAAGCTGAAGCTGATGGTGCCGATGACGCTAATGATTATCTTCGTGCTGCTGTACCTGGCGTTCCGCCGCTTCGGCGAGGCGTTGCTGATTATCACCAGCGTGCCGTTCGCCCTCGTCGGCGGGATCTGGTTCCTCTACTGGATGGGGTTCCATCTGTCGGTGGCCACCGGTACCGGCTTTATCGCCCTCGCCGGGGTGGCGGCAGAATTTGGCGTGGTGATGCTGATGTACCTGCGCCATGCCATCGAGGCGGAGCCATCGCTGGAGAACCCGCAGACCTTCAGCGCCGATAAGCTCGACGAGGCGCTGTATCAGGGCGCGGTGCTGCGCGTGCGGCCAAAGGCAATGACCGTGGCGGTGATTATCGCCGGCCTGCTGCCGATTTTATGGGGCACCGGCGCCGGGTCAGAAGTGATGAGCCGTATCGCCGCGCCGATGATTGGCGGGATGATCACCGCGCCGCTGCTGTCGCTATTTATCATTCCGGCGGCATATAAGCTGATGTGGCTGTACCGGCATCGGGGCAAGCGCGGAGAATAAATAAAGGCAGGCCCGTTGGTATTTCACCGGCGGGCTTTTTTATTATTAGGCCTACAAGCAATTACCTCATTTAACCATCACCCGTTCTCATATTATCTCATCCTCTGCGCCAATCGGCCTTCACGCCACATTATTCCCTTTAGCTTCATTGATTTTCCTGCTCACCCTGGCTGCGTATTTATCACGCGGAGAAAAGGTGGGCCTTAATTCAATGAGCGCTATCGATGAACCTGAATCCTTTTCCACCCTGTTTATTTTTGCTGTTATTACTTTCTGCCCTGAGCACGATATCACCCAGCCATGCCGCGACAGCAAAGGTGGATAATTGCGAAGTTGGCTGCCCAGCCGGCGGCAGCCAACAGACGCTCTTCCGCGCGGCCTACACGCTGAACAACAACCCTCACCGTAAGCTGGCCAACTGGGTAGCGTATAAAATCACCCGCGCCAGCGAGGCAAGCAACCGTAAGAGAGTGTGGAAACAGGACCCCGATCTCCCCGCTGCCGATACCCTGGCGCCCGCCGACTATCGCCGGGCTAATACTTTACTGGCGGTCGATCGCGGCCATCAGGCGCCGCTGGCGAGCCTCGGCGGCGCGGCGGACTGGCCTGCGCTGAACTATCTGTCGAATATCACCCCGCAGGAAGCGGCGCTGAATCAGGGAGCATGGGCGCGACTGGAAGACGCAGAGCGCGCGTTAGCAGAGCGCCCGGAGGTGACGGCGGTTTATACGGTTACCGGGCCGCTGTTCGAACGGCATATTGCCACCCTGCCCGCCGCGCCGGGCGTGGAGATCCCCAGCGGCTACTGGAAGATTATTTTCCTCAATGATGGTCCGCAGAGCGGCCAGTACGCGGCATTTGTGCTGGACCAGGCAACGCCGCGCGATGCTAATTTTTGCGACCATCAGGTGACGGTGGCGGAGATCGAACGCCGCACCAGTCCGCATTTGACGCTGTGGCCGGCATTGCCGGCGGCCATTGCCGCAACCTTAAAAACGCAGCCGGGGAGGTTGGCGCGGGAAATGGGTTGCCAATAATAAAAATGAAATAAGGCAACAAAATATAATCACAATAAATATATTCACAATAAGTACAAACATATTTGTATTATTCTGAATAGCGCTTTAAAGCTGCTTATTATGTTTTATTATCAGCTGGACTTTGCCTTTATTACTGGTTAGGTTTACAGGTGTTATTTAACGCGGTGCGGATGTGCGCCAACACATCCGCACCGCTCATCACAATTACTATTTACAAGGAATAGCAATCATGACTGATCGCGATTGTAGTGTAGATTCGTTTGATCCAGAAGTCCTGCCGGTAAATATGCGCGAGCTGACCGTAAGTTATGCGAGCCGTTATCCTGATTATCAGCGTATTCCAGCGGTTACCATGAAGGGGCAATGGCTGGAGGCGGCCGGTTTCACCACCGGCAGCAAAGTAGAAGTGCGGGTGATGGAGGGCTGCATCGTGCTGACGGCAAAATCACAGGAACCGGAACTGGAGGCAGCGCTGCGCCAGGCGAGCAAGCTGTCGGCGAGAAAGCAGAAGCAGATCGCTGAGTTTATTGGAGTGATCGGCGGGAAGCGTCGCTGAGTGAAGTTCAGGGCTGGGGCGGCGTCGGTCGCCCCTTTCAGTCCACGCACTGAAAGTCGTTATCCCTTGACCCCACGGCCACACAACATGCACTCACCATACTGATGTAATAATGAGAAGGGTTAGGTAGTTGCTCCATCAGCCACGGCTGCTCAGCTGAATATTCGCAATCAGTGGTCGCCACCCACCACACCGGCTCGCCATCCAGCATCATCGGCTGGGCTTCATGATAATGCTCATCCCAACCACGACCGGTTTTAGCGGCATAGACTTTAGCTATCGCAATAGCCTGTTCGCAGGAAATCATCGTTGGACTCCGTTTTGTTACCATAGCCATCCTACATCCGGCCATTAAAATTGGGTATAGTTGCCGTCTCTGCCACTGCTAAGCGCTATTGATATCGTATGAAGCTCGGTTATTTTTGTTACTTCCTGCTGGCCCTTGCTGCCGTCGGCAGCCTGTTACTGCCCTATTCCATCGCCATGTGGTTCCTGCTGGCGAACGTGCTAACCTGGCTTATCTACGGCATCGACAAACTAGCCGCCCGTAAAGCCTGGAGCCGGATCCCGGAATCCACCCTGCTGACGTTCGGCCTGCTTGGCGGATGGCCCGGCGCGATTGTCGGGCAGCAGTGTTTTCGCCACAAAACCCAGAAGCAGCCATTCAGGACGTATTTCATTATTAGCATCGTGCTGAATGTTGTGGTGCTGGTTGGCGGGTATTGGCTGTACCGGGGTTATGGGGTGTAGGGTTGGTGAGTTGAATCTTGGTTAAGCAAATGCTATCAACGCCTAAGCCGTCGATAGCCCTCTACAACTAAAAGAGCAAGCCCGGTGGATATCCCAAACTTAATCATTAATAACGTAAATTCGTAATCATTCATAGCCTCTTCCCCATCGCCAGAAATGGATATGTGAGTCATAAACGTGTCACCAACCCAAGCATCTGGGATGAGATTTATGCTGGCAATTAATGCGACGGCGAATAAGATAATTTTCACTTCCGAGAGACCATTGTGGTAAAACACCATACTAACTGATTAATAGTTATGATTTCATGCTTTCTTTTTTCTTGCTCTTATCAAAAACAAGCTATCAAAGATGATAATTAACGGATCATTTTATATAAATTATTAATCAACCACATCACAGAACTATTAGCAGATTAGTTAACAGTAACTTTTATCTGCAATCATAGGGGAATAATAGGCTCATATTTATTATACAAAAAAGGGCAATTATAATGACCATCAAAGAAAGAGATCTATTCGATGCCGGATTCACTGAGAGCGATGTCGAGAGTCTACATCGCAGGCTTGCGGCAGCAGAAGGAACTTTGGATGAACTGATTTCGGTGCTATCCCGCCGATTCCGGGTGGCATTCTGGGTTACCGTTGCCGTGGTTGTGGTTATGTTCTTAACCACCTTATGCGCCCCCCCGAAATACCTCATCTCTGGAGGTCTGGGTACTGTTGTAGTACTGGCTATTACCTGGGGTACATTCTCACCATTTCTGGCCTGGAAAGCTAACCGGCTGCAGAAAAAAATATCTCATCAAACAAATAGATAGTGGTCTCTCTGTATAACAACGCCATTCAGTCGCTACCTCACTCTGCCAGCATCTGCGCTTTAAGCTCTTCCGGCGTATATGGCGGGTTTCGCCGATGCAGCATCGCGTGACAGTTGGGGCAAACTGGGATCAGGTCAGTTTTCGGATCCAGACGATAGTCCTGTTTAATCTCCGATAACGGCACCAGATGATGAATGTGGATAAAGCCCTGGCCGATATCACCATAGCGCTTAGCCATATCAAGGCCGCACACCTGACATTGGGTGCCGTGGTAGCGCAACGCGGCCTCGCGGGCCTGGCGATCGCGCTCATAGCGGTTAACCATAACCTGAACCGCAGCCCCTTCTACAAACTCACTTTTCGTCTGTAGCTCGTCGGGGAAAGGGGTAATACCAGCATCATCTACTCGCTCCTGAACGATCTTGAATCCTTGCTCCAGCAACAGACGGACGCATTTGGATTTGATCCCACCGCTGAAATCCGCCGGCGTGAACTCCGTTTTCGTCGCCATGGTGGCCGCTATCCCAACGATAGCTTTAGAGGGATAACGACGTCCTTCGAATTCGACTTCATACAGACGCGCGTCTTTAAACTGATGCGCTATACCCTCGTTGTATGCGCGGATGGCTTCGATGATGCATTCTCGCGATAGATGATCTGGCAACCGTTTCATATGGCTGAGCTATTTGATGATGAGTGACCTCATTATAGATAGAAAGCGGAAAAACTTTCGAATAGATAAATCATGGTGATAGTTGAAAAGAGACTTGGGTTGGATATCGAATCCCGGTGGCTTGATCGACAGCAGTTTTGCGAGCATCATCGCAATTATTTAGCAAAATACGTAACGCGATGCCTTCCAGTAAAACTCTGCAACAAGCGATCGCCAATATCACTATCTGGCGCAAAGGCGAACAGCGCGCGCCGCATAAACCTCTGCTGTTGTTGCACGTGCTGTCGCATTACCAGCACGGACATCCGCGGATGTTCGATTACGCCTCAGAGGTTCGTGATGAGTTACATAGCCTGCTGGAGCGTTTTGGTCCACAGCGCGCGCAATACCGCCCCGATATGCCTTTCTGGCGTCTAAAAGGCGACGGCTTCTGGGAATTACGCAACGCTGAGCAATGTTCAACTGAAGGCAGCAGACAGCCACCCTCTAAAGAACTGGAAACCTATCACGTCGCGGGCGGCTTTGACGAAGAGCACTTCGCGCTGCTGAGCAAGAATAAGAGGCTGATTAACACCCTGGCGCATCAGATCCTGCAGGCCCATTTCCCGGAGAGTATTCAGGAAGAGATCGCCGACGAGATGGGGTTTGATATCCAGCAAATTCGCAAAGAACGCGACCCGCTGTTCCGCCAGCAGGTGCTACGCGCTTATAACTATGAATGCGCTATCTGCGGCTTTAATATGCGCCATGACAACACCTCCGTCGCGCTGGAGGCTGCGCATATCAAATGGAAGCAGCACGGCGGCCCATGTGAAATTCCCAACGGCCTGGCGCTATGCGCCATTCACCACAAAGCATTTGATAAAGGTTCGATTGGCCTGGATGAGCATATGCGGGTACAGATTTCTCCCGCGGTTAACGGCGGCGGGATTGTCGGAAAGCTGTTCTGGGATTTTGATGGTAAGCAAATTGGATTGCCTCAGGGGAAGGACTGTTACCCGAAAGAGGGATTTGTGGAGTGGCACAGGAGAGAGGTATTTAGGGGGTGAGGTAAGGCACGCGACTAAATGTCACGGAGTCACCCCTCCGCTATTTAGTCAACGTCCCAACACTATCAATAAAGAATTCATGAACATATTTTTTATTATTTAAACCGTAGTTAATGACATAAGTATGATTCTTCTTCCATTCAATATCGATGCAATTGTCAGGATATGATGACATTAACTTGTCATAACCAGAACTCATTACCGTTTGCGTCTTACCGTTTTCGCCTGAATCAATAGTGTAGTAATTCAATACATCCCTTTTATCCAAACTAAAGCAAAGATGCTCTCCATTAATAATGGTATCTCTTGGGTGTGGCGCAGGATTACCACCAGGACAACCGGAAATAAGAAAAGTTAAAGGTAAGATAGCGAATCTCTTCATTGTGGAAATCCTTTCATAACTAATTTATATTTTTGAAGCAATGTATAGTCAGATTCTTTATGATCATAATCTCGTAATGCAGGCAGATACAGATAATTTTTAAAACCGTAAGCTTGCAACAACCAGTAATCACTAACTAGTGAAGCCTGCTGTTCTAAGCTATAATGTCGTATGTTCTCCTTGTCTAAACTGTAACTGTAATCAGCAAATCGGGAGAACAACCCTCTGGTTCTAACAAACATTCCGTGCTGCGCTTGCCATACATGCATTAACTCATGCATGAATCTATGTTTTTTCTGCACATCAACTTCCATTGAAAAATCATGGGAGTAGGTGTCTTCCCTAAACCACATTTCTCCGTTAGGACTCATAGCAATATCAGTAGGCTGCAGATTGAACGGCAAATAACTTTCCCGATGAATCCACACTGTATTGTACCGGAGACCGTAGCTAAATAGCGTTCTTGCTAACCCAATCTCACCAGTGGTTATAAGCCTCGTTCCACCGGGCTTAATACGTGTCCCGGATGTCGCGTTAATCCTCTCGTTTACAGGCATTCAAAATCCCTCTGAATTGCAGCGGTATTGTTTATTTATCGTACGCCAATGCAATCGACAAGGGAAAGATTTTTATCCGAAAAAAATTGCAGCCGACTTAGCGTATTTGGTGGGAATGCAGTATTCGCATTCGTTACACGGAGTGTTTAAACAGATACTGGTCATTAGACAAAAAAGAGGCGATTGGACGGTTATGTGATCGGTTTGGTGCGAAGGCCGGACTCGAATTTCAAAGCTAATCATCTGAATTTTAATTGATTAATCACCAAAGTAATGATTATGTATACTCAGTTGTATACTTATCTGTATTACTTCAAAGTGTATCGAATACACGGAACGGTCAGTAACCTACCGGTTAGAATCTCCTACGTTCGTAAATTAGCGTACTTTTCATTAGCATTTACTACACAGACTAATGTTATAAATCTTGATCTAATTTATATCTTCTCAGCACTATATAACTAAGATCACCACACCACAGTATTGGTTTACCTGTTGTAGCATATGTACAAGTACCAATAATTAGTGCATGACATCCATCTAATTCATCAAGACTATTTTTAACCTTAAACTGCTCTTTAAACTCACTTGATATTTCACTATTAATACAAATACTTAACCCGGACTTGATATTACCTGCATTTAACCAAATTTTGCCATCTCTTGTTTGTCCAACATCACTAATAAATCCCCAAAATATTCTACGAGCACCGTCCATCCATGGTGCAACATTAATAAACTCGACAAACAGTTCTCCCCCACGGTCCGGTAAATCGTTAAAAGATTGATCTTTAAACCCCACCTTTTTATCGGCGTAGCATAGTCCTTTTGACTGCACTAACTTGTAAAGTAGGTTTTTTAAAGTAAAATGAGCTGGATATTTTAAACTCCCACCATCAGCAGTTTTTTCACCCGTGAACTTTTGCCCCTGGGGTGTAGTCTCAGTGTTATCTGCCGCTGTTTTGACATTAATGTCATAGCCTTGCGTTAATCCCAAATCTAGTACTATGCCGCTGTCGGCATCTGATGCAGGCAATCCTTTATTTTCATCCCCCTCCCCTACAGCCTCATATGAAGTCCCCAGTGAGCAGTTTTCGTGGTGATGGGCGCAAAAATGCGGTGAGTCATTTCCGTAACTTGATCGTCTGAACCATGCATCCCCCTTACATTCAGTACAAAGCAAACTCCGTCTCTTCAGTTGGATCTCGGCAAGAGGCAATGCGTAAAATGCATCTGCAATCCATTCTTTTTCATCAATAGTACAGAAAGCTTTATCCACTACGATCCCCTCGCTCAGGCTACCTATCAATCCTACCATTACTTATAAAGAACATTTAGTTAGATGGTATGATCTAGTTCAAGTTATTGGGAAAAGCTGCTGTACGATTTGAATCGCCACGGGTTTAACAGACACCTCAGAGTCATTTAAGATGACTTAAAAGAGAGGTGCCCATGAGCGGTAAACGTTATCCCGAAGAGTTTAAAATTGAAGCAGTCAAACAGGTTGTTGATCGTGGTTATTCTGTTTCCAGCGTTGCAACACGTCTCGATATCACCACCCACAGCCTTTACGCCTGGATAAAGAAATACGGTCCGGATTCTTCCACTAGTAAAGAACAGTCAGATGCTCAGGCCGAGATCCGCCGTCTCCAGAAAGAGCTGAAGCGGGTTACTGACGAACGGGATATATTAAAAAAAGCCGCGGCGTACTTCGCAAAGCTGTCCGACTGAGGTACGCCTTCATCCGTGACAACATCTGTTGCTGGCCTGTTCGCCTGCTCTGTCGGGTGCTGGATGTTCATCCCAGTGGTTTTTACGCCTGGCTTCAGCAGCCGCATTCACAACGTCATCAGACAGACCTGAGACTGACAGGACAGATTAAACAGTTCTGGCTGGAGTCGGGATGCGTCTATGGTTATCGCAAGATCCATTTGGATCTGCGGGATACCAGACAACAGTGCGGAGTTAACAGAGTCTGGCGACTGATGAAATGTGCCGGAATAAAGGCTCAGGTTGGATACCGAAGCCCGCGGCCACGTAAAGGCGAGGCCAGTATAGTGTCGCCCAACAGGCTCCAGCGACAGTTCAATCCGGATACTTCGGATGAGCGTTTGGTAACGGATATAACCTACATCAGAACCCACGAAGGCTGGCTGTATCTTGCCGTGGTTGTCGATCTTTTCTCACGTAAAATTATCGGGTGGTCAATGCAACCCCGGATGACAAAGGACATTGTCCTGAATGCATTGCTGATGGCCGTATGGCGGCGTAATCCCCAAAAACAGGTGCTGGTTCACTCGGATCAGGGCAGTCAGTACACAAGCCATGAGTGGCAGTCTTTCCTGAAATCACACGGCCTAGAGGGCAGTATGAGCCGTCGCGGTAACTGCCATGATAATGCGGTTGCAGAAAGCTTTTTCCAGTTGCTGAAGCGTGAGCGGATAAAGAAAAAGATCTACGGAACGCGGGAAGAAGCCCGCAACGATATTTTTGATTACATCGAAATGTTTTATAACAGTAAGCGTCGGCATGGTTCTAGCGATCAAATGTCACCGGCAGAATATGAAAACCAGTATTATCAACGGCTCGGAAGTGTCTAGATTATCCGTGGCGATTCAAGCGAGGAGGTCAATAACTGGGTCAATGACCGACAGGCTGAGAACCATATGCTTACCAGCATGATGGATGAGTACGTCTGTTTTGCCTACCGCACTGTACTCGATCCGCTGATTTGAGCCTCAAGCCTTGTTCTGTAAGGGCTAAGAAATGTTCAGGGAGTTAAAATTAATATCGGTTAATTAATATAATTAATAGGCACTCCCTTTTTATATTCCTCTTAAACCTGTCTACAGATCTGCCCATTAATAATCCATCCCTCAGCTTATTGCCGGGGGATTACCCTCCTCTACATGGCTGCTCCAAACAGCGGTCAGGAAATAACCAACCCTATGAATATTGAACGATCCTGGACACCAGACTGGCTTCTGGAGTCTGTCTTGAACTGGCATACGGATAGTATGATCGACCGGTATGCTTGCCTTCGGCTATTCGAATAGATCTGTTCTACAAAAATGGAACGCCTAGATTCGCACAACCTGGACACCGCCGACTGGAGCGGGATATCCACTTGTTAATGAATAACATGATGAGCCTGCGAGCCGTAGTAGGTTATTTCTGGGTCATAGAGTGGACTGAGGATCACCGCTACCACGCCCATGCAGTCTTCTGGTTAGATGGTAATCGGACCCAGATAACTTATCCATGGGCTGCGAAAGCGGGCGAGCTATGGAGCAACATTACAGACAGGGAAGGCTGGCATCACCGTTGCGAATACAAGGAACACTATCGAGCAAATATTAATATCCCTGTTCACTACAACGATCCTGGAAGTATTAC
The DNA here is from genome assembly GCF_050600815.1 of Klebsiella sp. 141161. NCBI lineage: Bacteria > Pseudomonadati > Pseudomonadota > Gammaproteobacteria > Enterobacterales > Enterobacteriaceae > Klebsiella > Klebsiella sp. 141161. The sequence continues at coordinate 220,569 of NZ_JAQIRN010000008.1, read as the reverse complement.
CAACATACGGCAGGTACTCGCCTATATGACAAAAATCCAACAGAAGGAGGGGTTGCTACTCCACGGCTGCAATGAAGTACCTGAGCGTCCACTGACAGGTCGTCCACGACTTCCCCTGCAACTCAACTGAACAGGTATGCAGGTTTATCTGCTGCAGGATACGCTCTAATGCCCAATACGGCAGACCAGAAAACGATTGCTGCAGCACAGCAAATAATCAAATTTTACTAATGCACACAGATAGAGGTAACTGGCATAGCCTTTTTGCCATCGTGAAACCACTTATCGGAAGAGTCATAACTGAATCTGATATAGATACAGTCGTTGTGAACAAATTGCGGTAAAATCTCGTCAACAGCAGTTGCTAAGAATCGAACACAGGATAAAAAATGACAAGCTTTCAACAGCGTGCAGAACTACATCGCCAAATCTGGGCTATCGCCAACGATGTCAGAGGCTCGGTAGATGGATGGGACTTTAAGCAGTATGTCCTTGGTGCACTTTTCTACCGCTTTATCAGTGAAAACTTCTCCAGTTACATCGAAGCTGGTGATGACAGCATCCACTATGCTGCGCTGGATGACAGTATCATTACCGATGACATCAAAGATGATGCAATCAAAACCAAAGGCTATTTCATTTACCCGAGCCAGCTATTCTGCAACGTTGCAGCTAAAGCCAATACCAACGACAGGCTGAATGCTGATTTAAACAGCATTTTTGTCGCCATTGAAAGTTCAGCTTATGGCTATCCATCTGAAGCCGATATCAAAGGCCTGTTTGCTGATTTTGACACCACCAGTAACCGTCTGGGTAACACGGTAAAAGACAAAAATAGCCGTCTGGCCGCCGTGCTGAAAGGTGTCGAAGGTTTAAAACTGGGTAACTTTAATGACCACCAGATTGACTTGTTCGGTGATGCGTACGAGTTCCTGATTTCCAACTATGCTGCGAATGCCGGTAAGTCAGGCGGGGAATTCTTCACGCCACAGCACGTCTCTAAGCTGATTGCTCAACTGGCAATGCACGGTCAGACACACGTTAACAAAATCTACGACCCGGCAGCAGGCTCGGGCTCACTGCTGCTACAGGCGAAGAAACATTTTGATAACCACATCATCGAAGAAGGCTTCTTTGGTCAGGAAATCAACCATACGACGTTCAACTTGGCACGTATGAACATGTTTCTGCACAATATCAACTACGACAAATTTGATATCAGGTTGGGCAATACCCTGACTGAACCACACTTTGGCGACGAAAAGCCGTTTGATGCGATTGTTTCTAACCCGCCTTATTCGGTGAAATGGATTGGCAGTGACGATCCGACTTTGATTAACGATGAGCGTTTTGCTCCGGCAGGTGTGCTGGCTCCAAAATCAAAAGCTGACTTTGCGTTTGTGCTTCATGCGCTGAACTATCTTTCCGCCAAAGGCCGGGCGGCAATTGTCTGCTTCCCGGGGATCTTCTACCGTGGCGGCGCAGAGCAGAAAATCCGCCAGTATCTGGTTGATAACAACTATGTTGAAACGGTGATTTCTCTCGCACCCAACTTGTTCTTCGGCACCACCATTGCCGTCAATATTCTTGTGCTGTCAAAGCACAAAACCGATACCAGCGTGCAATTTATTGATGCCAGTGGGCTGTTTAAGAAAGAAACCAATAACAACATTCTCACCGATGCCCATATCGCTCAGATCATGCAGGTGTTCAGCAGCAAATCAGATGTTGACCATCTGGCAAAATCAGTGCCCTTTGAAAGAGTGGCCGGGAATGAATACAACCTTTCTGTCAGCAGCTACGTGGAAGCCAAAGACACCCGAGAGATCGTTCATATTGCGGAACTAAATGCCGAGCTGAAAACTACCGTCAGCAAAATCGATCAGTTACGTAAAGATATTGATGCGATTGTGGCTGAGATTGAAAGTGGCGAGGAGCAGAAATGAGCGAACTGAGTTATCTGGAAAAACTGCTGGATGGGGTTAAAGTTGAATGGTTACCACTGGGTAATGTCACTAAATATGAACAACCAACAAAGTATCTGGTAAAGGCTAAGGATTATCACGATACGTTTAGCATACCTGTTCTTACCGCAGGGAAGACATTCATTCTTGGATATACCGATGAAACACATGGTATCTATGAAGCATCGAAAACCCCTGTAATCATTTTTGATGATTTCACTACAGCCAATAAATGGGTTGATTTTGACTTCAAAGCAAAGTCATCGGCTATGAAAATGATTACTTCAAGTGATGATATTAAATTTTCACTAAAGTATGTTTACTATTGGCTAAACACATTGCCAAACGAGCTTGTAGATGGTGACCACAAGCGTCAATGGATTAGCAATTATGCTCAGAAAAAAGTACCTGTCCCTTGCCCGGACAACCCGGAAAAGTCCCTCGCTATCCAGTCTGAAATCGTCCGGATTCTGGATAAATTTACTGCTCTTACCGCTGAGCTTACCGCTGAGCTTACCGCTGAGCTTACCATGCGTAAAAAGCAGTACAACTACTATCGCGACCAGTTGCTGAGTTTTAAAGAGGGTGAGGTTGAGTGGAAGACATTGGGAGAGGTGGCAACCTTTCGGCGAGGTACGGCAATTACTCAGAAGCAAACAACACCTGGTGACATACCCGTAGTTGCCAATGGACCAACGCCAACATACTTTCACAGCGAGAGCAATAGACAAGATGAAACTATTGTCATCGCTAGATCAGGTGCCTATGCAGGGTATGTGAGTTTTTGGAATCAGCCAATATTTTTAACTGATGCCTTCAGTGTTCACCCCAACCTAAAAATTGTAAAGCCAAAGTTTCTTTACTATGTTCTACAGAACAAACAAGAGCATATTCACGCGATGAAAAAAGGTGCCGGTGTTCCTCATGTTCGAGTAAAAGAATTTGAGTCATATGATGTACCTATTCCTCCTCTTGCCGAACAAGTCCGCATCGTAACTATTCTCGATAAATTCGACACACTGACAAACTCCATCACTGAAGGCCTTCCTCGCGAAATCGAGCTGCGCCAGAAACAGTACGAATATTATCGGGACATGTTATTTAGCTTCCCGAAGCCGGATGTGGTAGAGGCGTGACATGAGCAAGACACTCCTGGAAATAGCCCAACAGCTAAGTACGCCTAAGAAAGTCAAGAAAACTGTCTCTGAAAAAACAAAGGAAGTTGAAGAGACCAGGCCCGTGCCAAAGGTGCAGTTAATCTACGCTTTCAATGGCACAGGCAAGACACGTCTTTCCCGGGATTTCAAGCAATGGATTACGTCCAAAGTTATTGACGGAGAAGGTGATGACGAAGCTGAACAGTCGGAGTTGTCGCGCAAAAAAATCCTTTATTACAATGCTTTCACTGAGGACTTGTTTTACTGGGATAACGATCTGCAAGAAGACGCAGAACCGAAGTTGAAGGTGCAGCCGAATTCCTATACCAACTGGTTGCTGACCTTGCTAAAAGATTTGGGACAGGATGGTAATATCGTCCGTTATTTCCAGCGCTATGCGAACGACAAGCTAACGCCACACTTCAATCCAGATTTTACCGAAGTTACTTTTTCCATGGAGCGCGGCAACGATGAACGTTCCGCCCATATCAAGTTATCTAAAGGCGAAGAGAGCAACTTCATCTGGAGTGTTTTTTACACCTTGCTGGATCAAGTCGTCACAATTCTCAATGTCGCCGATCCGGATGTACGTGAGAACCGAGAGTTTGATCAACTGGAATATGTATTCATTGATGATCCCGTTAGCTCCCTTGATGATAACCATTTGATTGAATTAGCAGTCAATCTTGCAGGGCTGATCAAATCCAGTGAATCCGATTTGAAGTTCATTATCACGACGCATAATCCACTATTTTATAATGTGCTTTTCAATGAGCTGAACGGAAAAGCTTGTTACATGTTGGAGAGTTTTGAGGATGGTACATTTGCCCTCACAGAAAAACATGGCGACTCTAACAAGAGTTTTTCCTATCATCTCCACCTAAAGCAAACCATCGAACAGGCCATTGTTAACAACAACGTGGAAAGATATCACTTCACGTTACTGCGCAATCTGTATGAGAAAACGGCCAGTTTTTTGGGCTACCCTAGATGGTCCCTACTTTTACCAGACGACAAAGAACTCTATTTGAATAGAATTATGCAGTTCACAAGCCACTGTACGCTATCGAATGAAGCCGTTGCAGAACCAACGCCAGCGGAGAAAGCAACGGTCAAACTGTTGCTCGAACACTTGAAAGATAACTATAACTTCTGGCAGCAGGAACAAAAAAATGGTTGATTGCACCAAGCCAATTGCTGAGTCCAATAATTTTATCATTTTGGACAAATACAACCCGGACTGGAAGATTACCGAGAGCTACCAGAGCGAAGGTGATCTGGAGCGTGAGCTGATTCAGGATTTAGTTAACCAGGGCTATGAATACCTGCCAACCCTGAACAACACCAAGGCTATGCTCGCCAATGTCAGGGAACAGTTGCAAAGCCTTAACAATGTGGAGTTCCTGGAGGCTGAATGGCATCGCTTTGTAGAAACCTGGATGGACAAGCCCAGCGATGGCGTTGTCGAAAAGGCCCGCAAAATTCATGATGATTATGTTCATGATTTCGTCTTCGACGATGGCCGTATTCAGAATATCTATCTGCTGGATAGAAAAAACGTCCTTCGCAATAAAGTGCAGGTCATCAAGCAGTTTGAACAAGCAGGCACGCATGCCAATCGCTACGATGTCACCATTCTGGTCAATGGCCTGCCGCTGGTGCAAATTGAATTGAAAAAACGCGGTGTCGCTATACGTGAAGCCTTCAATCAGATACACCGTTACAGCAAGGAAAGCTTTAACAGTGACAATTCTCTGTTTAAGTACCTGCAACTGTTTGTTATATCCAACGGCACCGATACCCGTTACTTTGCCAATACCACCAAGCGGGATAAAAACAGTTTTGATTTCTCCATGAACTGGGCGAAGTCCGACAACACGTTGATTAAAGACCTGAAGGACTTCACCGCCACGTTCTTCCAGAAGCATACCCTGCTCAATGTGCTGTTTAACTACAGCGTGTTTGACAGTAGCCAGACGCTGCTGGTAATGCGCCCCTATCAGATTGCTGCCACCGAGCGAATCTTATGGAAAATTAACAGTGCCTTTACCGCGAAGAACTGGTCCAAGCCAGAAAGTGGGGGGTTTATCTGGCACACCACCGGATCGGGCAAAACCCTGACCAGCTTTAAGGCCGCACGTCTGGCAACGGAACTGAGCTTTATTGACAAAGTTTTCTTTGTGGTCGACAGGAAAGACCTCGATTACCAGACCATAAAGGAGTACCAGCGTTTCTCGCCGGACAGCGTCAATGGTTCTGACAATACTGCAGGCCTTAAAAGGAATCTGGATAAAGACGATAATAAAATTATCGTCACGACTATTCAGAAACTGAATAACCTGATGAAGGCGGAAGCGGACTTGTCCGTCTATCAGCAGCAGGTGGTGTTTATTTTTGATGAATGTCACCGTAGTCAGTTTGGTGAAGCACAGAAGAACTTAAAAAAGAAATTCAAACGGTATTACCAGTTCGGTTTTACCGGCACGCCAATTTTCCCGCAAAACGCATTAGGGTCGGAAACGACCGCCAGCGTTTTTGGCCGTGAGTTACATTCTTACGTGATTACCGATGCCATTCGTGATGAAAAGGTGCTGAAGTTTAAGGTGGACTATAACGATGTCCGCCCGCAGTTTAAGGCGCTGGAAACCGAAACCGACGAGAAAAAACTCAGTGCCGCGGAAAATCAGCAGGCTTTTCTTCACCCGCTGCGCATCCAGGAAATCACACAGTACATACTGAACAACTTCCGCCAGAAAACACATCGCACTTTCCCTGGTGCCAGAGGTTTTAATGCCATGCTGGCAGTAAGTAGCGTGGATGCGGCAAAAGCGTATTACGCGACGTTTAAAGAGCTACAGAAAGAGGTGGCTAATAAATCAGCCAGCTATAAACCGTTGCGGGTGGCAACTATCTTCTCTTTTGCGGCTAATGAAGAACAAAGTGCTATCGGTGACATTACTGATGAAAGCTTTGATACCAGTGCAATGAATAGCAGCGCCAAAGAGTTTCTGGATGCAGCCATTGATGATTATAACGCTCACTTTAAAACCAATTTCAGCACTGACAGCAACGGCTTTCAAAACTATTACCGTGATTTGGCCCTGCGAGTTAAAAATCAGGACATCGACCTGCTCATTGTGGTGGGAATGTTTTTAACCGGTTTTGACGCTCCGACGCTGAACACCCTGTTCGTCGATAAAAACCTGCGTTATCACGGCTTGATGCAGGCATTCTCCCGCACCAACCGTATCTTTGATGCCACCAAGACCTTCGGCAATATAGTGACGTTCAGGGATCTTGAACGCGCAACCATTGATGCTATTACGCTGTTTGGTGATAAGAACACCAAAAATGTGGTGCTGGAGAAAAGCTACAAAGAGTACATGGAGGGCTTTACTGATATCGTGACAGGTGAGGCCAAGCGCGGCTTTATGGATATTGTGACGACCTTGGAACACCAGTTCCCTGATCCGGCTAGCATTGATAGCGAGAAGGGGAAAAAAGCCTTCGTTAAACTGTTTGGTGAATACCTGCGGGCTGAAAATATCCTGCAAAACTACGACGAATTTGCCATGCTGAAAGATCTGCAAAAAGTCGATATCAGCGATTCCGATGCCGTGAAAACCTTCAAGACAGCGCATTATCTTGACGATGAAAAGTTTGCCGAATTACAGACCATTCGTCTCCCCACAGAACGTAAGATTCAGGACTATCGTTCAGCCTACAATGATATCCGTGACTGGCAGCGTCGCGAGAAAGTGGCTAATGACAAGGATAAGTCAACCACTGACTGGGATGATGTCGTGTTTGAAATCGACCTGTTGAAATCTCAGGAAATTAACCTGGATTATATTCTTGGTCTGATTTTTGAACATAACAGGCAGAAGAAAGGTAAAGAGGCATTGACTGAAGAGGTCAGACGGTTAATTCGCTCAAGTCTAGGTAATAGGGCAAAAGAAGGTCTGATTGTTGACTTTATTCAGCAGACTAACCTTGATGACATGCCGGACAAAGCTAGCATCATTGATGCATTCTTCATTTTTGCTCAGCGTGAGCAGCTGCGTGAAGCTGAAGCGTTGATAAAAGAAGAAAATCTTAATGAAGAGGCAGCGAAGCGCTATATCCGTACATCGTTAAAACGCGAATATGCCACCGAAAATGGTACTGAGTTAAACGAGACTTTACCAAAGCTTAGTCCGTTAAACCCTCAGTACAAAACGAAAAAACAAACCGTTTTTCAGAAAATTGGTGAGTTTATTGAGAAGTTTAAAGGGGTGGGTGGACAAATTTAGTCGTGGGCACATAGGGGGTCAAAATGGTCCCCCTGACCTATGCCAGTGTTCGATACAACTGTCAGTGATAAATATATTCTTATTGACTGAAGTGCATATTCCGGGTTATTAGATAACGATCGATAAAACCATCGTTAATAGACGCGGTCTATTTTTAAATTGATATATTTAGATATATTAGCTCAGACTTGATCTGACGGTTTTCACTGGCAGCACACAATCAAATATGACAGTCTGCTTTGAGCGAGGAGCTAACATTACGATATCATTAACTAGTTAAGGTTGTTTAGCCTCATTCACTTAGAAAATCGTAAACGTGTTTAGACAAATATGTTAGTGTCATGAAATAAAAATTAAATATTTTATATGTAATGATTGGGAGACAATGATGGCAAGAGATATAATGATGGATTATCCGCTCCCCGCCTACTGGCAGGACTTTGAAAGACTGACATGCGAATTGTGCCGCGCGCTATGGGACGATCCAGGCACACAGCGGCATGGAAGAGCTGGGCAGGCTCAGGGAGGAATTGATATATCTGGCCGTGATAATAATCATAATGGTCAGAGAGTTGTGGTTCAGTGTAAAAAAAGGGTGTGGAAAACTGTAGCTTCAAAGGAAACACCAGCTAGCTCTCTAACAATTCAAGAAATCGATGATGAAATAAAAGAATTCATTAATTCAGGGAAAATTGCTGATCGTTATATTATAGCAATTACGGGGTTGAGGGATAAATCACTTCAGAATCATATTGACTCCATAAATGACTCTAAAGTTAATACTTTTGAAGTAAATATCTGGTTCTGGGATGAATATAGTGAATGGTTAAGTGAAAACCCTAAAATAGAAGCAAAATATTATCACGATATTGTTAAGTTTCGCAGTGAATATAGCTCTGAAGAATTGTTCTGTGAAATGCTTCATTCTGCTTTTGATCGACCTGCCTTTCATACTGAATTCTATTGTGAAAACAATATAGACAACTTTTTGCAGGCACTTGAGAGTATTCAACAAGCATTAACTACAGGAAATCTTGTAAACCGAGACGGGCATGTACAAAATCAAGTTCGTATACCCGATAAAAGAAAATTACCTCTTGAATATCAACAATTGAAGAAAAAAATTCAAAATCTAAGGGATTATACTACGCAGGAGGTACGTACAGGCGCTATCACACAGCAGAATGAGTGGTTAATCATTAGTAATAGTGTCATTATAGGAAAGATGAATGCATTTAGAATAGAGATCATACATCTATTAAACAAAATTCTAGACCACTATGGGTTTGAACATTTTCATTAGAAGCCTATTAATTTATGGCTGGTTTTTAGATTATCCGGAGGCAGCAATGTCTGCTTCTGGCACACAGCGGACCGTTTGCTTTACATCGAAATCTTAATCTTTTTTTCAGCAAATGGCCCTCCACTTTACCTTCTACGCCAGCACATCAGGTTGAACGGTTCCCGTGATCACGACTCCGCAATTACCTTTTTTTATTTTTTAAAATTTTGTCGGCCAATTCTTCACCAATTTTACCTTTCATTGCTTTTAATATTTTTAAAAGAGTAAGCTCATTCTTGTAACGCGACTTCCTTTTAACGTAAAACTCTTGATATTCCTCAGTTGATATTTCTGATAGTAGGTATCTTTTCATTAATTCAGTTGGTTCAATTAATAAACCTTTGGCTTGTTCTTCATTTAAAGCAGGAAGCATTAAGAAGAATAAAGGTTTTAACTGCTCTGTTATTGCGACCAAACGCTTCAAATAATGTTGTGGAACACCTCTTATTGCAAAATGCAGTGACTGCTCAGATTCATTTAGAAAGTCAATTGCTTCACGCTTTGAAAAGAATAAGGGTATTACATCTCTTCCGTTGTGTTTTTGTGTAAACTTGTAGTATGAACCTGATACATTATCTTCCTCTCTTTCCATCAAAATCCAAAAAGGCTCACCGATCCAGTCTTTTGTAGGTAAAATTGAATTTATCAAGTAATCGGCAACCAATATGTTAAATTTTGGTAAATCTTCAGTTGTCAGTAAAGTAATGCCATGTTTTTCTGCGTATTCTTTTGCGCCACTTTGGTAACCAGACTTACTGACTATAACCCCGATAATATTCCCAATATCTGTAATTTTGTTGCAAAATGGCATAATAGTATCGCGATCAAGTGGGCGATTGTGATATTTACACTCTATCGCTACACGATGTATAAAGCCTGCATGTTCAAATTGGTAAAATACATCAATTTGATATTCACCTTTTAATCCCTTAAGGACAACGTTACGACTAACTTCCACTCCATTATCTCGTGGGTTAAGCAAAGTCGAGTAGACATATTGGGTATAAGTTTCTAAATCATTCCAAGTTTTAAGCATTGTCATTGTTCCCTAATAAAATCATTAGAATAGAGTGCCTAATGTGCTCGCTGTTCTAATTATCAAAACCATACTACCATGCTTCCATCGAGGAATCTTAAGCTACCTAGGAGATATATCTTACATAGACGAAAATAGCTTTTGCTTCTCATTTTTTCAACCCTCATTTACTACATTGGTTGCACCTATACTGACTTCGACCGCCTCAAGCTCTTTTCGTTAACAGAGTCCGCTTCTGGCACAGAGCTTCTTGTCAGATTAGGTTTTGATCTGTGCCATAGCTGTGTCAGGTAAAATCTTAGCCAATACAATTTAGATCTACATTGAAGTGGTTTACTGAATTTTCTCACTTTTATTATATTCACTACTCCATCGATTTGCAGACAGAGTTTTTAAATATCACTAATTCTAAATAGCTCACTGTTCATTAATCTATATTTTTAATCTACTCTAATATTTTATTAAGTAGCATTAGAGTAGATTATTTATTCCAGAGAGCTTTGTGTATTTTTCCTGTCTGGTGATAATCGGAAACCAGATCGATAAACTCTTTAAAATCCTTGTTTTCTACCACCAAGCGGTTGACGGATTGCCAATCAATACTTGTTCGCTCTCGTGCAGGAATCAGCGTTTGGCTATTACCGGGATCTTGCGGATTAAGAAGGATCACGCCAATACCATGCAATGCACACAACATCTGCAGCTCTCTTTCTACACCACGCTGCTTATCTTCATTTATTTCGGTCGCGACAAGATAACCAAAATGGGCCCAGCTTGAATTGCTCACTGCCTGGAAGAAACATTCTCGAACATTGCTACGGTTAAGCTGACGTTTTACCTCAAAAGACCACAGACGGGTTAAACGCCCTTCGCTATACCGTACGCAGTTTTGCACAACGCTATCCCAACCTTTATCGAGAGGCTGCAAAGCAACAATATCCGGATAAAGCCAATGGTTTGCCCCAAGACCTTTGTTGTTGCTTGAACGCTTTTCATCGATACGACGGCAAAGCAATTCTTCTTCTTCAGAAAGGTACTCAATCAAAAGCGGGTAAAGAGCATGCTCAGAAAAAGCTACCGTCTCAGCAGACGGAGTCGGAGCAATATCAAAAGATGACTTTTGTTGCACGCCATTATCGATTTCCTTACCCCAGTAATAAAGTCTGGGCCGAGGTTTGTCACGCGTCATAACCTGAGGACACATCGCTTTTGCCTGAACGGTTCTGCTCCCACCGACTTCAGCAGCTATTTGACTCAAGAAATCTTCATCACTGGCGAATCGAGGATTTTGACGCTTTACAGCAAGCTCTGCGCCATAGTGATCAATGATTTTTTGGGCAAGCTGACGGGCTGTAAATTGCTCATCAGGATTAGCCTGAAGAACATTAATAATCATCTGTGGGCGACTAGTCATGGCTCCTGCCTTTAATGTAACAGTAAGAACGTTTCCATCTGAATGAATGGCTAAATCTCAGATGCTGCTTTCTGATGAAACAGTGTAAAACTACCTATCACTTGAACCAAGCTTACAATATGAGTTTTTGGCATTGAACAACAGATTTCATTACAAAAACAAACACCGCATCAGAAGCCATGTTAAAGAAAAAAAAGTATGTCAGACACATACCTTAAATATATCTAATCATTCCATGCTTAATTTGGCAAAATCAAACGGACTCACCGCCTTCTCACGATTCGCATCAAGAAAATCAGCCCACCACTGCAGCATCAGTCTGCGCTCATCCAGATGCTCGGCCTTATGAATATAAGCCGCACGCACAGAGTTACGCTCCATATGGCTCATCTGCCGTTCAACCGCATCCCTCGACCACAATCCCGATTCTATCAACGAGCTACATGCCATCGTCCTGAAACCATGCCCACAAACCTCAACCTTCGTATCGTAGCCCATCACACGCAAGGCCTTGTTAACCGTGTTCTCACTCATCGGCTTACGCGGATCGTGATCGCCCACGAAAATCAGCTCTCGGTTTCCATTCATGCTTTTGATCTTTTCCAAAATAGCTAAGGCCTGACGCGACAAGGGAACAAGATGAGGAGTCCTCATCTTCGAACCACGTTGAGAATGCTTAACACCTTCCAGCGGTTCACGCTCACCAGGAATCGTCCACATAGCCGTTTCAAAATCCACTTCTGACCAGCGAGCAAAACGCAGTTCACTCGAACGAATGAAGACCAACAAAGTGAGTTCAACAGCTAATCGAGTTAAGGTTCTGCCAGAATAGTGATCAATGCGGTGAAGCAATTCAGGAATGCGATTAAGTTCGAGAGCAGCACGATGCTGTCTTTTCGCCGTAGCAACCGCACCGGCAATCTCTTGCGCAGGGTTGTAGTCGATTAAGCCGCTCTGAACGGCAAACCGCATAATCGCGGTAGTACGCTGTTGTAAACGGGCTGCGACTTCAAGCCGTCCTGATAACTCAACTGCTTTGATAGGTACGAGCAGATCTCGCGTCTTCAATTCAGCAATGTTCCGCTTACCAATAGCAGCAAAGAGATTATCTTCCAGGCTTTTCAATACACGAGCACTATGCGATGCCGACCACTTCTGATTACTGGCATGCCAGTCTCTTGCAACCACTTCAAACGTTATAGCCTCTTGCTCCTGCTCTACCTTAACGGCTTTCTTGTTCTCACCGGGATCGACGTCATTAGCTAATAGCTTACGGGCCTCATCCCTGCGTGCCCGGGCATCCGCCAGCGAAACCTCAGGGTATTTACCAAGCGCCAGCATCTTCTCTTTACCACCAAAGCGATAACGAAGCCGCCAGTATTTGGAACCGTTAGGGTGAACCAGCAAAACCATGCCTTCACCATCAGTAAGCTTATAGGCTTTTGCTTCAGGCTTAGCCGAACGAACCTTCACATCACTCAGAGCCATGATGAGTATCCTTTCAAGGGTTCTGTGTGGGTACAAACATTATCGAACCGCGATATACCCGCAGTTGTACCCGCATCAGTAAGTTGATATAGATTGAATCAGGTTGACTTAGGTTGAGTGCAAAAGCGAGGAAAGCCTTGCGGATACTGGATTTCAGGCACAAAAAAAGACGTCCGTTGACGTCTATTGATGTTCCGATGGTGCCGAAGGCCGGACTCGAACCGGCACGTATTTCTACGGTTGATTTTGAATCAACTGCGTCTACCGATTTCGCCACTTCGGCACTGAAGGGATACGGAAAACGTTTTGGATTATACCTGCCGCTGGCCGCCATGCAAGCAACAGCGTGCATCAGTCGTGCTAAGTGTTGAAAAAAACAGCGTAATCCTACAAACGAGCGGTGTGGCGTCACATTTTTTACCCATCAATGCGCAGCAAACCAGCTTCCTGACCTTAACTTCCCTGCCCCTACGACCAACACATCACCAATTCCGCGCCAATTTTTTCTCAAATCCATCTCACATTACACTCTCATCGCGCCAACGTTTTATCGCCGCCAACCATAAGCATTTACGCTTCCTCAAACACTCAATATAAGATTCCAGAATAATTAATGTAGTTGATTTATATATTCCAGAAAAAACTACCCCATCGCTTTTTCTTATTACCGCAATCCTTAAGGATTTATTAATTACGTCAATATTTTTATAACTTTACATTAATGAAAAGTTTTGTTTTCGCTCTTTATTCCAGGAATTTCCTCAGGCGTGAAAGTTCCGGTAAATACTATTTTTACTAGTCGCTGTACGAGTCTCGATGGACATCTTCACTCGGTGAATTTACTCAGGAGAAAGACTGTGACTACCTTAAAACCTTTACTGGCGCGTAACCGCAGCTGGGCGCTGCAGAAGTGCCAGCATGACCCGGAATATTTTGAAAAACTGGTAGCCGGGCAGCGGCCACACTCGCTGTGGATTGGCTGCTCCGATAGCCGCGTTCCCGCCGAAGTGCTCACCGGCAGCCATCCCGGCGAACTCTTCGTCCACCGCAATATCGCTAACATGATTGACCCCGCCGACGACAACTTTATGAGCGTATTGCAATATGCCCTCCACTACCTTGAGGTCGAACGGGTGGTGCTCTGCGGCCACTACGGCTGCGGCGGCGTGCAGGCGGCGCTCTCGTTGCCGGAGATGCCGCTGGCCCACGAGTCCTCGGCGCTGGCCCGCCGCATCGGCTCGCTGCGCGATACCCTGCAGAGTGATATCGCTGCTCTGACGCACACTGACACTGACGCCGACGCGACCGCGGCGCTCAATGCCCTGGTGGAGGCCAACGTTCGCGCCCAGTTCAGCCGCCTGCTTGACTGTGACCCCGTGCAGACGCTGCTCGCCAGCGGACGGCCGCTCAGCCTGCACGGCTGCGTCTACGATCTGGCATCCGGCCATCTGACCACTCTCGTCGAACACCTCTCACCTCAGGAGCATGCCCCATGAATACTCTTCGTCAGGACTCTCTCGCAGGCATTGTCGTCTTCCTTGTCGCCCTGCCGCTGTGCCTCGGCATCGCCCAGGCCAGCGGCTTACCGCCCTTTGTCGGTCTGCTAACCGGTATCATCGGCGGCCTGGTCGTCACCGCCCTCAGCCCCTCCCGCTTCGCCGTCAGCGGCCCCGCCGCCGGACTGGTCACCATCGTCGTCGCCGCCATTGAATCCCTGGGTTCCTTCTCCGTCTTCTTGACGGCGCTGGTGCTGGCCGGCGTCCTGCAGCTGCTGTTCGGCATTCTGCGGGCCGGGCGTTTTATCTCGCTGGTTCCCGCCAGCGTCATCAAAGGTATGCTGGCGGCGATCGGCATCCTGCTGATTATGCAGCAGATCCCCGTCGCGCTTGGCAGCGCAGAAGAGACCGGGCTCGCCGATATCGTGCAGGGTAACGCCACCTTCTCCCTCAGTGCTATCGCCGTCGCCCTGGGCGGCCTGCTGGTGCTATGGCTGTGGGGTTCGCCGCCTATCCGCCGGGTGAAGAGCCTGCGCTGGATCCCCGGCCCGCTGATCGCTGTCCTACTCGGTTGTGCCACCACCGTATTAATGACCCAGGCCGCGCCGCAGCAGCTTGCCGCTCTGCCGCGCATTACCCTGCCGGAGTTCGGTAGCCTCGGCGATCTGCTGGGCGAGCTGGAATCTCCTGCGTGGAGCGCGTGGCGTAATCCGTCGGTGTGGGTAGTGGCGTTGACCCTCGCGCTGGTCGCCAGCCTTGAAACCTTGCTCAGCCAGGAGGCGCTGAAAAAACTGCGTCCGCAAAATCCGCCGCCTTCGCCGAACCGCGAAATGGTCGCCCAGGGCGTCGGCAACCTGCTCTCCGGCATACTCGGGGCGATGCCGATCACCGCAGTCATCGTCCGCAGCTCGGTCAACGTCAGCAACGGCGCACAGAGCAAACTGTCGATCTTTATCCACGGCGTGCTGCTACTGATCTGCGGACTGTGGTTTAGCGGCCTGCTGACGTTAATCCCGCTTGCCAGCCTCGCCGCCGTGCTGTTGTATACCGGCTATAAGTTGGCGACGCCGCGGCTGTTCATTGAACAGTTCCGCCAGGGCGCCGCACAGTACGTCCCCTTCCTTGCCACCATTGGTGGGATTATCGGCTTCGGCATGCTGGCGGGGATCGGGATTGGTCTCGCCACCCAGGTGGCGTTCAGCATCTGGCGTAGCCATCGCCATTCACTACAGCTGGCGCGCTACGACGACCACTACGTGCTGCGCATCCAGCAGAACCTGACCTTTTTACACAATCCACATCTGCTGGCGCTGCTGGCGAAAATTCCGGAAAAGAGCGTGGTGATCGTCGAGCACGATAACGTCGGCTATCTTGACCCGGATGTGCAGGCGGTGCTGGATGATTTTGCCGAGAGCGCGCCGCAGCGCGGCATCCGCCTCAATCAGTGGCCGCTTGCCAGCCGCTGACCGTCTCCCGGGCGGCTGGTCCGCCCGCTTATCCACCCCTCCTAATGCCAAGCGACGCCTGTTGCCATGCTCTACACTTTCTTCGTTACTACGCCAACCCCAAGGAAACAAACATGAGCATCATTAAAAGTTACGCCGCCAAAGAAGCGGGCGCCGATCTGTCGCTGTGGGAGTACGATGCCGGCGAACTGCTGCCGGAAGATGTCGAAGTCGAAGTGGAGTACTGCGGGATTTGCCATTCGGACCTGTCGATGATCGACAACGAATGGGGCATGTCGAGCTACCCGCTGGTCGCCGGTCACGAGGTGATTGGCCGGGTGGCGGCGCTGGGCAGCGCGGCGCAGGATAAAGGGCTGAAGATTGGTCAGAAGGTCGGGATCGGCTGGACAGCGCGCAGCTGCGGCCACTGCGACGCCTGTATCAGCGGCAATCAGATCAACTGCCTGGAAGGCTCGGTACCGACCATTATGAACCGCGGCGGCTTCGCCGATAAGCTGCGCGCCGACTGGCAATGGGTGATCCCGCTGCCGGAGAGCATCGATCTGGCTTCCGCCGGCCCGATGCTGTGCGGCGGCATCACCGTCTTCAAACCGCTGCTGACCCACCACGTGACCGCCACCAGCCGCGTCGGCGTGATTGGTATCGGCGGCCTCGGCCATATCGCCATTAAACTGCTGCGGGCGATGGGGGCGGAAGTGACCGCTTTCAGTTCCAACCCGGCTAAAGAGCAGGAAGTGCTGGCAATGGGGGCCGACCGCGTAGTGAACAGCCGCGATCCGCAGGCGCTAACCGCGCTGGCCGGTCAGTTCGATCTGATCATCAACACCGTGGCGGTGGATCTCGACTGGCAGCCGTACTTCCAGGCGCTGGCCTACGGCGGCAACTTCCACACCGTCGGCGCGGTGATGAAACCTTTCCCGGTTCCGGCCTTTACTCTGATCGGCGGCGACCGCAGCATCTCCGGCTCGGCGACCGGTAATCCGTCCGAACTGCGCAAGCTGATGAAATTCGCCGGGCGTAGCAAAGTGGCGCCAACCACCGAACTGTTCCCGATGTCGCAAATTAACGAAGCCCTGAAGCACGTGCGCGAAGGCAAAGCCCGCTATCGCGCGGTATTAAAAGCCGACTTCTGATTGGTATTTATCGCCGGGCGTCCCGTTCGCCCGGCGCTTTTCTCCTTGCTTCATCAAACCGTCATCTCCCCGCCATTCCTCTGTAGTCATCGCTTCCCACAATCCGGGCTTCCATAAACGCCTGAACGAGACGCCCGTCACCATGAATAAGCGCTGGCTCCCTTGGCTGATACTGTCGCCTTCTCTATTGTTTTTACTGCTGTTTACCTGGTTTCCGCTTGGCCGTTCGGTCTATGACAGCCTGTTTGATACCCGCATGGCCAGCGATGGCGCGCAGTACGTCGGACTGGATAACTTCACCCGCCTGTTTGCCGACGGCGTGTTCTGGCAATCGCTGGTCAATAACCTGCTCTATATCCTGCTGACGGTGGTACCTGGCGTGACGCTTGCTCTGCTGCTGGCGGTGGCGCTGAGCGAGAATCACCGCGTCAACCGCTGGCTGCGCACCGCCTTTTTCTTCCCGATGATTATCCCGATGGTTAGCGCCGCCGCGCTGTGGCTGTTTATCTTTATGCCCGGCCTCGGCCTGCTCGATCACTATCTGGCGAAGCTATTTGGCCCGCTGAACAACAACTGGCTGGGGCGCAGCAACAGCGCGCTGCTGGCGCTGGCGCTGATTGGCGTATGGAAGTTCGCCGGTTATTACATGCTGTTTTTCCTCGCCGGATTGCAGAGCATTCCGGCCTCGACGCGGGAAGCGGCGCTGATGGAAGGGGCCACCCGCACCCAGGTATTTTTTAAAGTGACGCTGCCGCTGCTGCGCCCGACGCTGAGCTTTGTAATCACCACCGCGCTGATTTACTCCATTACCCAGATTGATCACGTCGCGGTGATGACGCGCGGCGGGCCGGATAACGCCACGACCGTGCTGCTCTATTACATCCAGAATCTCGCGTGGGATACCCACGACCTCGGCAAAGCCTCCGCCGCCACCTTCCTGACGCTGGCCGGGCTGTTTGCCTTCTCGCTGATTAACCTGAAATTGCTGGAAAAAGGAGCCCACTATGAGCGCTGAAATCTCACCGCTGATGGTCCGCTCGCCCGCCGCTGCGCGTCCGCTGTGGTTGCGCCTGCGTCGCTCGCAGCCCTTTACCCTGACGGTCATCATGTGCTGCCTGGCGCTGCTATGGGTGAGCCCGTTTATCTGGATGCTGGCGACCTCGTTCAGCGCCACCACCTTCGGCGAAGATATGGCCTCATTGCTGCCGCGCCTGCCGCTGACTCTCGATAACTTCCGCGACGCCTGGGACAGCGCCGACTGGCTGAGCCTGTACGCCAACACCCTTATTTTTACCTTCGGCACTTTCTTCGTGCAGCTACTCACCATCACCACCGCCGGCTACGTCTTCGCCTGCCACGAATTTCGCGGTAAGAAAACGCTATTTCTGCTGTTTCTCGTCCAGCTGATGATCATGCCGGTGGTGATGATGGTGCCGAACATGCTGACCCTGAAAACCTTCGGCCTGCTCAACACCCTGACCGGCGTGATGATGCCCTACTTCACCTCAGCGTTCGGCGTGTTTCTGATGCGCCAGGCGTTCCTCGCCATCCCGAAAGAGCTGGAAGAGGCAGCGCTGATGGAGGGCTGCCGCTGGTGGCAGGTGCTATTCCGCGTACTGCTGCCGATGTCCTGGCCGTCGGTGCTGGCCTTCGCCACCGTCAGCATTACCTACCACTGGAACGAGTACCTGTGGCCGCTGATGATGCTTAACGATCCTGATAAGCAGGTGCTGACGGTCGGGCTGGTCTCTTTCGCCATGGGCGCTGAATCCGGCGGCCAGTGGGGCACCATCGGCGCCGGGACGCTGATGGTCTGCCTGCCGCTGATGCTGGCGTTCATCCTTTTCCAGAAACAGTTCCTGCGAAGCTTCGGCTTCTCCGGGATCAAATAAGGAGTTATTCATGCTGTTAGCGCACATTTCCGATACCCATTTCCGCAGCCGCGGCGAAAAGCTGTACGGTTTTATCGACGTCAACGCCGCCAACGCTGATGTGGTTTCTCAACTTAACGCGCTGCGCGAACGCCCGGATGCGGTGGTGGTGAGCGGCGATATCGTCAACTGCGGCCGTCCGGAGGAGTATCAGGTCGCCCGCCAGATCCTCGGCAGCCTGAACTATCCGCTGTATCTCATCCCCGGCAACCACGATGATAAAGCGCTGTTTCTGGAGTACCTGCAGCCGCTGTGCCCGCAGCTCGGCAACGATGCCAATAATATGCGCTATGCGGCTGACGGCTTCGCTACCCGCCTGCTGTTTATCGATTCCAGCCGCGCCGGCACTTCAAAAGGCTGGCTGACCGACGAGACCATTAGCTGGCTGGAAGCGCAGCTGTTCGACGGCGGCGACAAACCGGCAACGATATTTATGCACCACCCGCCGCTGCCGCTGGGCAACGCGCAGATGGACCCGATTGCCTGCGAAAACGGCCACCGTCTGCTGGCGCTAGTGGAGCGTTTCCCGTCGCTGACGCGCATCTTCTGCGGCCATAACCATAGCCTGACCATGACCCAGTATCGCCAGGCGCTGATCTCCACCCTCCCCGGCACCGTCCATCAGGTACCGTACTGCCACGAAGACACTCGTCCGTATTACGATCTCTCGCCGGCTTCGTGCCTGATGCACCGCCAGGTCGGCGAGCAGTGGGTAAGCTACCAGCACTCGCTGGCCCACTACGCCGGGCCGTGGCTGTACGACGAAAACATCAGTTGTCCAACGGAAGAGCGCTAACCGCCATGCTCAGTCTGCAAAACATCAGTAAACATTTCGACGGTAAACCGGCGCTCAGCGCGCTGTCGCTTGATATCCACGAAGGCGAATTTGTGGTGCTGGTCGGCCCCTCCGGCTGCGGTAAAAGCACCCTACTGCGCCTGCTTGCCGGGCTGGATCAGGTCAGCGAAGGCGAAATCTGGTTGCATGATGAGAACATCACCGACACCACGCCGCGCGAGCGCAATTTTGCGATGATCTTCCAGAACTATGCTCTGTTTCCACATCTTTCGGTGCGCGACAACATCACCTTCGGCATGAAGGTACGCAAGGAAGAGAAAAGCGGCTGGCAGCCGCGGGTAGATAAAGTCACGCAGATGCTGCAGCTGGAGGCGCTGCTCGATCGCAAACCGGCGAAGCTCTCCGGCGGCCAACGGCAGCGGGTAGCGATGGCGCGGGCGATCGTACGTAATCCGCGGCTGTTCTTAATGGATGAACCGCTTTCCAACCTCGACGCCCGCCTGCGCAGCGAAGTCCGCGACAGCATTATGGACCTCCACCAGCAGTTAAAAACCAGTACCGTCTACGTCACCCACGATCAAACCGAGGCGATGTCGATGGCCGACCGCATCGTGGTGATGAACGGCGGCCACGTGCAGCAGGTGGGGCGGCCAGAGCATCTGTATGCCAACCCGGCCAATCTGTTCGTGGCTGGATTTATCGGTTCGCCGGCAATGAATCTGCTATCGCTCCCCTGCGTTGACGGTAACGTTCAGCTTGGCGAACTACGCCATCCGCTACCGTCGAGCCACCGCAGCCAGACCCGCGTCTGGCTTGGCATTCGCCCGGAACATATTACCGACCGCGTGGAGCAAGGCCATCTGCGCCTGCCGGGCACCGTCCTGCAACGAGAACTGATGGGAGCCGATTATCTGCTCCACGTCAGCACCCCGATCGGCACCCTGCGCTTCAGCCGTCGCCACCGCGGCGCAGTGCCGGAAAAAGGCGAATCGCTGATCCTCGGCTTCTCGCCTGCCGATGTGCATCTTTTTCATGCTGAGACCCAGCATAATTTACTGATGGAGTGTAATCATGTTTAAACCCCTCACCGCCCTGACGGTTGGGCTCAGCCTCGCTCTGAGCGGCGCGGCGCTGGCGAAAGAGAAAATAGACTTTATGTTTCCGGCCCCGGTAGACGGCAAGCTGACGATGGAGATGACCCGCGTTATTAAAGCGTTCAACGACTCGCAGCAGGATGTCGAAGTACGCGGCATCTTCACCGGCAACTATGACACCACCAAGATCAAAGCCGAATCCGCACAGAAGGCCGGACAACCGCCGGCGCTGGTGATCATGTCCGCTAATTTCACCACCGATCTGGCGCTGAAGGGTGAGATCCTGCCGATGGACGAACTGTTTAAATATGGCGATCAAAAGGCCGGCGATTTTCTGCAAAAGGAATTTTGGCCCGCGATGCATAAGAACGCCCAGGTGATGGGCACCACCTATGCGATCCCGTTCCATAACTCGACGCCGATCCTCTACTACAACAAGACGCTGTTCGATCGGGCTGGGATCGCCCAGCCGCCGCAGACCTGGGCCGAGCTGCTGGCCGATGCCAAAAAGCTGACCGATGAGAGCAAAGGCCAGTGGGGGATCATGCTGCCGTCGACCAACGACGACTACGGCGGCTGGATCTTCTCGGCGCTTGTGCGGGCCAACGGCGGTAAATATTTCAATGAAGACTATCCGGGTGAGGTTTATTACAACTCGCCGACCGCTATCGGCGCTCTGCGCTTCTGGCAGGATCTGATCTACAAAGACAAAGTGATGCCTTCCGGGGTACTGAATTCGAAGCAGATCAGCGCCGCATTCTTCTCCGGCAAGCTCGGAATGGCGACGCTCAGCACCGGCGCACTGGGCTTTATGCGCGAGAACAGTAAAGATTTTGAACTCGGTGTCGCCATGCTACCAGCCAAAGAGCAGCGCGCGGTGCCGATCGGCGGAGCCAGCCTTGTGAGCTTTAAAGGCATCAACGACGCGCAGAAGAAAGCGGCCTACCAGTTCCTGACTTATCTGGTGAGCCCGCAGGTGAACGGCGCGTGGAGCCGCTTTACCGGCTACTTCTCGCCGCGCAAGGCTTCTTACGATACGCCGGAGATGAAAGCATATCTGCAGCAGGATCCACGGGCGGCGATCGCCCTTGAACAGCTGAAGTACGCGCATCCGTGGTACTCCACCTGGGAAACCGTCGCCGTGCGTAAGGCGATGGAGAACCAGCTGGCGGCGGTGGTCAACGATGCCAAAGTAACGCCGGAAGCTGCGGTACAGACGGCACAGAAGGAAGCTGACGCGCTAATGAAACCTTATGTTGATAAGACCGCGCTGGGAGAAGTGAAGTAGCACAGGTCTGTAGCGGGGCGCCCGGCTTGCGGCGTAAACGCCCAAGCCGGGTGACCAACCGCCCCCAGCGCAGAATGCGCCGGAGAGTTTTTGCGAAGCCTTAGATTTTATCCGCCTGCGACGAAGCCCAGGATTTACGCGCGTAGGCTTTTCCCGCCGGGCTGGTATCCAGCTTCTCACGCAGATAGTGCTCGATCTGCTCAAGGCTGCGGTTGCGCGTTTCCGGCACGCATTTGATCACGAAGATCGCGCCGAAGATGCCGATTGCCGCAAAGATAAAGAAGGTTCCGGAGAGGCCGACCCACGACAGTAGCATCGGGAAGAACAGCGAGATCAGGAAGTTGGCAATCCACATTGAGAACACCGCCCCACCCATAAACATCCCGCGCATCCGGGTTGGGAAAATTTCCGACAACAGCAGCCAGGTCACCGGTGACAGCGCCCCCTGCTGGAAGCTCAGGAACAACAGCATTCCCGCCAGTACCATATAGGCGCGCAGCGCATCCGGCTGACCATTGACCGTTTCCGGCAGCAGGTAGCTCACCGCGCCGATAAACACCAGGCAGGCGGTACAGCCGAACTGGCCGATCATGGTCATCGGGCGACGGCCTATCTTCCCCAGCATCCAGATGCCGACAAAGGTCATCAGCACCGAAACCACGCCGTTGGCAATGGTGGCGAACAGCGCGGCATTATCGGTCATACCGACCGAGGTCAGCACCGTCGGCGCATAGTACATAATGGTATTGACGCCGGTCAGCTGCTGAATAACCGCCACGCCGATACCGATCATGAACAGCTTAAACAGCCACGGGGTCATGATTTCACGAATTTTGGGCTTACCGAGATTGCGCTGCTCGTCGAGAGTTTCCGTAATCTCCATTAGCTCCCATTCGACATCATCTTTACGCCGCGTACGCTCCAGCACCCGGCGCGCTTCCGCCAGTCGGCCTTTCATCGCATACCAGCGCGGGGTATCCGGCATAAACATCATGCCAAACCACAGCAGCACGGCAGGTAGCGTCGCCACCGCCAGCATCCAGCGCCAGGTACTTTCACCGCCCCAAAGCTCATGGAAGGTGGCGTTAGAAATATAGGCCAGCAGTTGGCCTGAGACGATCATCAGCTCCTGCAGCGTGACCAGTTGCCCGCGTTTGTTGGCGGGCGCCATCTCAGCAATGTAAACCGGCACCGTTGCCGCCGCGCCGCCAACCGCTACGCCGAGAACCAGGCGGAAGAAAATCATCCAGTTGACGTCCGGCGCGAGGGCGGTTCCCACCGCGCCGATAGCGAAGATCACCGCCAGCCAGAGGATGATTTTCTTTCTGCCTGCGGCGCTGGCCAGATGGCCAGAAAGCAGTGCGCCGAATGCGGCGCCGAACAGCAGCGAGCTGGTCACCAGCCCGGTGGTAAACGGCGTGAGATGCAGTTCCTTACCCATAAACAGCAGGGCGCCGGAAATCACCCCGGTGTCGTAGCCAAAGAGTAAACCGCCTAAGGTCGCAATCAACGCGACGATCTTAACAAACGGCGTTGCCGGGGCGTCGCTATTCGGCCCCGACGCTTTATTGAGTGTGAGATATTGTTCCTGTGACATAGAAGACTCCAGTAACCTACCTTGTAGGGGGAAGATATGCTCTTGTCTGAATACAGAGGCCTCCTGCCTCACGGACGTGTCGTTCTCGTGTGGTTCTCTTGAGGTTTAGAAAAAGCGGGCCACGCAGCTGTGTGGCCCGAAATGCATCAACGATCAGATTCCTGCCGTTTCGCGGATGTATTTACGCGCCTTTACGGCGTATTCGAAGGGGTTCGCCAGCGCGGGGTCTTGTTCGGCTTCCACCACCATCCAGCCCTTGTAGCCGTAGTCATCCAGCAACTGGAAGACCGGACGGAAATCTATTTCGCCATCTCCCGGTACGGTAAAGGTGCCTTTCTTGACGCCGTCGAGGAATGAGAGCCCTTCGCGGCGCACCTGCTCGATCACCGCGGGGCGGACGTCTTTCAGGTGTACGTGGTTAATGCGCGGCAGATATTTTTTCAGGATCGCCAGCGTCGGCGCCTCGCCCCCTTCCGAATACCAGGCGTGACCGGTGTCGTAGAGCAGGAAGACGCGTTCATCCACCAGCGACATAAACTTGTCGATCTCCGCGGTAGTCTGAATGCCGGTGCCCATATGGTGATGCAGGCAAACCTGCATCCCCTTCTCTGCCGCCAGCTTGCCAAGCGCGTTATAACCTTCGGCTACCCGCTGCCACTCTTCGTCGCTAAAGCACGGCTTCACATCGCCGAGAATCGGTTTATCGAGCCCCTGGATACTGCCGCTTTGCTCAGAGCAGCCAATCACCTTCGCGCCCATCGCATGGAGAAAATTCATGTGATTAACGAATTCATCGATGGTTTTTTCTTTTTGGCCATTCGCGAAGAAGGTGCTGAACCAGGCGTTGCAAATTTGCATGCCGCGAATATCCAGCATCGGCTTCAGCACCGCCGGATCGCGCGGATATTTGCTGCCGACTTCGCTGCCGGTAAACCCGGCCAGCGCCATTTCGCTGACCGTTTGCTGGAAGGTGTTTTCGCTTCCCAGCTCTGGCATATCGTCGTTAGTCCAACCGATAGGGGCGATAGCCAGTTTGACATTGTCTTTGTTCATTTTGATGCTCCTGCCGCTGCGCCTTACCGGCGCAGCAGTTCACGTTCGATAAGTTCACGCGTTTCCACGGCCTGGTATTTCATCTTTTCCGGGTAACCAAACAGCGAGGTGCAGACGATCGGTTCACCGCCAACTTTGAAGGTCTGTTCAGCGAAGCGCATATCGCGCAGGGTGCGGAACAGGGCATCGAAATCGACATCCCCCTCACCGACGCCGACGTGCTGGTGTACGGCGGCGTCAACGCCCGGCGGATTAACGATATAGCGGCAGTGTTTGGTGTGGTTGCGGGTATCGGCAATCAACACGTGCGACAGGTCCTGCCCGGCATAGCGCAGCATCTTCTCAACTTCACCTTTGCCTTTGTCGTAGAAAAAGGTGTGCGGCACGCTGTAGACATACTTCACGTTGTCGCTGCGAAAGGACTTCACGATATCCACCGTCTCGTTGTTTTCTTCGCAGAAGTCCCACGGGTGAGCCTGGATTTCGACGCGGATACCTTCACGTTCGAATATCGGCAGTAATTCTTCCATCGAGCGGTAGAACATTTCTTCGCAAATTTCCGGCTGGTTAGGATCGCCGGAAAATTCGGTATTGATAACCTGCACGCCCATCTCCACCGCCACTTCGATTAACCGCTTCCAGTTCTTCACCGCCGCCTGACGGCGCAGCTCATCCGGGCCGGACCAGCGATATACGCAGATGAACGAGGAGAGCTCAACGCCGTTGTCGCGCAGCGCCTGCTTGTACTCGGCCATGATCTCTCGGCTGGCGCGCGGATGTTTGTAGAATGGGTTAATCTGCGGGTGCGGCGACTGTTCAATGTATTTGTAGCCCCACTCGGCCACCTGCTGAACCATTCTGGTGATCCCGAGATCGCGAATCACATCGACATCAAAAGCAATTTTCATCGTCGTTACCTGTTTGAAACGTTACGTCGGTGAAGGAGGATTTAGCGTTGGTAGAATGCCGGGCACTCAGGTAGCGATACTGCTACCGGTTCGTTGCACTCTTGCGCCTTCAGACAGGCGTCGGCGGCAACCGATGCCGCATAGCCGTCCCAGGCTGAGGGGCCCTGCAGCTTGCCGGCTTTCACATCATTGATAAATGCCTGCAGTTCGACGTCGTAGGCTTTGATGAAACGGTCTTTCCAGTCGGTGAGGATGGCGGTCGACAGGCTGGCGGCTTTACGCATCTCCACCGCCGACGGTTCCGGCAGGCGCGCAATGCCCGTTTCGCCAACGACTTCGCACTGAATGTCGTAGCCGTACTGGCAATTTACGAAGACTTCGACGTCGATCAGGGTGCCCTTTTTCGTTTCAAACGAGACGATCTGTGGATCTTTCAGCCGCGCATGGGTATGGGAGGTCGAACGCGGGAAGCGTACCTGTACGGAGCGGTAGTCGTCATTTAGCAGCCAGCGCAGCACGTCCAGCTCGTGGATCAGGGTGTTGGTGATCGCCATATCGGTGGTGTAGTTCTCGCCGACCGACTGGTTGCGGTGGGCGCAGCGCAGCATCAGCGGCGCGCCGATATCACCGTCGTCGATGACCTTCTTCAACGCCAGATAGCCTTCATCGTACGGGCGCATAAAGCCGACCTGCACCAGGCGACGCCCGGCTTTCATTTCAGCATCAACGATGCGGCGGCAGCCTTCCGCGCTCATCGCCAACGGCTTTTCGCAAAATACGGGCTTACCGGCCTCAATAGCCGCCAGGGTGTACTCTTCATGGGTTGGATCCCAGGAGGTCACCAGCACGGCGTCAACGTCGCTGGCTTTAATCACATCATGACCGTCGGCGTAGACTTCCGCCTGCACGCCCGGCAGCGCTACTGCCGCACGGGCGTTATCGGCGTTGATATCGGAAACGGCGACCACGGTCGCCCCCTGTAGGACCTGGGTGCAGCGACGGATATGTTCTTTACCGATGGCGCCTGCGCCGATGACACCTAATTTGAGTGACATGATGGTTCTCTCCGTAGTTCTGTAGGGTTCAGGGTTCGTGTTCTTTGTTAGTAATCCCGCGCCTGGGCGCGTTTTTCATTAATCATTTCAGCGACTTTACGGATACGTTCCGACAGCGCCGTCTGCGCCACGCCGACGTTCCACCAGCTACCGTATTTGTGGACCATAGTTTTCGGCAGTACTTTAATGTCGATGAGCGTGCTGACGGTTTCACGGCGAGCGGCATCCAGCGCGTGGCGTAGCTCTTCAAGGGTGGTGACCCGCCAGGTCTTGCAGCCGTAGCCGGAAGCGATCGTGGCGAAATCCACCGGCACCAGCCCGCCCTGCAACCGGCCGTTTTCCGCCGAGCGGTAGCGGAACTCGGTGCCGAAGCTATCCATACCGTGTTCCAGCTGCAGGTTGTTGATGCAGCCATTCGCCATGTTGTCGAGCAGAATGACGTTGATCTTCGCCCGCTCCTGCAGGGAGGTGACCAGTTCAGAATGCAGCATCATGAAGGAGCCATCGCCGACCAGCGAATAGACCTCGCTCTGCGGCTGCGCCAGCTTCACGCCGAGAGCGGCGTTGACTTCATAGCCCATGCACGAGTAGCCGTACTCGACGTGATAGGTATTCACCGCCCGGTTGCGCCAGACGCGTTGTAAATCCCCCGGCAGGCTACCCGCCGCCGCCACAATGACCGCATCCGCCGCCAGCGACTCGTTCAGCAGGCCAAGAACGCTGCTTTGCGTCAGGGTGGAATCCGTGATTTGACGGAATTCGCGATATACCGATTCACGGTCAATATGGTCGTCAATTTCTGGTACGAAATCCGTTTCCTGCCAGACAGCCTGGTAGACGCGCTGGGTCTCTTTCATCTGCCGGCTCTGCACGCTTGCAATCTGCGCGCCCCATCCTGCCTGCCAGGACTCGTTCGCCAGCGCAGCGCTGAGCGCGCTTAGCGCCTCGCGGGCGTCCGCCAGCATTGGGATGCCGTCCAGTTTCCAGGCATCAAAATTACTGACGTTAACGTTAAGAAAGCGCACGCCCGGGGACTGGAATATCCATTTCGAGGAGGTGGTGAAATCGCTAAAGCGCGTGCCGATACCGATGACCAGATCGGCCTCTTTCGCCAACAAATTGGCAGCCAGACAGCCCGTTTCGCCAACGCCGCCGACGTTCAGCGGATGCGATGAAACCACCGTACCCTTACCGGCCTGTGTTTCCGCAAACGGAATGCCGTAACGTTCGGCGAAGCTCACCAGCGCTTCGCCTGCCGCGGAATATTTCACGCCGCCGCCGCAGACGATGAGCGGTTTACGGCTGGCTTTAATTGCCGCTACCGCATCCGACAGCTGCGCTGCGCTTGGCGGACGGCGATCCAGACGGTGGACGCGGCGGGCAAAAAAGGACTCGGGATAATCCCAGGCTTCACCCTGCACGTCCTGCGGCAGACACAAGGTGACCGCGCCGGTTTCCGCCGGATCCGTCAGCACGCGCATGGCATTAATGCAGGCGCTCATTAGCTGTTCCGGGCGTGTAATTCGATCCCAGTACTTACTCACCGCGCGAAATGCGTCGTTAGTCGTGATACTCAGATCGTGGCTCTGTTCGATTTGCTGCAGTACCGGGTCCGGCTGGCGGGTGGCAAAGACATCGCCCGGCAGTAATAACAACGGGATACGGTTGGCTGTCGCCGTCGCCGCGGCGGTGATCATGTTGGCCGCCCCCGGACCGATGGAAGAAGTGCAGGCAATGATCTGCCGGCGCAGTGATTGACGGGCAAAGCCTGTAGCCGCATGGGCCATGCCTTGTTCATTACGCCCCTGGTAAACCCGCAGTTCGCCGCTGTTCTCTTCCAGCGCCTGGCCTAAGCCCAACACGTTGCCGTGACCAAAAATAGCGAAAATCCCTTTCACGAATTTCTGCGCTTCGCCGTCCACCTCCAGATACTGGTTATCAAGGAACTTCACCAGCGCCTGCGCCATTGTCAGTCTCAGTTTGCCCATGTTGCCTAATCCTTATCGTTCAGTATTTGTCGTGTGAGTTAGCGCTTTGCTCGCCAGAGAAGATGGCGTAGGTGAGGGAAAGCCGTTAACGTCCACTGGAATATTTTTGGATTATAGGCAAACATTTTTTTCATTAAACACAAATACAGAAGAAATGTTTCATTTTGCGAGAAGGATCAAACTCTCTACCCATTTCACACGTTTCACTTACATCTCCTTCGCGAGCAGGTTTCCAAACGAAAGGGTGAATATAAGATTATCTACATGAAAATTATGGATAATATTGATATTAAAAAAAGGGAAACATGGATAAGCGGGATGCATACAACATGTATGGGTGGGCAGCCGCTCATCCGCGCAGAGTGGTAGATCCTTCACACTTTTGGTTTTTTAATTTCGATTAGATTTGAAAATGAAATATTTATTTCTCAAACTAGAGATAACTAATAACCATCAGGCTGTTCACGGCAGACTGTCACTCATGCGACCTTCTCCTGGCAGCAGATTTGCAAAAGGAAACCCTAGCGATGAATGCAGCAGTTAAGCGGCTCGACGTCATCTGTATTGGCCGGGTGGCCGTCGATCTCTACGCCCAGCAGATAGGGGCAAGATTGGAAGATGTGGCCAGTTTCGCCAAGTATCTCGGCGGCTCCTCGGGCAACGTCGCCTTTGGTACCGCGATTCAGGGATTAAAATCGGCGATGCTGGCGCGGGTGGGCGATGAGCACAACGGCCGGTTTCTGCGTGAAACCCTCAGCCGCGCAGGTGTCGATACCGAATATCTGATCACGGATAAAGAACGGCTGACCGCATTGGTGATGCTGGGCATTAAGGATCAGGATACCTTCCCGCTGATTTTCTACCGCGACAACTGCGCCGATATGGCGCTGACGCCTGACGATATCAATGAAGAGTACATCGCCTCTTCACGCGCTCTGGCGGTGACCGGCACCCACCTTTCACACGCCAATACCCGCGATGCGGTACTGAAGGCGCTGGAATACGCCCGCCGCCACGGCCTGCGTACCGCACTGGATATCGATTACCGTCCGGTGCTGTGGGGGCTCACTTCGCTGGGCGACGGTGAAACGCGTTTCATTGAGTCGGGTCCGGTGACCCGTCAGTTGCAGGAAGTTCTGCACCTGTTCGATTTAGTCGTCGGCACTGAAGAAGAGTTTCATATTGCCGGCGGCAGCACCGATACCCTCACCGCGTTGAAAAACGTTCGCCATGCCACCAACGCGACGCTGGTCTGCAAGCGCGGGCCGATGGGCTGCGTGGTGCTGGAGGGCGCCATCCCGGATAGCTGGGACGAAGTGCCGCTGCAGCAAGGCGTTCGCGTCGAAGTACTCAACGTACTCGGTGCCGGCGACGCTTTTATGTCCGGACTGCTGCGCGGCTGGCTTAATGATGAAGGCTGGGAACAGGCCTGCCGCTACGCCAACGCCTGCGGCGCGCTGGTGGTGTCACGTCACGGCTGCGCGCCGGCGATGCCGACGAAAGTGGAGCTTGATGATTATCTATCGCGGGCCGGTGCCGTTCCACGCCCGGATATCGACGCGCGGCTTAATCATTTGCACCGGGTGACCAGCCGACGCCAGTCGTGGCCGGAACTGTGTATCTTCGCCTTTGACCATCGTAAACAGCTGGCGGATTTGGCATTAGAAACCGGGCGCGACCCGGCCTGTATTCCCGAACTCAAACTGCTACTGTTGGCCGCCGCCGAGGCGGCAGCCACAGAGGCCGGACTGGATCGGCGTAGCGGCATCCTCGCCGATGGAACCTATGGTCAACGTTCACTTAACGCCATTACCGGTAAAGGCTGGTGGATCGGTCGGCCGATTGAGCTCCCCAGCTCGCGTCCGCTACGTCTTGAACATGGCAATATTGGCTCACAGCTGATCGACTGGCCGCTTGAGCACGTCGTCAAATGCCTGGTCTTTTACCACCCGGATGACCCGGCAGCGCTGCGCGCCGAGCAGGACGCGCTGCTGCTGGAAGTCTGGCAGGCCTGCAATAAGTCGGGGCACGAGCTGCTATTGGAAGTGATCCTGCCGGAGAACGGACCGGACAAAGATGAACGCCACTACCACACTATGCTGGAGCATTTCTATCAGTTGGGCATCCAGCCGGACTGGTGGAAGCTGCCGCCGCTGGCCAGCGCCCAGTGGGAGCGGATTTCAGCGCTTATCGAGCGCGAAGACCCATGGTGCCGGGGCATCCTGCTCCTGGGGCTGGATGCGCCATCGGATCGATTGCGTTCAGGTTTCGCCGAAGCGGCCGGGCACCCGATGATCAAGGGTTTTGCCGTCGGCCGAACCATATTTGGCCAGCCTTCGCGCCGCTGGATGCAGGGCGAACTGGATGACGCCGCGCTAATCGATGAAGTGAAACGCAACTATCTACGGCTCATCGGCTACTGGCGCGAAGCGCGCGGCTAACCTCCTTCAGGCCCGCCTCTTCCTTGAAAGCGGCGGGCCTGCGGTTTCTTCGTGAAATGAATCGCGTATTTCATCGCAAAAAATGAAAAATTCGCTTCATTTGGTACACTGGAAGCCATATTCCTTCCATTTTCTCAGAGCGCAACTTATGGCTAATAATCCGACCCAACTGACCATCCTGCAGGATGAAATCAGACGGCGCTACGACACGCTCAGCAAACGTCTGAAGCAGGTGGCGCGCTATATACTGGATAACAGTAATAGCGTTGCTTTCGATACAGTAGCCTCCATTGCGCAACAGGCTGACGTTCCGCCCTCAACGCTGATTCGCTTCGCTAACGCCTTTGGCTTCAGCGGCTTTAACGAAATGAAGCAGATGTTCAGGCAGCATCTGATGGAAGAGACCGCCAACTACACCGAGCGCGCGCGTCTGTTCCGCCAGACCACTAACGACGAAACGACGCCGCCGGAAACGCCGACGGAAATCCTCAACATGTTCAGCATGGTCAATACCCAGGCGCTGCAGCAACTGGCAATGCAGACCTCCGGCGAAGACCTCAACCGGGCGGTAGATTTACTGGCGGATGCGGAAAATATCTATGTCATCGGCCTGCGTCGCTCATTTAGCGTCGCTTCTTACCTGACCTACGCGCTGCGCCATCTGGATCGCAAAGCCTTCCTGATCGACGGCCTCGGCGGGATGTTCACCGAGCAGCTCAGTCTGGTGGGGCCGAAGGATGTGGTTGTGGCGGTGAGCTTCTCGCCCTACGCCCGTGAAGTGGTGGAACTGGTTGAGCTTGGCGCCCAGCGCAAGGCGCGACAAATCGCCATTACCGATAGCCAGGTAAGCCCGCTTGCCGCCTTCAGTGATGTGTGCTTTGTGGTGCGTGAAGCGCAGGTTGATGGTTTCCGCTCGCAGGTGGCCTCGCTGTGCCTGGCCCAGACGCTAGCGGTATCGCTGGCATTGAATAGCAGCAAAGAGCCGCAGCAGCACCGCGCCTGATTACCCGTTGCGCTACGCTGTATACAACGGCAATCAACAGACAAAAAAGCCGGGGACATCCCCGGCTTTTCTCGTTTATCGCGCACTATGAATAGCGATCGCTGTTGATCCAGGCGTGATCGTCTTCCCAGGTAAATAGCCACTTACGATCCGGCCCCGCCATTACGTTCAGATAGTAGCTGTTGTAACCGGCGATCGCCGCTACCGGATGGTAGCCGCGCGGCACCATCACCACATCATGGTTATAGGGCGCCATACAGGCATCCAGGCTGCGGTCATCGGTGTACACTCGCTGAAAGGCAAAGCCTTGCGGCGGATCGAAGCGGTGGTAGTAGGTCTCTTCCAGCTGGGTTTCCTGCCCCGGCAGCGCGGTATCGTGCTTGTGCGATGGCCAGGAGCTGGTCGCCCCTTCTTCGGTGTAGACTTCCACCACCAGAAGGCAATCCGCCTGCGCATTATCCGGCAGAATATTATGTACCAGCCGCTGGTTGCGCCCTTTACCGCGATGCTCTACGCCGACATCCTCAGGCCGTATCACTCGCGCCGGGAAGCTGCCTTTGCCCGGCGCGCTGCAGACCGCCAGCTCAAGATCGGAATCTGCAGTGACCTCGACCTTATCGTGCGGCGGCACATAGACCGACCACGGCGGCGTACGCTCGAATGGCGACATGCGTTTACCAAGGTCGGGAAAATCGGCGTGCTGAGTTTTGATCGAGGCCAGCCCAGAGACCAGAACCAGACATAGCTCACGATCACCGCTCTCCAGGGTCACGGTTTGCCCCTGTTTTAACATCCAGACATCAAAGCCAATATAATGCCACCCCGCGCTCTGCGGGGTGATGTGCTGGATATGTCCCTCTTTTTGCGCTTTAGCCAATAACGACATAGCGTTCTCCTTCGCCGATTAACCTAACGTCGGCATACTGAATTCAGATACGGTTTGCTGCCCCTGCGGCCAACGCACGGTGGCAGTTTTCATACGGGTATAGAAGCGGACGCCGTCCGGCCCGTGGACGTTCAGCGCGCCAAATACCGAGCGCTTCCAGCCGCCGAAGCTATGGAAGGCCATCGGCACCGGCACCGGTACGTTGACGCCAACCATGCCGGCCTGTACGTCATGGACGAACTCGCGGGCGGTATGGCCGCTGCTGGTAAAGACGGCGCTGCCGTTACCGAATTCGTGGCTGTTAACCAGCGACAGCGCGCTTTGGTAATCAGCGACGCGGACAATCCCCAGCACCGGACCAAAAATCTCTTCGCGCCAAATGGTCATTTCCGGAGTGACGTGGTCAAACAGCGTACCGCCAACGTAATATCCGTCCTCATGCCCGGCCACGCGCAGCCTGCGACCATCCACCACCAATGACGCCCCTTCGCTGACGCCCTTATCAATATAGCCAAGTACTTTTTTCTGATGCGCTTCGGATACCACCGGCCCCATTTCGTTTTCGTCTTTGCCGCGCAGGCAGCCAGGACCGACTTTCAGCGACTCGACTAATGGTTTCAGGCGGGCAATCAACTTATCTGCAGTCTCGTCACCGACGGCCACCACTACCGGCAGGGCCATGCAGCGCTCGCCAGCGGAACCATACGCGCCGCCCATAATGGCATTCACGGTCGCATCAAGATCGGCGTCCGGCATCACGATGGCATGGTTTTTCGCCGCGCCAAACGCCTGGACGCGTTTTCCGTGAGCGCTGGCGGTTTTATAGATATATTCCGCCACGCCGGAGGAGCCGACAAAGCTGACGGCGGCAATACGCGGGTCGGTATAAAGCTGCTCGGCATCTTCATTGCTGCAGTGAATGACGTTAAAGACGCCATCCGGCAGACCGGCTTCTTTCAGTAACTCAGCCATGCGTACCGCCGCGGTCGGGGCCAGCGCAGGTGGTTTTAGCACGAAGCTGTTGCCGCAGGCCAGCGCGATGGGGAACATCCACATCGGCACCATCGCCGGGAAATTAAACGGCGTTATCCCCGCCACCACGCCCAGCGGCTGCATGAGCGAATAGCTGTCGACGCCGGTACCCACGTCGGAAGAAAACTCACCTTTAATGAGGTGCGGAATGCCGCAGGCAAACTCAACCACTTCCATGCCTCGGGTCAGCTCGCCCAACGCATCGGACCATACTTTGCCGTGCTCGCTAACGATAATGCCCGCCAGTTCATCGACGTGCTGTTCGAGCAGCATTTTGAAATTGAACAGCACGCGGGCGCGGCGCAGCGGCGTGGTGCGGGACCAGCTGTCAAAAGCGTCGCGAGCGACCTGGATTGCATCGGAAACCTCATGCGCGGTGGAAAGCGTGACTTCGCGAACCACATCGCCAGTAGCCGGATCGTACACCGGCATCGTTTCCCGGCTGCTGCTGGTTACCGTTTTCCCACCAATAAAGTTACCTGTGATAGTCATCTTCTCGCCTCATAGTGTAGAAGGCCGTTCAAGTTACGGCCCGTCGCTGATTGTGCTGTGCTATAACCGTAGTAAAATGAAATTTATATTTCAATAATCAGATAAAATGAAATTCTACTTTGGTGATGGTTGTCGCATTTTTCAGCAAACCACTCTCCATACAATTTCAAATCACAGCAGTAGCGAAGGTGAGATTTTATGCGGTTATCTTTGATGTAAACCATGAAATGGCGCAGCAACTTTTTTGCGATCGTGCTCAAACAACCATCATTTCATCCATTGCCAATGATGAAATAAACATTTTAACTATCTGGCAAGCGAACTAAACCAGTCAACATCTTGTCAGGAGTGTCAAATGGCCATTGCCCTGCAGCGTTTCTGTATCAATCGTAAAATTGCGCCGTCGCTCAGCATTGAGGCGTTTTTCCGTCTGGTGAGCGAACTCGGGCTGCACAAGGTCGAGCTGCGTAATGATTTACCCAGCGGTAAAGTCACCGACGCGCTCACCCACCAGCAGGTGCGCAGGCTGGCCGACCGTTACCAGCTTGAGATTCTGACGATCAACGCCGTCTATCCCTTCAACCGCCACAGCGCTGAAGTACGTCACCTGACGGAGTCGCTGCTGAAAGAGGCGCAGGCTATTGGCGCCAAATCGCTGGTGATGTGCCCGTTAAATGATGGCACCACGGTAGCGCCGCAAGAAACGCTTGCCGCTATGCGCGAGCTGGCGCCGCTGTTCGAACAATATGGCATTCAGGGCCTGGTCGAGCCGCTGGGCTTCCCACAAAGTTCGCTGCGCTCGGCGGCGCAGGCTCAGGCGCTCATTCGCGATGCTCAGGTGCCGTTTAAGCTGTTAATTGATACTTTCCACCATCATCTTTATCCACAAGCAGAAGAGGAATTCAGCCAGCTGGACATTGCTGAGATAGGTCTGGTTCATCTCTCCGGCGTTGACGATTCCCGCCCGCGAGAACAGTTGACCGACGACGAGCGCATCATGCTGACGCCGCATGACCGGCTGCTGACCTGTCAACAGGTGCGGCATCTCGAAGCCCGCGGATACCAGGGGGATTACGCCTTCGAGCCTTTCGCTCCGCAGCTGGCGTCATGGCGCGAAGAGGATATTCGCCGCGAGATTGAACAGAGCATTGCGCTGATTCAGCGCCACTGCGCGTAAGATTAAACGTTGAGAGTTATCGATTTCCTCCCTCTTTTTGCTGTCAGGTTGCCTATAATCGACGCAGGATAAATGGAGGAATCGATCATGAGCTCACCCTTGCTAATCGCACGCACGCTGGACAAACAGCTCCATCTGCTGCCAGCAATGGCTAACCGTCACGGCCTAATTACCGGCGCCACCGGTACCGGTAAAACCGTAACGTTGCAAAAACTGGCGGAGTCATTTTCCGAGATCGGCGTGCCGGTCTTTATGGCCGATGTGAAAGGCGACCTGACCGGTATTGCGGAGGCAGGCCAGAGCTCTGAGAAGCTTCAGGCGCGTCTGGAAAAAATCGGCGTTACCGACTGGGAGCCGCACGCCAACCCGGTGGTTGTTTGGGATATCTTTGGTGAAAAGGGCCACCCGGTGCGCGCCACGGTATCGGATCTCGGCCCCCTGCTGCTCGCCCGCTTGCTCAACCTGAATGAAGTACAAAGCGGCGTGCTAAACATTATTTTCCGTATCGCTGACGATCGCGGTCTGCTGCTGCTGGACTTTAAAGATCTCCGCGCCATCACCCAGTTTATCGGTGATAACGCCAAAGCCTTCCAGAACCAGTATGGCAACATCAGCAGCGCTTCGGTCGGCGCTATCCAGCGCGGGCTGTTAACCCTGGAGCAGCAGGGCGCAGAGCACTTCTTCGGCGAACCGATGCTGGATATTCAGGACTGGATGCGTGTCGATGCCAGCGGTAAAGGGGTGATTAATATCCTTAGCGCCGAAAAGCTCTATCAGATGCCGAAGCTTTACGCTGCCAGCCTGCTGTGGATGCTCTCCGAACTCTACGAGCGCCTGCCGGAAGCCGGCGACCTCGAAAAACCGAAGCTGGTGTTCTTCTTCGACGAAGCCCACCTTCTGTTTAACGATGCGCCGCAGGTACTGCTGGATAAAATCGAGCAGGTGATTCGCCTTATCCGTTCTAAAGGGGTCGGCGTCTATTTTGTTTCGCAGAATCCGTCGGATATCCCGGATGCCGTGCTCGGCCAGTTGGGCAACCGCGTGCAGCATGCCCTGCGCGCCTTTACCCCGAAGGATCAAAAAGCGGTGAAGACCGCCGCCCAAACCATGCGCGCCAATCCGGCGTTCAGTACCGAGCAGGCCATTCAGGAGCTCGGTACCGGCGAAGCGCTGATCTCCTTCCTCGACGAAAAAGGCAGCCCATCAATAGTAGAAAGAGCGATGGTTATCGCCCCATGCTCGCGGATGGGGCCGGTCAGCGACGATGAGCGAAATGGCCTGATTAACCACTCGGCGCTGTACGGCAAGTATGAAGAAGAGATTGACCGCGAATCGGCCTTCGAAATGCTGCAAAAAGGGGTGCAGGTCGCCACCGAGCAGCAGTCGGCGCCGCCGGCAAAAGGCCAACAAAGCGGCGATGACGACGGGCTGCTCGGGGGACTGAAAGATATTCTGTTCGGCACTACCGGCCCGCGCGGTGGTAAACGAGATGGTATTGTGCAGACCGCCGCCAAAAGCGCCGTACGTCAGGTCACCAACCAGATCGTCCGCGGCATGCTGGGAAGCCTGCTAGGCGGAAGGCGCCGTTAACGTCAGTGTCGAGCCCCGGATTGCGGCGCGCTGCGTCCGATCCGGGCGACAACAATACAGGGCATTACACTGCGGATCGCCACTCAAACCGCGGGCACAAAAAACCCGGCGTTGCTTGCGCTTGGCCGGGTCATTTATCGAACTACGCTTTTCTCATCATCAGCCAAAGGCTTATCAGGAAGAAGCTTGCGCTTGGCAGCAGCGCGCCGATTATCGGCGGTATGCCGTAAACCAATGTTAGCGGGCCAAATATCTGGTCGAGTACGTAAAAGATAAAGCCGAAGCTAATCCCGGTAACGACTCTCACGCCCATTGCCACGCTCCGCAGGGGACCAAAGATGAACGACAGCGCCATCAGCATCATCACGGCCACCGACAGCGGCTGGAAGATCTTGCTCCACATGTTGAGCTGGTAACGGCCAGGATCCTGGCCGCTGGACTTCAGATAGGTCACATAGTTATGCAGGCCGCTGATTGATAGCGCGTCCGGATCCAGCGCAACCACGCCGAGTTTGTCCGGCGTCAGTTTGGTCTTCCAGGTTCCGCTGACCATTTGCGTGCCGGTAACCTGTTTCGGATCGGTCAGATTAGATTCATCCACCTGCGACAGGCGCCAGATCTTGGCGTCATTATCAAACTTAGCGGAAGCGGCGTAACGGACAGATTGCAGACGACGGTTATCGTTAAACTGGTAGATGCTCACCCCGCCCAGCTCATCGTTACCCTTTACGCGTTCAATGTAGACAAAATTATGCCCGTCTTTCGCCCACAACCCCTGCTGGGTCGACAGCAGCGAACCGCCGTACATCTGCTGCGCACGGTAGTTACGCGCCATCTGTTCGCCCTGCGGCGCCACCCATTCACCCATCGCCATGGTCAACAACACCAGCGGGATCGCCGTTTTCATCACCGCCAGCGCCACCTGCATACGGGTAAAGCCGGAAGCCTGCATCACCACCAGTTCGCTGCGCTGCGCCAGCATACCCAGCCCCAGCAAAGCCCCAAGCAGGGCCGCCATTGGGAAGAAGATTTGCACATCTTTTGGCACGCTGAGAATGGTATAGAGTCCTGCTCCCAGCGCATCATAGCTGCCCTGCCCGGCTTTTTTCAGCTGGTCGACAAACTTAATAATTCCGGAGAGCGACACCAGCATGAACAGCGTCATCATGATGGTGTTGAAAATGGTTTTACCGATATAGCGGTCAAGTACGCCAAACGCCTGCATCACACCGCTCCTTTATTAAACCGGGCACGGAAACGACGCATCGGCACCGTATCCCACAGGTTAAGCAGCACCGCCAGCGCGAAGTAGAGCAGGTTCACGCCCCACATCCAGATGGCGGGGTCCATTTTGCCTTTACCCGCGTTCGATTTGATCGACGTTTGCAGCAGGAAGAACACCAGATACAGCAGCATCGCCGGCAGCATAGACAGCACGCGGCCCTGACGCGGGTTCACCACGCTGAGCGGGACAACCATCAGCGCCATCATGAACACCGCCGCCACCAGCGTAAATCGCCAGTGCAGCTCGGCGCGGGCGCGATCGGTGTCGGTATGCCACAGGGTGCGCATATTCATCTGTTCAGTGTCGCCAGGATCGGCCGCTACCGCCTGATGGCCAATAACCGCCTGGTAGTTTTTGAAGTCGGTAATACGGAAATCGCGCAGCATCGCTGTACCTTCAAAACGCGTCCCTTGAGTCATCGTGACCACCTGGGAGCCGTCTTTTTTCTGCGACAGCTCGCCGGAATCCGCAACCACCACGGAAGGACGCGCGTTGCCTTTAGGCCTCAGTTGCGCCAGGAACACGTCGTTGAAGCGGTTACCGTTGACGTTTTCGATAAACAACACCGCGCTGCCGTCGCTGGCCTGCTGGAACTGGCCCTGAGCCAGCGCCGCCATTCCGGGGTTAGCTTTGGCTTCCGCCAGCACTTCGTCCTGATGGCGCGACGACCACGGCCCCGCCCACATCACGTTGACCGCCGCGACAGCGCCGGTAAACAGGGCAAGGATCATTGCCGCCTTAATCAATACGGCTTTACTCAAGCCGCAGGCGTGCATCACCGTAATTTCACTTTCGGTATACAGTTTGCCCAGCGTCATCAACAACCCGAGGAAAAGACTCAGGGGCAGAATGAGCTGCGCCATTTCCGGTACGCCCAGCCCTAACAGCGAGAGCACCAGGTTGGTCGGGATATCGCCATCTACCGCGGCGCCGAGGATCCTGACGAGTTTCTGACAGAAGAAAATCAGTAACAGGATGAATAGGATCGCCAACTGGCTTTTCAGCGTCTCACGAACCAGATATCTTATGATTATCACTATAAATACGCCCGTAAAAACCCGTCTTATTGCAGGAAAATTGCTTGTTTCATGGCTTAAACGTCATTTATTCTCTTTTATCGTCGAAAACATCGCTAAGATTAAATGACTCATCGGTTCTGCGTATCAGGATCTTTTCTGACGAACCAAGGCCGTAATAACGTTAAGATTAACACGAAGTCACCGCAACAGCGGACATGAGTTACGAAAGCTTGCAATTATATACTCAATGGATTTCGAGTTGTAGAAAGGCGGCAGGACTGTGAAGCCCCAAAGCGGCATCAGCCAGCGTCAGGGGTAAGCAGGCGTAGCCAACGCATCTGCAACTGGAAAGGCGACGAGTATAGCCGTAGCCACCACTGTTGTCTTTAAGATTCAGGAGCATAGTGCATGGAGTTCAGTGTAAAAAGCGGTAGCCCGGAGAAGCAGCGGAGTGCCTGTATCGTGGTCGGCGTCTTCGAACCACGTCGCCTCTCCCCCATCGCCGAACAACTCGATAAAATCAGCGACGGTTACATCAGCGCCCTGCTGCGTCGCGGCGAGCTCGAAGGCAAGCCTGGCCAGACCTTGTTACTGCACCATGTGCCGAACATCCTGTCTGAGCGCATTCTGCTCATCGGCTGTGGTAAAGAGCGCGAACTGGATGAACGTCAGTATAAACAAGTTATTCAGAAAACCATTAATACTCTGAATGACACTGGCTCGATGGAAGCCGTCTGCTTCCTGACCGAACTGCACGTTAAAGGGCGCAACAACTACTGGAAAGTTCGCCAGGCCGTTGAAACCGCCAAAGAGACGCTGTACAGCTTCGATCAGTTGAAGACCAACAAAAGCGAGCCGCGTCGTCCGCTGCGTAAAATGGTCTTTAACGTGCCGACCCGCCGCGAGCTCACCAGCGGCGAACGCGCCATTCAGCATGGCCTGGCGATTGCCGCCGGCATCAAAGCGGCGAAAGATCTCGGCAACATGCCGCCGAATATCTGTAACGCGGCTTATCTGGCTTCCCAGGCGCGCCAACTGGCTGACACCTACAGCAAGAACGTCATCACCCGCGTGATCGGCGAGCAGCAGATGCGCGAGCTGGGGATGAACTCCTATCTTGCCGTCGGCAACGGCTCGCAGAACGAGTCGCTGATGTCGGTCATCGAGTATAAAGGCAACCCGTCTGAAGACGCGCGCCCTATCGTGCTGGTCGGTAAAGGCCTGACCTTCGACTCCGGCGGTATCTCCATCAAGCCTGCCGAAGGCATGGACGAGATGAAGTACGACATGTGCGGCGCGGCGGCGGTTTACGGCGTAATGCGGATGGTTGCCGAGCTGCAGCTGCCGCTGAACGTCATCGGCGTGCTGGCGGGCTGTGAAAACATGCCTGGCGGTCGCGCGTATCGCCCAGGCGATGTTCTGACCACCATGTCCGGGCAGACCGTTGAAGTGCTGAATACCGATGCCGAAGGCCGTCTGGTGCTGTGCGACGTGCTGACCTACGTTGAGCGCTTCGAGCCGGAAGCGGTTATCGACATTGCGACGCTGACCGGCGCCTGCGTGATTGCCCTCGGCCATCACATCACCGGCCTGATGTCGAACCATAATCCGCTGGCTCATGAGCTGATCGGCGCCTCCGAACTGGCCGGCGACCGCGCATGGCGTCTGCCGCTGGCCGACGAGTTCCAGGATCAGCTGGAGTCCAACTTTGCGGATATGGCCAACATCGGCGGCCGTCCTGGCGGCGCGATTACCGCTGGCTGCTTCCTGTCACGCTTCACCCGCAAGTACAACTGGGCGCACCTTGACATCGCCGGTACCGCCTGGCGTTCCGGGAAAGCCAAAGGCGCAACCGGCCGCCCGGTGGCGCTGCTGTCGCAGTTCCTGCTCAATCGTGCGGGTTTTAACGGCGAAGAGTGATTGCCGTCTGATGCCCGGTAGCGCTACGCTTACCGGGTCTACGGAATGATGCCG
Source organism: Klebsiella sp. 141161 (assembly GCF_050600815.1). Lineage (NCBI taxonomy): Bacteria > Pseudomonadati > Pseudomonadota > Gammaproteobacteria > Enterobacterales > Enterobacteriaceae > Klebsiella > Klebsiella sp. 141161. Next base: position 179,172 of record NZ_JAQIRN010000008.1, on the reverse strand, counting down.
TTTGTAGGCCGGGTAAGCGTAGCGCCGCCCGGCTTTGCATTTAAATCCACAACAAGAAGCCCCATATATGAAAAACGCAACGTTCTATCTTCTGGACAACGAAGACACCGTCGACGAGCTCAGCGCCGTCGAACAGCTGGTGTGCGAAATTGCCGCAGAACGTTGGCGCAACGGCAAGCGCGTACTGATCGCCTGTGAAGATGAACAGCAGGCTATTCGCCTCGACGAAGCGCTGTGGACGCGTCCTCCGGAGAGCTTTGTGCCGCATAATCTGGCGGGCGAAGGCCCGAGAGGCGGCGCGCCGGTGGAAATTGCCTGGCCGCAAAAGCGCAACAGCAGTCCGCGGGATATTCTTATCAGCCTGCGGCTAAACTTTGCAGATTTTGCCACCGCTTTCACAGAAGTGATAGACTTTGTCCCTTACGAAGATTCTTTGAAACAACTGGCGCGCGAACGCTATAAAGCGTACCGCATGGCTGGTTTCAACCTGAACACGGCAACCTGGAAATAATGGAAAAGACATACAACCCACAAGATATCGAACAGCCGCTTTACGAGCACTGGGAAAAGCAGGGCTATTTCAAACCGAATGGTGATGAAAGCCAGGAGAGCTTCTGCATCATGATCCCGCCGCCGAACGTCACCGGCAGTTTGCATATGGGTCATGCCTTCCAGCAAACCATCATGGATACCATGATTCGTTACCAGCGCATGCAGGGTAAAAACACCCTGTGGCAGGCCGGTACCGACCACGCGGGTATCGCTACCCAAATGGTGGTTGAGCGTAAGATTGCCGCTGAAGAAGGTAAAACCCGCCACGACTACGGCCGCGATGCTTTCATCGACAAAATCTGGCAGTGGAAAGCGGAATCCGGCGGCACCATTACCCGTCAGATGCGCCGCCTCGGCAACTCCGTCGACTGGGAGCGCGAGCGCTTCACGATGGATGAAGGCCTGTCCAACGCGGTGAAAGAAGTCTTCGTTCGCCTGTACAAAGAAGACCTGATTTATCGCGGCAAGCGCCTGGTCAACTGGGACCCGAAACTGCGTACCGCCATTTCCGACCTCGAAGTGGAAAACCGCGAATCGAAAGGGTCCATGTGGCACATTCGCTATCCGCTGGCCGATGGCGCGAAAACCGCTGACGGTAAAGATTACCTGGTGGTCGCCACCACGCGTCCGGAAACCCTGCTGGGCGATACCGGCGTGGCCGTTAACCCGGAAGATCCGCGTTACAAAGACCTGATTGGTAAATTCGTAGTGCTGCCGCTGGTTAACCGCCGCATTCCAATTGTTGGCGACGAACACGCCGACATGGAAAAAGGCACCGGCTGCGTGAAAATCACCCCGGCGCACGACTTTAACGACTACGAAGTTGGCCGCCGTCATCAGCTGCCGATGATTAATATTTTGACCTTTGATGGCGACATCCGCGAAAGCGCGGAAGTTTACGATACCAAAGGCAACGAATCCGACGTTTATTCCAACGAGATCCCGGCTGAATTCCAGAAGATGGAACGTTTTGCCGCGCGTAAAGCGATGGTTGCCGCCGTCGACGCGCTGGGCCTGCTGGAAGAGATCAAACCGCACGACCTGACCGTGCCTTACGGCGATCGCGGCGGCGTGGTTATCGAACCGATGCTAACCGACCAGTGGTACGTGCGTGCCGACGTGCTGGCCAAGCCGGCAGTTGAAGCCGTTGAGAATGGCGACATCCAGTTCGTGCCGAAGCAGTACGAAAACATGTACTTCTCCTGGATGCGCGATATTCAGGACTGGTGTATTTCCCGTCAGCTGTGGTGGGGTCACCGCATCCCGGCATGGTATGACAACGACGGCAACGTCTATGTTGGCCGTAGCGAAGACGAAGTGCGTCAGGAAAACAACCTGAGCGCCGACGTTGCCCTGCGTCAGGACGAAGACGTTCTGGATACCTGGTTCTCTTCCGCGCTGTGGACCTTCTCCACCCTCGGCTGGCCGGAAAACACCGACGCGCTGCGTCAGTTCCACCCGACCAGCGTGATGGTGTCCGGCTTCGACATCATCTTCTTCTGGATTGCCCGCATGATAATGATGACCATGCACTTCATCAAAGATGAAAACGGCAAGCCGCAGGTTCCGTTTAAGACCGTCTACATGACCGGCCTTATCCGCGACGACGAAGGCCAGAAGATGTCCAAATCCAAGGGTAACGTCATTGACCCGCTGGATATGGTCGACGGTATCACCCTGCCGGAGCTGCTGGAAAAACGTACCGGCAACATGATGCAGCCTCAGCTGGCGGAAAAAATCCGTAAGCGCACCGAGAAACAGTTCCCGAACGGCATCGAGCCACACGGCACTGACGCCCTGCGCTTTACCCTGGCGGCGCTGGCCTCTACCGGCCGCGACATCAACTGGGATATGAAGCGCCTGGAAGGTTACCGTAACTTCTGCAACAAACTGTGGAACGCCAGCCGCTTCGTACTGATGAATACCGAAGATCAGGATTGCGGTTTCAACGGCGGCGAGATGGTGCTGTCCCTGGCCGACCGCTGGATCCTGGCTGAATTCAACCAGACCGTGAAAGCGTACCGCGAAGCGCTGGATAACTTCCGCTTCGATATCGCCGCGGGCATCCTGTATGAGTTTACCTGGAATCAGTTTTGCGACTGGTACCTCGAACTGACCAAGCCGGTCATGAACGGTGGCAGCGAAGCGGAGCTGCGCGGGACTCGCCATACGCTGGTGACCGTGCTGGAAGGTCTGCTGCGCCTGGCGCATCCGATCATCCCGTTCATCACGGAAACCATCTGGCAGCGCGTGAAAGTAATCTGCGGTATCACCGCCGATACCATCATGCTGCAGCCGTTCCCGCAGTATGAGGCTTCTCAGGTTGATGAAGCGGCGCTGACCGATACCGAATGGCTGAAGCAGGCGATCGTCGCCGTACGTAACATCCGTGCGGAGATGAACATTGCGCCAGGTAAACCGCTGGAACTGCTGCTGCGCGGCTGCAGCAAAGATGCCGAGCGTCGTGTTAACGACAACCGCAGCTTCCTGCTGAACCTCGCGCGTCTGGAAAGCATCACCGTGCTGCCTGCCGATGATAAAGGTCCGGTTTCCGTGACCAAGATTATCGACGGCGCCGAGCTGCTGATCCCGATGGCGGGTCTTATCGACAAAGAAGCCGAGCTGGCGCGTCTGGCGAAAGAAGTGGCGAAAGTCGAAGCGGAAATCGGCCGTATCGAAAGCAAGCTGTCCAACGAAGGTTTTGTTGCTCGCGCCCCGGAGGCAGTTATCGCCAAAGAGCGTGAGAAGCTGGAAGGCTACGCGGAAGCGAAAGCGAAGCTTATCGAACAGCAGGCCGTGATCGCCGCGCTGTAAAAACTCGCGATAGAAAAAAGCCGGAGCTTGCTCCGGCTTTTTTACATTATAAGAACGGCAGGTTAGGTAAAAAACCGCTGCACAATTTACCAGCTACTGGCGGCTGACAGGTCTCATCTTGCTGCAGGTCGAGCGTTTCAAAGTCACCAATCACCTCAGTGTTGGCGGCAATATAGCGCATCAAATTAATCTTTAACCAGGGATACGCCAGACCCAATGTCAGCGGAGAAAGAAACGTCAGAGCCAATAAACGCGGAGCAAGTCCAAAAAACGTCAGGGTAGAACGAAAACGAATGCTGTCGCCAAGCACCAAATTATTCCACGCGTGATTACGTAAGGCCACCCGGATAAATGCCATGGCTAATACGATACCAATGGTGAGAGATAAATATCCACTCAATACCGCACTAAGATGCCGCAATGCCATAAACAGCGCTGTATTTTCATTACACATGCCGAACATACATCCTGTGAAAAATTGCATAAATGCGGAAATGAAAAAACCTAAAAACAGTAACATAAACGGCAACAAAATTACCGTTGCCCATAAAAACGCCACGATGCAACGCTTCGTGCTGATATAAATATTAAATTTAGTTTTACCTAAGTTTCCGCCTTTGCCGATCAGCTCAAGCCAGTGACTGTAAACCACCCCATTGGCGGCGGCCATGACACACAGTGCCAGTAAAAGCAGGGCAACGAAACCCACTAACATGCCATTTATGCTAAAACCTAACCAGAGACGGCTTCCGGGAATGAAGAGGATAACCGCCATTAGCACGACTATCAGCAAAGGTAACCCGAGCATAATCCACCATGCGCGCAGTAGATTACATTTAAACCCAAAACGAATATTAGCGAATGAGGTCATATTCGCGTGATAGCTTAACCCCTTCATTACCATGACCGGCAGCAGGATAAGAAATGCCAGCGTCTCGAGCCCTTCACTACCGGGAGAGAAAATGGCAAGCGCCAGACTAAGTAAAACCAGCACGATAAACATCAGCAGCCAGCTAAGTAAAATCGTGAAACCGCGCCCGTGGTAAGCAAAACGGTTACCGTTAACTTCCATATTTTCACAAAAATAACGGCGACTACGTACCCATGCCCAGGGAATGAATATCCCTAAAGTAATTACAGACAGTATAATATTAACCAAACAAATAAAAAAATAACTCTTTGCCCGACCGTGAAAAACAAAAAAATGACTATTGCTTTGTTTTTCCCCTGAAAAAATCTCCATACCTCGCCGTCCTTGCATTTTAAAGTATATATATAAATAATAAGCCAGAATAATTTCCATTAAGCATACAGAATATATTATCTGGAAATTACTCAGCAATATATTTATGCACATCTTGCGTCGATCAAAGAATAATGGTATTAAAACAATGTATGGTTATTTAAGCTAAAATTGAGTGATTCTATGAATCTTGCTGCGCCACAGACCTTTACTTTACGCCGCATTACGGCGGCAGATAATGCCGCCATCGCCCGAGTTATCCGCCAGGTCTCAGCGGAATACGGCCTGACCGCCGATAAAGGCTATACGGTCGCTGACCCCAACCTGGATGAACTGTACGAACTTTATAGCCAACCGGGCTCCGCCTATTGGGTTGTGGAGCAAAATGGCGAAGTGGTCGGCGGCGGCGGCGTGGCGGCGCTCTCATGTAGCGAGTCCGATATCTGTGAGCTGCAGAAAATGTACTTTATGACCTCGGCGCGCGGCAAAGGGCTGGCGAAAAAGCTGGCGCTGATGGCGATGGATTACGCCCGCGAACAGGGTTTTAAACGCTGCTATCTGGAGACCACCGCTTTTTTGAAAGAAGCGATTGCCCTTTATGAGCATCTCGGCTTTGAGCATATCGACGAGCCGCTGGGCTGCACCGGCCACGTCGATTGCGAAGTACGAATGTTGAAACCGCTTTAACGCCTCGCTACCGTAGGCGTCCCCGGTAGCGCTGCGCTTACCGGGGCTACAGAGTCCGGAAACCGCGGGCTACGGCGCCGTCGGTACGCCGCTGTGGAAGCGGAACTCGGACTCCGGGCGGAGAATCAATGCCGCTTCCGCCTCGCCAAGCTGGCGTACGCGCTCGCTGATATCTTCCCCCGCTATCTGCTGCGCCAGGTCCAGGTAATCCTGATAATGACGGGCCTCGGAGCGCAGCAACGACAGATAAAACTTCTGGAGATCATCATCCAGCCACGGCGCCAGCGCGGCAAACCGCTCACAGGAGCGCGCTTCGATATAAGCGCCGCAAATCAGCTTATCGATCAGCATCACCGGCTCGTGCGATCGCACCTCCCGGCGCATACCGCGGGCATAGTTGCTGGCGGTGATTTTGACGTAAGGGATATCTCGCGCCAGCATGATCTCGCGCACCTGCCAGAAGTGGTGCAGCTCCTCTTTGATAAGCAGAATCATGCTGTCGAGCAACTGTCTGCCCCACGGGTCGTTGGTTCGCGGCATAGCGCTTTTGTTGATCCGCTTATGCAGAGCGACAAAATCCGGCTCCGGCCCACGGCGATAGGTAAAGTCTTCGTACGGTTTCAGGCATTCCAGTAGCTCGTCGGCGCCGTCTTTATCGGCGACGTAGCGGCGCACCAGCAGCATGGCGTTTTGCGCCGCTTTCAGCTCGCATACCATGTGGTCGGTCAGCAGCAGCGGCAGGTTTTCCGGTTTACGGGCTTCGTCAATCCACGCCTGCGGCGTTGGGCAGTGCAGGAATGCTAAAATCGGGGAGAGTATTTGCGGGTAATCCATTGAAGCTCCAGGCTATACCCTAATCAGGACGGGTATATACGGCGGCAGACGCCGCCGTATCCGTTGACGACTTAGTGGCGTACGCCGTTGTCGTCTTCGTCAATTAAATCTTCGTCATCTTCGCCGTCATCGTCTTCGCCGTTCGGGTCTTCGTAATAGGTACCCCAACCGTCGTACTCGACGTTGAATTTTTCCGCCAGGTTCATCAGCTGTTCAACCTGGGCGTCGATCAGATCGGCGTTGAGCGCGCTTTCGCTCAGAATATCGCAGCAGATCACCACTTCGCCTTCTTCGACTTCCAGCTCTTCCGGCTCGGTGACTTCATAACCCATCTTGAAGGCCTCTACCGCCACTTTTTCCAACGTTTCGAAATCGTCGGCAGAGAGATGATGCTCAATGGTATACAGCGCGTCCGGATCGCTGCCATCTTCCAGCAGCTCTTCGATAATCAGACGCGTTTCCTCACGCTGCTCTTCCAGTAGTTCCGGGTTTGCCATGGCTCGTTCCTCATAATGTGCGGCAGATACTCCTATTGTCACATACCGCCGTGATTGCCTCCACCTTCTGTGTAAAAGATTTCTTACTCGGGGTTGCAAATGAATATTCATACATATAAAGTGAATTTTAATTCAATAGTGGCGTTTGCCAGGTGAGGGAATTATGTCCGCGTTATATCAGAAGCATTTCTTGAGATTACTGGATTTCACTGCTGCAGAAATTACCGGCCTTGTCGACCTGGCCGCGCAATTAAAAGCCGATAAGAAAAACGGCATCGAGGCCCAGAAACTAAAGGGCAAAAACATCGCGCTCATCTTCGAAAAAGACTCAACCCGTACACGATGCTCTTTCGAAGTTGCCGCTTACGACCAGGGCGCCCGCGTGACCTATCTCGGATCCAGCGGTAGCCAGATCGGCCACAAAGAATCCATGAAAGATACCGCCCGCGTGCTGGGCCGCATGTATGACGGTATTCAATATCGCGGCTACGGCCAGGAGCTGGTAGAAACCCTGGCGGAGTATGCCGGCGTGCCGGTGTGGAACGGCCTGACCGATGAATTCCACCCGACGCAACTCCTGGCCGACCTGCTGACCATGCAAGAGCACCTGCCGGGTAAGGCATTTAATGAAATGACGCTGGTCTACGCCGGCGACGCGCGTAACAACATGGGTAACTCCATGCTGGAAGCCGCCGCGCTGACCGGGCTGGACCTGCGCCTGGTGGCGCCGAAAGCCTGCTGGCCGGAAGAGGGTTTAGTGGCGGAATGCACTGCGCTGGCGAAAAAGCACGGTGGCAATATTACCCTGACGGAAGATATCGCCGCGGGCGTAAAAGGCGCTGATTTCATTTATACCGACGTGTGGGTGTCGATGGGTGAGGCGAAAGAGAAATGGGCGGAGCGTATCGCCCTGCTGCGCGGTTACCAGGTGAATAAAACCATGCTGCAATTGACCGGCAACCCGCAGGTGAAATTCCTGCATTGTCTGCCCGCGTTCCACGATGACCAGACCATTCTCGGCAAACAGATGGCGGCGGAGTATGGACTGCACGGCGGCATGGAGGTGACCGACGAGGTATTTGAGTCGCCAGCGAGCATCGTCTTCGATCAGGCGGAAAACCGTATGCACACCATCAAAGCGGTGATGGTGGCGACGCTTGGAAAATAACCATTAATCACGGTAGATTCCCGGATAACGCGCTACGCGTATCCGGGCTACCCGTTTTAAGCCATCAACACCTTCACCACTGCTTTGCGCACCTTCGCCGGCGCCCCGACGGCACAGAGCGGTTTATGTACTTCGCCTGGATAAAACACCACAAAATCGCCCTCGTTAAGGATAACGGTTTTCTCCTGCGCGCCCTCGGCGAGGAAGGCGATGTCTTTGTCCGCCAGCCAGTCAATCTGCGGCTCGCCTGCGGGTAAGGTGCTGAAAGTCATCCCTTCCTGACCGCGAAGTACAATCTGGATATCCAGATAGCGGGCGTGAAACTCGGCGCGACGTTCGGCCTGCGGTTCGGTGCTGTCTTCAGAAATCAGATAGAACAGATTATTACCGTCGATGTCGTGCTTGCCGAGCGGCGTCGATTCGCTAACGTGGGCTTTAACATGCTCAATCGCCTGACGCAGCGCGTCCGGCAGCCAGGATTGCAGATGATGAATGTTGCCGATAATCATAAGAGCCCTCAAATATAAAACAGCTTTTCATTTTGGTTTTATACGCCGCTTACCACTGCCAGACCACATTTTTATCGCGGTTTTTTGCGCTGGCGCAGCCTTCGCAGGCAAACGTTTCCCTGATTGTGGATTAATCGCTTGATTGCTCATCAAAGCTGCGTATAATGCCAGCCGTTTTGCCGGGAGGAAATATGGTCAATTGCGTACGACATTGCTGTGTCTTACCGCGTCTGAAAGCAGGCGCTGGCCTGGCGTTTTTCTTTCCGTTGCTCAATGAATTCTCGAAGCCCCTTATTTAAGGGGCTTTTTTTTTGCTCAGGCGTCAGGAGATAAGCATGGCTAACCCGCTATATCAAAAACATATCATTTCCATAAACGATCTCAGCCGCGAAGACCTCGAACTGGTGCTGGCGACGGCCGCAAAGCTGAAAGCCAATCCGCAACCCGAGCTGCTGAAGCATAAGGTTATCGCCAGCTGTTTCTTTGAAGCCTCCACCCGTACTCGCCTCTCTTTTGAAACCTCCATGCACCGCCTCGGCGCCAGCGTGGTCGGCTTCTCCGACAGCAGCAACACCTCGCTCGGTAAGAAAGGCGAAACCCTGGCCGACACCATTTCGGTGATCAGCACCTACGTCGACGCTATCGTGATGCGCCATCCGCAAGAAGGCGCCGCGCGTCTGGCAACCGAGTTCTCCGGCGGCATACCGATTCTCAACGCCGGCGACGGCGCCAATCAGCATCCAACGCAAACCCTGCTCGACCTGTTCACCATTCAGGAAACTCAGGGCCGCCTTGAGAACCTCAATGTCGCGATGGTCGGCGATCTGAAATATGGCCGTACCGTACACTCGCTGACCCAGGCGCTGGCGAAATTCAACGGCAACCGCTTTTACTTCATCGCCCCGGACGCGCTGGCGATGCCGCAGTACATTCTCGATATGCTGGATGAAAAAGGCATCGCCTGGAGCCTGCATAGCGCCATCGACGAAGTAATGGCTGAGGTCGATATTCTGTATATGACTCGCGTGCAGAAAGAGCGCCTGGATCCATCGGAATACGCCAACGTGAAGGCGCAGTTCGTGCTGCGCGCCGCGGATCTCGAAGGCGCGCGCGCCAATATGAAAGTGCTGCACCCGCTGCCGCGCGTTGATGAAATCACCACCGATGTCGATAAAACGCCGCACGCCTGGTACTTCCAGCAGGCAGGCAACGGCATCTTCGCCCGCCAGGCGTTACTGGCACTGGTATTGAATAGCGAGCTGGCACAATAAGGGGGAATGAGAGATGACACACGACAATAAACTGCAAGTAGAAGCCATTAAACGCGGCACCGTGATCGACCATATCCCGGCCCAGGTCGGCTTCAAGTTGTTGACCCTGTTCAAGCTGACCGAAACCGACCAGCGCATCACCATCGGCCTGAACCTGCCGTCCGGCGAGATGGGCCGTAAAGATTTGATTAAAATTGAGAACACCTTCCTGACCGATGAGCAGGTCAATCAGCTGGCGCTGTATGCGCCGGACGCAACGGTTAACCGTATTGATGATTACGAAGTAGTGGGCAAATCCCGCCCGAGCCTGCCTGAGCGCATCAACAGCGTGCTGGTCTGTCCGAACAGCAACTGCATTAGTCACGCTGAGCCGGTTTCGTCGAGTTTCGCAGTGAAAAAACGCGCCGATGACATTGCACTCAAATGCAAATACTGTGAAAAAGAGTTTTCCCATTATGTGGTGCTGGCCAACTAATTGCGGTTGGTATTAATACCGGCCCTCCCTATAATGGCTACGACCTAATTACTGCAGTTCATCTGGAGATATTATGAGCAAAACTATTGCGACGGAAAAAGCACCAGCAGCTATTGGCCCTTATGTACAAGGCGTTGATCTGGGTAGCATGATCATCACTTCCGGCCAGATCCCAGTAGACCCGAAAACCGGCAGCGTGCCGGAAGATGTCGCCGCGCAGGCGCGTCAGTCCCTGGACAACGTAAAAGCTATCGTTGAAGCCGCTGGCCTGAAAGTGGGCGATATCGTGAAAACCACCGTTTTCGTGAAAGATCTGAACGATTTCGCCACCGTGAATGCCGCGTATGAAGCGTTCTTCACCGAGCATAACGCCACTTTCCCGGCGCGTTCCTGCGTAGAAGTCGCGCGTCTGCCGAAAGACGTGAAGATTGAGATTGAAGCTATCGCGATCCGTCGCTAAGCGCTTCTCTGCCCTCACCCCAGGCGCTTGCGTCATCCGCGGGGTGAGGGAAATGCCCTATTTTATCTTCGTTGCCCGCAGCAGTTTCTCCAGCGGATAGACCGCCGCAATCACCAGCTCATCCTGGGTTTTCGCCGCCGTATCCAGCTGCGCCTGGATTGAGGCGTACTCTTTATCGTCCAGCGTTCCCTGCCGCGCCACCAGATCGGTCAAGCGCAGCCCGAGGCTCGCCAGCTTATCAACCTGCTGCACCACCGGTTTAATCGCCGCCAGTTGATAGTTATTGTCGGTCAGCGCCAGCGCATCGCCGCTGTTGTTCTGCCAGCGGGTAAAAACGTGGCGCAGCGCATCGGCGCTCTCTGTATCTTCAGCATCGCTGATTAGCCGCTCCGCCCACTGGTTCAGGCTGCGTACGGTGTCGCTCTCCGCGGGTAGCGCATCGGCCAGTCGGTTAAGCGGTTCAAATTGATGGTAATTGTTCGCCTGGAACTTGAGATGTTGACGGGTGTAGTAATGCGCTGGCTCCAGCGCCTCGGCGAGGATCTGCAACGCCAGCGTATGGCTGCTGTTCGCCAGCCGGGTGAACTGCTCCAGCTGCTGAGCGTGCTGCTGCAGGCCGACGGAGACCGTTGACCAGCTGTCCATCGCCTGCAGGCGCTGATACATATTGTCGCTGTCTTTGACGTCTTCGGCCGACCATAACCGCTCCGCCACCGCAAAAGCGCGCGGCCACAGCTTGATATCGATGACCGGCGCGGCGACATTTTCCGCCCACAGCGCCGCCTCGCCGCCGAGCAGATTCTTCTGTTGCTGCGCGTCGGGCAGCGTCGGCTGAATGCCCTGCGGCACGGCATCCAGTCGCTTGCCGTCAATGGGATAACGGGTGTTGCCAAGCAGGAAGTAGCCTGCGAGCTTGTCGTCGTTAATGGTTAGCACCGGGCGGGTCTCGCCCATCCAGGTATCAACGCGGAACGTGACCTGATTGTCGCCGAGCCATTCAATCTCCTGCACGGCACGCCGTGATTTCCCTTTAAAATCAATGAATCCACGCCAGCCGCTATCGCCTTTTACCAGCGTAAAGCTGCCCTCAACCGCGCTGCCCTTCAGGCGCGGCATCGAAAACTGCCAGCTCTGGGCGCTGTCGTTATCGGTAATCGTATCCACGCCGTTGAGCCCCTGCGGGATAATTTCATTACGATAGTGATAGGCGGTGTACTGCGGCTGGTCGAGATAAAAACCGGTGGAGAGAATGCCGCGATAGCCGTGTTTAGCGACGTCGCCTAATGCGTCCTGCCCCTGCCACGACTGGATCAGAATGCTCTTCGGTAAATCAGGGTGGTAGATTTCATCCCAGCCGACCATCTGCCGGTGATGTTTTTCAAGTAACGTCTCCAGGCGCCGGTTAAAGTACGCCTGTAGCGCGTGGCTGTCCGCCAGCCCCTTCTCTTTGAGGAATTTCTGAATGGCCGGATTGGCGCGCCACTGGCTGTCATCGACTTCATCACCGCCGATATGCAGATACGGCTCGGGGAAGATAGCCGCCAGTTCGCTGACCATCGCCTCGGCAAACGCGTAGGTGGCCTCTTTTGTTGGGTCGAGTACCGGTTTCAGCACGCCCCAGTGGCGCTCCATCGCGTAAGGCCCCGGCGCGCTCATCAGCTCCGGATAAGCCACGGCGATCGCCGAGGCGTGGCCCGGCATATCGATTTCCGGCACCACGCGAATACCGCGTTCGGCGGCATAGCGCACAATGTCTTTCATCTGCGCCTGGGTATAAAACAGGCCGTCGCTGGCCTGCTGCTGCAGCTTCGGATAGCGGCTGGAGGCGAAACGCCAGCCCTGATCGTCGGTCAGATGCCAGTGCAGTACGTTAAGCTTCGCCGCCGCCATACCATCAATCTGCCGTTTGATCGCCGACAGCGGCATAAAATGGCGGGCGGAATCCAGCAGCAGTCCACGCCACGGGAAGCGCGGCGCATCGTTAATGGCGACATAAGGAATGGTGGTGCCGTCAGGGCCGTTTTGTACCAGCTGTAGCAGCGTTTCCATGCCGCGCAGCGCGCCAAAACGCGTATTGGCTTTCAGGGTCGCGCCGTCTGCGTTAACGGTTAGCTGATAGCTTTCGTCGCTATCCGGCTGAGGCAGGAAAGGCACTTTTTTACTGACGATCACGTTAATGGTTGGGCTTTTCGCCGGCGCCGTCTGCGGCTGAAGCGTCCAGCCGGTTTGCCGCGCAAGACGTTCGCGCCAGCGGTTTGCCGCCTCGCCCAGATCGTCGCCGCTGACGTTGATCGTCAGCTGGTTATTCAACGCCAGCGCCCCCTGCGCCTGCGGGCGCTCCACATGGGCGGGCCACGGCATCAGCGGCAGATCGCCCGCCGGGGCGGCAAGCGCCATGCTGCTCAGTAATATTCCGCCGGTCAGCAGACTGTAACGCACGGTGTTAATCATCAATGTTCCTTTTTATGACGGGCCAAAAAAAGCAAAACATTGGGTTAACATGCGCACAAAATTGCGTCAATACATGGCGATGACGGGCGTCACAACTTAATGAGATTTAAGAGAAATACCGGTATGCCCCTCTGCCGAACGGCAAAGGGGCGAAACCACTACTGCCAGCCGTAGCGGCGGCTGTAGAAACCTTTAACGGTCTGGGTCAACACCATGTAACCCGCCAGAATCGCCACCAGCCACGGGAAATAGCTGAGCGGCAGCGCCTGCAGCTGCAGGTAGCCCGCCAGCGGCGAGAACGGCAGCGCGATACCCACCGCCATCACCAGCAGCGTCATCGCGAACAGCGGCCACGCGGCGCGGCTCTGGACGAACGGAATGCGGCGGGTACGGATCATATGCACAATTAGCGTCTGCGACAGCAGCCCTTCAATGAACCAGCCGGACTGGAACAGGGTCTGCATCTCGACGCTGTTGGCGTGGAACACCCACCACATCAGGCCAAAAGTGAGGATATCGAAAATCGAGCTGATCGGCCCGAAGAAGACCATAAAACGCCCGAGATCGGCCGGGTTCCAGCGCTGCGGTTTACGAATCTGCTCATCATCGACGTTATCAAACGGAATCGCCACCTGAGAGACATCGTACAGCAGGTTCTGAATCAACAGGTGCAGCGGCAGCATCGGCAGGAACGGCAGGAAGGCGCTGGCCACCAGCACGCTGAAGACATTGCCGAAGTTGGAGCTGGCGGTCATTTTGATGTACTTGAGCATGTTGGCGAAGGTGCGGCGGCCTTCGATAACCCCCTCTTCCAGTACCATCAGGCTTTTTTCCAGCAAAATGATATCCGCCGCCTCGCGGGCGATATCCACCGCCCCGTCAACGGAAATGCCAATATCCGCCGCGCGTAGCGCCGGGGCGTCGTTAATACCGTCACCCATAAAGCCCACCACGTGACCTTCGCGTTTCAGCAGCGTCACGATGCGCTCTTTATGCAGCGGCGCCAGGCGCGCGAACAGCGTGGTGCGTTTCGCCAGCGCCGCCAGTTCGTCGTCGCTCATGGCTTCAATCTGGCTGCCAATCACCACTTCGCCCGCATCCAGCCCCACTTCATGACACACTTTCGCCGCCACCAGTTCGCTGTCGCCGGTGAGGATTTTCACCGTAATGCCGCTGGCCTTCAGCGCTTTCAGCGCCGGGGCGGTAGTCTCTTTCGGCGGATCGAGGAAGGCGATGTAGCCTTCGAGGATCAGGTCGGATTCATCCGCACGCTGATAGTCGCCTTCCCGCGCAGGCAGGTATTTAGTCGCTACCGCCACCACCCGCAGCCCCTGACGGTTCAGGGTATCGGTCACCCGGCGGATACGGCGCAGCATGGTATCGTCCAACGGTACGATTTCACCGTTGTAGCGCACCTGGGTCGAGACGTTGAGGATCTCCTGCAACGCCCCTTTACAGATCAGCTGATGCGCCTCGTCCTGCTCTTTCACCACCACCGACATGCGGCGGCGTTCGAAATCAAACGGGATCTCATCCACCTTCTGCCAGCGCTCCGCGAGACCGCGAGCGGCATCCAGCTCCACGCCTTCCAGCACCGCGGTGTCGAGCAGGTTTTTAAGCCCGGTCTGGTAATGGCTATTGAGCCAGGCGGTGTGCAGGACTCTCTCGCTGGATTTACCGGAAACATCGGTATGGTTCTCCAGCACGATTTTATCCTGGGTCAGGGTGCCGGTTTTATCGGTGCAGAGGATATCCATCGCGCCAAAGTTTTGAATGGCGTCGAGGTGTTTGACGATAACCTTTTGTTTTGACAGCTTCACCGCCCCGCGCGCCAGCGTCGAGGTGACGATCATCGGCAACATCTCCGGCGTCAGGCCGACCGCCACCGACAGCGCGAACAGCGCCGCTTCCCACCAGTCGCCTTTGGTGTAGCCGTTGATCAGCAGCACCACCGGCGCCATCACCAGCATAAAGCGGATCAGCAGCATGCTGACCCGGCTGATGCCTTTCTGGAAGGCGTTCGGCTCGCTTTCCTGCTCGCTGACGCGCCCGGCAAGCTGGCCGAACCAGGTGTTGCCGCCGGTGGCGTAGACGATAGCCTGCGCCGAGCCGCTCACCACGTTGGTCCCCATAAAGCACAGGGTGTCGCATTCCAGTGGATTGGTTTGTAGCGGATCGCGGGTGCGCGCGACTTTCTCAACCGGCAGCGATTCGCCGGTCAGCGAGGCCTGAGCGACAAACAGGTCGCGCGCCACAATGATGCGCAGGTCCGCCGGGATCATATCTCCCGCCGATAGCCTGACGATATCGCCCGGCACCAGTTGGTCGATGGGCAGTTCGAGCCAGCGGCTCTCGCCCTGCTCGTTGATAACCCGCAGCACCGTGGCGGTATTGCTGACCATCGCCTTCAGCGCATCCGCCGCTTTGGTCGAGCGCGCTTCCTGGATGAAGTTAAGCAGCGTCGAGATGCCGACCATCAGCGCGATAACGCCCGCGGCGAATAGATCTTCAGTTGAATAGGAGACGATGCCGAGCACCGTCAACAGCAGGTTGAACGGGTTGCGATAGCAGGTCCACAGATGAACCCACCACGGCGACGGCTTCTGCGCCGGGATTTGGTTATCGCCGTGCAGGGCGATTTTCGCCGCCACTTCGGCGTCGTTCAGCCCTTCAGGGTGGCTATCGAACGCGCGCCAGATCTCCTGCTCATCCATAGCCGCGACGTCCAGACAGCGCTTGCCGAGTGAATCCGGGATCGGCGCGCTGGCCAGGTTACGGGCATCGGGCAGCGGATCGCGCTGGATCAAACGATGTGGTAAATGACGGCTAAGCTGCGCGAACAGCTGCCGGGTAAAATTTTTCAGCATAAACAGTCCCTCCGCGCTCGCGCGAGCGAACGCAGCGTTGCCAACAGGCGTGGCAAAGCCTTACCTGTCAGGCATTATTTTTATAGGGCAGGGACATCGAGGACGTCACTGCTTTACGCTTTCCGGTAAAGCAGTGCTAAACAGGCTTACCGGAAAGAAAGGTTGCTCCATCGAGGATGAGGAGTGGGATCGGGGTCCATAAAATTCTCCGGTAAGTAACTCAAGACGGCGCGGAGTATACCGCGACCAGGAAACTATTTGTGGCTATTATGGCTATCATACCGTCCGGCAACTAAACCGGACATCAACCAGTCTTTGCTCATTGAGGATTCGTTGAGTAGCATTAGACTCACTCAAATCGGACGACGGCGAGAACCTCGTATGCAAAACCGGCTAACAATCAAAGATATCGCGCGTTTAAGCGGCGTCGGAAAATCGACGGTGTCGCGCGTGCTGAATAACGAAAGCGGCGTCAGCGAGCGCACCCGCGAACGGGTGGAAGCGGTGATGCAGCAGCACGGTTTCTCCCCTTCCCGCTCCGCCCGCGCCATGCGCGGTCAGAGCGATAAGGTGGTGGCGATTATCGTCACCCGTCTGGATTCGCTGTCGGAAAATTTAGCGGTGCAGACCATGCTGCCCGCCTTTTATCAGCAGGGCTACGATCCTATCATGATGGAGAGCCAGTTTTCTCCGGCGCTGGTGGAAGAACATCTGGGCATGCTCGCCCGGCGCAATATCGACGGCGTGGTGCTGTTCGGCTTTACCGGTATTAGCGAGGAGATGCTCGCGCCGTGGCGCGAAACGTTGGTGCTGCTGGCGCGCGATGCCCCCGGCTTCGCTTCGGTGTGCTATGACGATCATGGCGCGATCAAGTTACTGATGCAGCGTCTCTATGAACGCGGACACCGGCATATAAGCTTCCTCGGCGTACCGCACAGCGACGTCACCACTGGGGAACGCCGTCATCAGGCGTATCTCGATTTCTGCGCGCAAAAGAAGCTCACGCCAACCGCTGCGCTGCCGGGACTGGCGATGAAGCAGGGGTATGAAAGCGTCGCCAGCGTGCTGACTCCCGAGACCCGCGCGCTGGTCTGCGCCACCGATACTCTCGCTCTCGGCGCCAGTAAATATCTGCAGGAACAACGTATTGAAACTTTACAGCTCGCCAGCGTCGGCAGCACGCCGCTGATGAAGTTTCTGCATCCGGAGATCCTCACCGTCGATCCCGGCTACGCCGAAGCCGGGCGCCAGGCGGCGCAGCAGCTGATCGACCAGATCGCCGGCCACGCCGAACCCCGCCAAATCGTCATTCCCGCTGCCCTGAATTAATCTCGTTCGGGCGATTTATGTGATCTTCGCCGAGTTTCGGGAACGTTCCCATTTTGCATTCCCAACGGAACGGTTAGGATGCATGCAAGGTAAAAACGGCATCTCTCCCCTCTGTTTTTGAGGCTTCATCATGAGCAAAGTAAACCAGCAGGACATCGATAAACTGATCGAACTGGTGGGCGGGCGCGGCAACATTGCCACCGTCAGCCACTGTATTACCCGTTTGCGCTTTGTGCTAAACGATCCGGCCATCGCCAAACCGAAAGACATTGAGCAGTTGCGCATGGTGAAGGGATGCTTCACTAACGCCGGGCAGTTCCAGGTGGTCATCGGCACCGAAGTCGGCGATTACTATAAGGCGCTGCTGGCCACCACCGGCCAGGCGTCCGCCGACAAAGAGCAGGCCAAACAGGCCGCGCGGCAAAACATGAAGTGGCATGAACGGTTGATCTCGCACTTTGCCGAGATCTTTTTCCCGCTCCTGCCGGCGCTTATCAGCGGCGGTCTGATCCTCGGTTTCCGTAACGTCATCGGCGATCTACCCATGAGCAACGGCCAGACGCTGGCGCAAATGCACCCGTCGTTGAAAACGATTTATGACTTCTTGTGGCTGATTGGCGAGGCTATCTTCTTCTATCTGCCGGTGGGGATCTGCTGGTCAGCGGTGAAGAAAATGGGCGGCACGCCGATCCTCGGGATCGTGCTTGGCGTCACGCTAGTCTCTCCGCAGTTGATGAACGCCTACCTGCTCGGCCAGCAGGTGCCGGAAGTGTGGAACTTCGGCCTGTTTACCATTGCGAAAGTCGGCTATCAGGCGCAGGTGATCCCGGCTCTGCTGGCGGGGCTGGCGCTGGGCTTTATCGAAACGCGCCTCAAGCGCATCGTGCCTGACTACCTCTATCTGGTGGTGGTGCCGGTGTGCTCGCTGATTCTGGCGGTGTTCCTTGCCCATGCGGTTATCGGCCCGTTTGGCCGTCTAATCGGCGACGGCGTGGCCTTCGCGGTGCGCCATTTGTTAACCGGCAGCTTCGCGCCGATCGGCGCTGCGCTGTTCGGCTTCCTGTATGCGCCGCTGGTAATAACCGGCGTACATCAGACCACTCTTGCTATCGATATGCAGATGGTACAGAGCATCGGCGGTACGCCGGTATGGCCGCTGATTGCGCTATCTAATATTGCTCAGGCATCGGCGGTGGTCGGCATTATTATTGCCAGCCGTAAACAAAATGAACGCGAAATTTCGGTACCCGCGGCGATCTCCGCCTATCTCGGGGTCACCGAACCGGCGATGTACGGTATCAATCTGAAGTACCGCTTCCCGATGCTGTGCGCGATGGTCGGATCCGGCCTTGCTGGCCTGCTGTGCGGCCTGAACGGCGTGCTGGCTAATGGCATCGGTGTCGGCGGCCTGCCTGGCATCCTGTCGATTCAGCCAAGCTACTGGCAGGTCTATGCCATGGCGATGGCCATCGCGGTGATAGTGCCGATTATCCTCACCACCGTAGTTTATCAACGCAAGTACCGTCAGGGCACCTTGCAGATTATCTAACGTCTTCTTTCGGGGCGCCGCTTGCGCCCCCTTTATTCGCAGGAACGTAATATGAATATTCTTCCCCGCTGGTGGCAAAACGGCGTTATTTATCAAATCTATCCGAAGAGTTTTCAGGACACCACCGGCAGCGGTACCGGCGATTTACGCGGCGTCACCGCCCGTCTCGACTACCTACAAAAGCTCGGGGTCGACGCTATCTGGCTGACGCCGTTCTATGTTTCGCCACAGGTGGACAACGGGTATGACGTGGCGAACTATACCGCTATCGATCCCTCTTACGGCACGCTGGAGGATTTCGACCAACTGGTCGCCGGAGCGAAGGCGCGCGGTATCCGTATCGTTCTGGATATGGTACTGAACCATACTTCGACAGAGCATGAATGGTTCCGCCAGTCGTTAAATAAGGCGAGCCCGTACCGCCAGTTCTATATCTGGCGCGACGGCGAGCCGGGAACGCCGCCGAATAACTGGCGCTCAAAATTCGGCGGTAACGCCTGGCAATGGCATGCGGAAAGCGAACAGTACTATCTACACCTCTACGCCACCGAACAGGCGGATCTCAACTGGGAAAATCCGGCGGTACGCGCCGAGCTGAAAAAAGTCTGCGAATTCTGGGCCGATCGCGGCGTTGATGGCCTCCGTCTGGACGTCATTAACGTAATATCAAAAGACCAGAACTTCCCGTCTGATACCATTGGCGATGGACGGCGCTTTTACACCGATGGACCGCGGGCGCATGAGTTCTTGCAGGAAATGAGCCGCGATGTTTTCACTCCGCGTAACCTGATGACCGTCGGCGAAATGTCTTCCACTTCGCTTGAACACTGCCAGCAGTACGCCGCGCTGGACGGACGCGAACTGTCGATGACGTTTAATTTTCATCACTTAAAAGTCGATTATCCCGGCGGCGAAAAATGGACCCTCGCCCGTCCAGACTACGTCGCGCTGAAAGCGCTATTCCGCCACTGGCAGCAAGGGATGCATAACCGGGCATGGAATGCGCTGTTCTGGTGTAACCACGATCAGCCGCGCATCGTGTCGCGCTTCGGCGACGAGGGCGAGTACCGGGTGCCGGCGGCGAAGATGCTGGCGATGGTACTGCACGGCATGCAGGGCACGCCCTATATCTATCAGGGCGAAGAGATTGGTATGACCAACCCGCATTTCAGCAATATCAGCGATTATCGCGATGTGGAAAGCCATAACATGTTTATCGAGCGCGCGGCGCAGGGGCAAAGCCCCGATGAACTGCTGGCGATTCTGGCCAGCAAATCGCGCGACAATAGCCGCACGCCGATGCCGTGGCACGACGGCGATAACGGCGGTTTCAGCGATGGAAAACCCTGGATCGCGTTGGGTGATAACTATCGCGAGATTAACGTCGAGGCGGCGCTGGCGGATCCGGAATCGGTGTTTTACACCTATCAGCAGCTGATCGCGCTGCGAAAAACCACGCCGGTGCTGACATGGGGGGATTATCAGGATCTGCTGCCGGACCATCCGTCGCTGTGGTGTTATCGCCGCAAGTGGCAGGGGCAGACCCTGGTGGTGGCCGCCAACCTGAGCCGTGAGTTCCAGCCGTGGCAGCCGCCGGAGATGTCCGGCGACTGGCGGGCGCTGATTGGTAACTATGCGGAAACGTCCAACCGCCCGGCGGCAATGACGCTGCGGCCGTTCGAAGCGGTATGGTGGTTGCAGGCGTAAAGCTTTTCCCCGGTGGCGCTACGCTCACCGGGGCTACCGGTTCGTGGGGCTGGAGTTTACGCGCGGTCAGCGTCAGGAAGGATAACGCTCTCCTGCGGCTGCGCTGAGGCGTGCTCCTCTTTGGCCTTCAGCCGATCCCAGGCGCGGAAGAACGGATAGTAAACCACCAGCGAAATGGTTAAATTCACGACCTGCAGTATGGTGCCGGAAATATGGCCGCCGGTCGCCAGATAGCCGCTGATGAAGATCGGCGTAGTGAACGGCAGCGCGATTCCGGCCGGCGGCGCAACCAGCCCGGTCGCCATTGCGGTATAGGACACGATAACCAGCAGCACCGGCGTTAAAATAAACGGCAGGAAGAAGTACGGGTTCATCACCAGCGGGATGCCGAACACCATCGGCTCGCTGATGTTAAACAACGCTCCCGGCGCGGCAATTTTCCCCAGCTGTTTCATCTGCTGACTACGGCTGCGCAGCAACATAAATATCACCAGCCCCAGCAGCGCGCCGGTGCCGCCGGGCGCAATCCACAGATCGTAAAATTGCTGGGTAATGATATGCGGGATCGGCTGGCCGTTCTGAAACGCCGTCAGGTTCTCTGACATATTCGACAGCCACACCGGCTGGATAAATACCAGCACAATCGCGTCGCCGTGCAGGCCCAGCGTCCACAAAATACCGATCACAATCACCGAAATAATCATCCCCGGCAGCGTACCGCCGACGTGGTGCATCGGAATACCGATCAGGGTGGCAATCATGCTGTTGATGTCGCCGAACGGCGAGGCCTCAACCGCCAGGCGCAGCGCCAGCACCACCGCCAGAACACAGAAGCCGGGGATCAGAGCGAGGAAAGATTTCGCCACTGCCGGCGGCACGCCGTCAGGCATGCGGATAACGAGGTTACGGCTGGCGACCAAACGATAAATCTCCGTCGACAGCAGCGAAATGACAATAGCGACAAACAACCCCTGGCTGCCGACCATGCTCACCGGGATCACCCCTTTAATCACCTCCGCCGCGCCGTGTACCGGGGTAAAGAGGGTGTTCTGCGGGATAGTCATCACAAAGGCCACCAGCGACATCGCCCCGGCGCTCAGCGGGTCGATGGTGCGGTACTTCTCCGCCAGCCGATAGGCAATGCCGAAGCTGGAAATCAGCGCCATAATGTCGTAGGTCGCTTTCACCGGGTACAGCATTTTATCGCGCCAGACCTCGCCAAACAGGCCGCTCATCATGTCGGCATAGCCGGGGATCGGCAGGTAGGCGAAAATCAGGAAAAACGAGCCAATCAGCATAAACGGCATATTCAGAATGATGCCATCGCGTACCGACAGGACGTGCTTTTGACCGGCGATTTTCAGCGCCGCCGGCATGACGTAACGTTCAATCCAGCTTGTATTCGACATGATGTGCTCCCGAGGGAAATAGCGGTCAGTTAAATTGCGTCAGCCATTGACGGTTTATCGTTAACACTTCATCCAGCAGCGCCTGGGCATCGGTGACGTTACCGACCAGCGGGTTAGCCACTAGCGCCAGCAGCGCGCTCTCGCGGCAGCCGTGTACCGCGGCTTCGATCGTCAGCCTTTCAAAGGCCTTTACCTGCTGCGTCAGGCCGTTCATCGCCGGCGGCAACGGGCCGAACGCCAGCGGCCGCGCCCCTTGCGCATCGATAATACTGTTGGTTTCCACAACCGCATCATCATCAAGGCCGTGAATCGCGCCGTTGTTGCGGGTGTTTACCACCATCTCCGCGCCCAGGTTGTTGTGAATCGCGTTAATAAGCTCAACGGCCACTTCCGAGTAGTAAGCGCCGCCGCGAAAGCTCAGCTGCTCTGGTTTTTCTTCCAGCTGCGGGTCGGCGTACAGCGCAAACAGCTCCTGCTCGACCTTCATCACCTGCTCGGCGCGGGTGCCTTTGGTTTTCGCTGCGGCGATCTCTTCCGCCAGCATCGCCGGCGTCAGCCAGAAATAACGATGATAAGGGCACGGAATCGCCTTTAGCGCGCGGAGGAATTCCGACGGCCACGGCAGTTCTTTAATGTTGTTCATCGACAGCGCCTTACCGTCGCAGAGCATATCGATCACTTTACCGGTGACATCCTCGCGCCCCTGTAGCACCTTATGCACCCAAACCATATGGTTGAGCCCGGCAAAGCGCAGTTTTACTTCGGACTCCTGCGCGCCCAACATGCCGACGATCATGTGCTGCATGTTGATCGGCACGTTGCACAGGCCGATGATCTTCGCCTTGCTGTAGCGGCTGACCGCCTCGGTGACGATCCCCGCCGGGTTGGTAAAGTTAAGAATGAACGCTTCCGGCGCCAGCTGTTCCACTTTGCGCGCAACTTCGAGGATCACCGGGATCGTCCGCAGCGCCTTGGCGAACCCGCCGACGCCGGTGGTCTCCTGGCCCAACAGATGATATTTGAGACCCAGCCGTTCATCGGCGGCGCGCGCCGCCAGTTGCCCGACGCGTAGCTGCGTCAGCACAAAGCTGGCGCCGCGGATCGCCTCATCGAGCGTAAAGTGGACGCTGACCGCCACCTGATCCAGCCCTTTATGTTTCAACATCCGCCGGGCCAACGCGGCAATGATCTCAACTTTTTCCCTGCCGGATTCGACATCCACCAGCGCCAGCTCGGTGACCGGAAGCTGCTCATAACGAACGATAATCCCTTCAATAAGCTCCGGCGTGTAGCTGCTGCCGCCGCCGATAACGGCGATTTTCAGTGCTTGCATAGTGACCTCTATTCGCATTTTTCGGCATGCAGATCGCCGCGCGCGATCGCCAGGACCGCGCGTGAGGGTGATAAAAACGGGATTAGAAAATTAGCGTTCGAGCAGGGCCAGCGCTTTATCCAGCACCGCGGCGCCGCGCATCATGCCGTAGTCGGCCATATCGATCACCGCCACCGCTTTGCCCTGCGGGGCCGCCAGCGCGGTTAGCCGTCCGGCTTCGTATTTGACCTGCGGCCCGAGGAGGATGACATCGGCGTTCGGCAGTTCGCGTTCAAATTCCGCCACCGCCACCGCGTAGATTTCCAGCGCCAGCGCGCGCTGCTGGGCTTCCGCTTTCATTTTGTTCACCAGCATGCTGGTCGACATGCCTGCGGCACAACAGAGTACGATTCGTGGCATTGCGCTTCCCCTTTGCGTGTTTATCGCTTCAGCCCTCACGGCCTATGCGACTATATTGTTAATATTGTGTGATAGTGAAGGCTATATGAAAATAATTTTCACCGATGTGATCGAGGCTCAATTTTTGCGCACTATTTCTTCGTGCCATTGCGAAATATCGACGCCAGACATAGGAAATCGCCTGCGCAGATGCTATAAAAACGGCTATTCATTAAGTGAAAAATATTTTCAATTCCGGGTACTGCCAAAGGGAACATCAGGATGGATATCGTAGGTCAGCTACAGGAAGGATTGATCCGCTTTAGCGCTCAGGAGTCGCGCGTCGCCGCCTTTATTCTGGAAAATCTTAGCTTTACCGCCAGCGCCTCCATTGATGAGCTGGCCGCCAGCGTGGGGGTCAGCCCGGCCACCATCACCCGCTTCGCCCGTTCAGTGGGCTGTGATGATATTCGCGATTTACGTAAACAGCTGGCGCAGGCCAGCGAACGACGCACCAGCTGGCTCACGCCGGATAGCGCCGCCCTGCCCGTCGCCTGGCGCGACAAACTTAGCAGCCTCGGCGATACGCTAACCCGCCAGCTCGGCCACACCGCCGAAGCGGCGGTGGAGAAGTGCAAATCGCGCCTGCTGAGCGCCCGCGCGGTGCATTGCTTCGCCCTCGGCGCCCAGGATGTGGCGCTGGCGGCGCTGCTGCAGCACCAGCTGCTGCCATCCGGCATCGCGATTAATCTCTGCCAGGATGCGGCGCTGATGCGAATGACCGCCAGTACCCTTAATGACGATCACCTGCTGCTGGTACTGGCCACCGCCGAAGCCAATACCGTATTGCAGAGCGCGACGCTGCAGGCGCGTACGCAAGGGGTGACGATTATCGCTCTGACCCCGGAACAGCATGCGCTGGCCGATATGGCAAGCGCCGTGCTTCCGCTGCCAGCCAACCCGCTGCATGCCCGCTACGCCCTGCTGCTGCTGGTCGATCTGCTTAACGATACATTGATTGCCTGAATATTCTGCCCGTTCCTTTAGCGTTCGGGCCCAATTTTTGCTTATATTTTAAGCGCCTAAATTTACATTTACGCCAGCGCCCATCATCCGTACTCTCACCTTTTTACCTTGTTCTGGGTCAATAAAATCGCAAACATCTTTGATGCAAATCACTACATATAGAACTTAAAATGCGCCCCGGCCCTACATATTGTATTAATCGTCTATTATGTCACCATATCTTGTCGTTGTTGGGCGGTGATGAGATGTGGATAAAAAGGGCCGGATCCGAAGGCAAACGCCGCTACTCGTAGCGTGGCGCGCTTTTGGGAGACCTTCCGCCTCTGTGGATAACCTGTTCTATATATGGAGTGATCATGACACCGCATGTGATGAAACGTGATGGCTGTAAAGTGCCGTTCAAGTCAGAGCGCATTAAAGAAGCAATTCTGCGTGCAGCTAAAGCAGCGGGAGTCGATGACGCAGACTATTGCGCCACCGTCGCAGAAGTCGTTAGCCAGCAAATGCAGGGCCGCGCGCAGGTCGATATCAACGATATCCAGACCGCCGTGGAAAACCAGTTGATGTCCGGTCCGTGGAAACAGCTGGCGCGCGCCTATATTGAATATCGCCACGATCGCGATATCGAGCGTGAAAAGCGCGGCCGTCTGAACCAGGAAATTCGTGGTCTGGTCGAGCAAACCAACTCATCGCTGCTCAACGAGAACGCCAACAAAGACAGTAAAGTGATCCCGACCCAGCGCGATCTGCTGGCCGGTATCGTAGCCAAACACTATGCCCGTCAGCATCTGCTGCCGCGCGATGTCGTACAGGCGCACGAGCGCGGCGAGATCCACTACCACGATCTCGACTATTCGCCGTTCTTCCCGATGTTCAACTGCATGCTGATCGACCTGAAAGGCATGCTGACGCACGGCTTTAAAATGGGCAATGCCGAAATTGAGCCGCCGAAGTCTATCTCTACCGCCACCGCGGTCACGGCGCAGATTATCGCCCAGGTCGCCAGCCATATTTACGGCGGCACCACCATTAACCGTATCGATGAAGTGCTGGCGCCGTTCGTCACCGAGAGCTTCAAAAAGCATCGTAAAATTGCCGAAGAGTGGCAGATCCCGGATGCCGAAGGCTATGCGCGTACGCGTACCGAGAAAGAGTGCTACGACGCGTTCCAGTCGCTGGAGTATGAGGTCAACACGCTGCATACCGCCAATGGCCAGACGCCGTTCGTCACCTTTGGTTTTGGCCTCGGCACCAGCTGGGAGTCGCGCCTGATCCAGCAGTCGATTCTGCGCAACCGCATCGCCGGCCTCGGCAAAAACCGCAAAACGGCGGTATTCCCGAAACTGGTCTTCGCTATTCGCGACGGCCTGAACCATAAATTCGGCGATGCGAACTATGACATCAAACAGCTGGCCTTAGAGTGCGCCAGCAAGCGCATGTATCCGGATATTCTCAACTACGATCAGGTAGTGAAAGTCACCGGGTCGTTTAAAACGCCGATGGGCTGCCGTAGTTTCCTCGGGGTGTGGGAAAACGAGAACGGCGAACAGGTACACGATGGGCGCAACAACCTCGGCGTTATCAGCCTGAACCTGCCGCGTATCGCGCTGGAAGCGAAAGGCGACGAAGCCGCCTTCTGGGCGCTGCTGGACGAGCGCCTGCTGCTGGCGCGCAAAGCGCTGATGACCCGTATCGCCCGTCTGGAAGGGGTGAAAGCCCGCGTCGCGCCGATTCTGTATATGGAAGGCGCCTGCGGCGTGCGTTTGAAAGCCGACGACGACGTCGCGGAAATTTTCAAGAACGGCCGCGCGTCCATTTCCCTGGGCTACATCGGGATTCACGAGACCATCAACGCGCTGTACAACAATCAGCATATGTACGATAGCGAAGCGCTGCGTGAAAAAGGCATCGCCATCGTTCAGCGTCTGCGCGACGCCGTTGAACAGTGGAAGGAAGAGACCGGCTACGGCTTCAGCCTGTACAGCACGCCGAGCGAAAACCTGTGCGATCGCTTCTGCCGCCTCGATACCGCCGAATTCGGCGTGGTTCCGGGCGTGACCGAGAAAGGCTACTACACCAATAGCTTCCATCTCGACGTCGAGAAGAAGGTTAACCCGTACGACAAGATCGATTTTGAAGCGCCGTATCCTCCGCTGGCCAACGGCGGCTTCATTTGCTACGGCGAATATCCGAATATCCAGCATAACCTCAAGGCGCTGGAAGACGTGTGGGATTACAGCTATCAGCACGTACCGTATTACGGCACCAATACGCCGATCGATGAATGCTACGAGTGCGGTTTTACCGGCGAGTTCGAGTGCACCAGCAAGGGCTTTACCTGCCCGAAATGCGGCAACCACGACGCCGCCCGCGTATCGGTGACCCGCCGGGTATGCGGTTATCTCGGCAGCCCGGACGCGCGTCCGTTCAATGCCGGCAAGCAGGAAGAAGTGAAGCGCCGCGTGAAGCACCTGGGCAATGGACAGATCGGTTAAAGACCAATGCGCTTTTCCCGGATAGCGGCGCGCAGCGCCTTATCCGGGCTACCACTACTACTGTCGTAGCCCGGCCGAGCGCAGCGACGCCGGGAAATGGCCCCACTCCTCCGTTTTCGCAAAGCAATTAACGTCAGAGCAAGGCGGCAAACGAAGGAATCCCCAGGAGCGTACATTCAGTACGTGACTGGGGTGAGTGAGCGCAGCCAACGCCGCTATGGCGTTAATTGAGAAGCGAAAATGAATTATCACCAGTATTACCCCGTCGACATCGTCAACGGCCCCGGCACCCGCTGCACCCTGTTTGTCTCCGGCTGCGTCCACGAATGCCCCGGCTGCTACAACAAAAGCACCTGGCGGGTAAATTCCGGTATGCCTTTCACAACCGGGATGGCCGACCGCATCATCGCCGACCTCAACGATACCCGCATTAAACGCCAGGGGCTTTCACTCTCCGGCGGCGATCCGCTGCATCCGCAAAACGTCGCGGAGATCCTCAATCTGGTGCAGCGCGTACGCACCGAATGCCCCGGTAAAGATATCTGGGTCTGGACCGGCTATAAGCTTGACGAACTGAACGCCGAGCAGATGGAAGTCGTGAACCTGATTAACGTGCTGGTCGACGGTAAGTTTGTGCAGGATTTAAAAGACCCGGCGCTTATTTGGCGCGGCAGCAGCAACCAGGTCGTGCATCATTTGCGATAGCGTTTAGAGCCGTTTATTCGCCTGATGATAAACGGCAGCTTTCTCTCTTTTGCCAATGGCAATAACGTAAACCACCACCACACTATCTCGTACTTGATACACCAACCGATAACCTGACGCCTTAAGCTTGATTTTGTAGCAATCCGGTAAATCGCTCAGCCTGGCCGACTCCATTCGCGGATTCTGCACAATCTGCAGGAGCTTATTTTTTGAACTGTTTTTTGACCGTCTCGCCAAGCTTCTGCCATTCGCGCCAGGCTCGTGGATCAAACTCCAGTTCATAGGTCATCCAGACTCACCTTAACCCCCGGCCGTGGGTTTTCCAGCCGTTCGCGAACGGTGCGTAATAACGCCGCTTCGCCATCGCTGATGGTCATACTTTTCACCGGCATGCGGCCATTTTCCGCAATGTATTGAAACAGCAAGCGTACCGCCTCCGTTGGTGTCATATCGAGTTTCTCCAGCACGGCATAAGCCTCTTTTTTGAGCTTATCGTCCAGTCGAACATTGAGCGTGGCCATTATGCCTCCAGAAAGGGGAATTTTGTAATGCAGTATAGCATTACATTTGAATTACATTCGAATCTGGAAAACGCCTCTCAAAACCGGCTGACGCACTCCATCGCCACCGTTTTAAACTCATCGAAGCTGCGGGTCGCGGCGAGGCGGCTCATGGCTCGCTCGCGCAGGAACGTCACGAAAATATCGTAAATCGCCATCGCCTCTTCATACTCGCTCTTACTGATAGCGAGCAGGAAGATGATATGGGCGGTTTCGTCGCCCCAGGCGATTCCCTGCGGGGCAATAACGGTATAGACCACCGTCTTTTTCGCTAACAGGCCGAGGGCGTGCGGCAGCGCAATACCGTCACCCAGCATGGTACTGACGATCGCTTCACGCTCAACCACCGAATCATGAAACTCCGCATCGACAAAACCTTCTTGCTCCAGCTGCTGGCACAGCTCGGCGAACAATGTTTGCTGATCCATCGGCTTATCGATCACCCGGAAGTGGGCGGCATCGAAGTACTTATTCAACATCCACGGACGGGTACGGTCCACCAGCACCAGCTTGCCAATCTGATCCAACTGGTAATCGGTGGGGAACGGCGCGATGGTCACCACCGGTTTATCTTTTTCGCTAATCCGCACCGTTGAGATAACAAAGTCCTCATCGACCGCTTCTCGCTGTTCGTACTCGCGCTGGGAAATGGTGGCGGCGATCTCCAACTGCGGATATTTGCGCTGCAGGATCGCTTCGATCATCCGCACCATCGCATTGCTGGTATCACATACCAGCAGTACGTGCGGTTGGCGCTGGTAGCCAATGTTGTAGTGGCGTTCCAGCCCGACGCCGATATGCAGCACCAGAAAGCCGATTTCGTTTTCGCTGATGGTATAAGGAGTGTATTTACCCCAGCTCGATACCGCGGCAAGTGTCATATCCCATGCCATCGGATAGTGCTGTTTGATGTTATCGAGCAGCGGATTGGGGATCATTATCTGATAGCGCACGCGGGTGATCATGGTCTTAATGTGGGTCAGCAGATCGGCGTGCAGCTGGGCGTCGTCCAGCAGGTTGTAGTTATACTGGCTGTTGATGTAACGCAGAATGTAATTGACCAGTGCTTCATCATCGTCGGCGCTGATCGTTTCCGGGTCGACATCCTGTACCTGGCGAGCGGCGATATGCACGCATAGCCACTCTTCTTCGGCGGGCGAGAAGGGTTTTCCGGCCAACCGCTGTAGCTCACCCGCCAAATCACGCGCGGCGTCGCGGACGTTTTGCGCCACATCTTCGGCGCTAAAATCGGCCAGCGGGTAGCCTTCACTCACGCGGCGCACCACAACCGCGCCGTACAGGCAGATAAAGCGCTCGCCGACATCGGTGAGGCGAATATGATGCCGCGTGAGCGTCTCCTGCAGCACCGGTTCCAGTTGCGCAGGAACATCCGCTTCCAGCGCCTCGGCGCTAATCAACGGATTAATGCCGCCCTGCAGCGTCAGCTCCCACAGTAAATCGGTCAGGCAGGCGCGAATCGATACCTCGCTGCCGAACAGCTTCATGCCGTGGCGCGGGCGGGTTTCAAGAGTCAACTGATAACGCTGGAAGCGCTCGCGCACCTCGACCATATCATTCTGCAGCGTGGCGCGGCTGACGAACCACTCATCGGCCAGATCTTCCAGCTTGATGGAGAACGCCGAGGTCAGGAAACGCACCAGCAAAAAGTGGATGCGCTCCTGGGCGGTACGCGGCACGTGCTGCGTCTTCGGCGCCGTCTCCTCCAGCGCCTGAAAACGCGATCGGTCGTCAATCTTCAGCTGATAACCGCTACCGCGGTTGAGGGTAAACTGCGCGCCATACTGCGCCAACAGCGCATTCAGCGCGGTAATATCAGCGCGCACGGTACGGGTAGAAACCGACAGCCGCTGCGCCAGTTCATCCTGCGGCAGCGTTTCATTTCGCAGCAGGGTGAAGAGTTGCGCTAAGCGTTGGTTGGGAAATCGCATGTCAGTTCCTTGTTGTTACGGCTCAGGGTTGGGCGGATATCACCATCTGCGATGGGCTACCGACCGGCGTGTAGTCTGAGGCAAAGGTTAATTTGCCATCCTTCGGCGCCACGCTAAAACGGGTAATATTATCGCTACGCTGGTTCATGACGTACAGCCACTGCCCCTGATTATCCAGCGTCAGCGTGCGGGGGTAATCCCCACGCGTCCAGATATCCTCCTGGTGGCTCAGGCTGCCGTCAGCCAACACGCTAAAGTGAGCAATGCTGTTATGCAGGCGGTTGGCGACGTATAGCTGTTTGCCATCGTTGCTCAGCACAAGGCCCGCGGCAAAGCTGGTGCCCTTATACTCTTTCGGCAGCGCGGAGACGGTTTTGCCTTCGCGCAGCAGGCCGCTTTGCTTATCAAGATGATAGAAGGTCAGCGTCGACGCTTCTTCGTTAATCAGCCACAGACCGTCGCCCTTTGGCGTAAAGACGAAGTGGCGCGGACCGGCGCCCGGCGACGAGGCGGCGATAAACGGCGGATCGTTTGGCGCCAGTTTGCCGCTGGCGCTATCCAGCCGATACTGATAGATCCGATCCAGCCCGAGATCGGTGGAGTAAACAAACTTTCCGCTGGGATCGGCGGCGATCATATGGGCATGCGGGCCATTGTGATCGCTAATAGCAAAGCTGCCCTCGACGGCCGCCGCCGGACGTTCGGCGCCGGCCGGACCTTCATCCTGATGCACATCCACCGCTTCGCCCAGGCTACCATCTTCTTTCACCGGTAGCACGGCGGTGCTGCCGCTAACGTAGTTGGCCACCAACAGATATTTACCATCCGGCGTCAGGGAGAGATACACCGGCCCGGCGCCGCCGGAGGTAACCTGGTTGAGTTCCGTCAGCTCGCCGTTCTTGTCAATTCGCCACGCCTGCACCACGCCTTTTTCGACTTCACTGGCGGCATACAGCGTTTTGCCATCGCGCGACACGGTTAGCTGCGCGACGTTCGGCAACGAACTTACCAGCGCCTTATCGCGCAGAGCGCCGGTTTTGGCATCGACGGTAAAGCGATACAGACCTTCGCCATTAGGATTATAGGTGCCAATCCAGGCGTAGTGGGTTTGCGCGGCGGCGCCGGCGGCAAGCAAAGACAGTGAAGCAACAAGCAGGTGACGAGCGGTTGGCATGGTAACTCCTTGATGGTTCGGTGGGATAAGTTTCCCCTCACCCCGGCCCTCTCCCAAAGGGAGAGGGAGAAAACCAGATGGTTCCCTCTCCTTCCGGGAGAAAGTTAGGGTGAGGGGCAAAGGCACTACTTCACTAACTGTTTGGTCATCTCCAGCAACTGGCGCACATCGGCCGGGCGGGTGTTGCCGCTGGCTTTATCGATAATCGAGCTGTAAATATGCGGGATGATTTTACTCACGCCGGCATCCAGCGCGATTTTCAGGATCTCGCTGTAGTTTTCCAGATCGATACCGCCGGTCGGCTCCAGCCAGAAATCGTGCGCGGCGCAGGCTTTGGCGACGGCTTCGAACTCAGCGCGGTGCTTCAGGCCGCCCATCGGGAAGTATTTGATAGAGCTGCCGCCCATATCTTTCAACAGCGCGATGGCGGTTTCCAGCGGAACAATCCCATCCGCCGCGCCGCTGCTCAGCGGGCCGGTTGAGATCTTCACCATTCCCGGCGTGCCGGTCGGCGAGACCAGGCCATTCACCACGGTCTCATTCTGCCCGAGCAGCGCGCGGCTGGTAGCCACGCCGGTGAAGACCTGGTTGACGTGCTGCGGCTGCACCTGGCGAGAAATCTCGCTCACCATCGCCGACTGGTTTGGGTCGCCTGCGCCCAGCCCGACGGAGAGCGCGTTATCAATCAGCTTCGCGTATTCACGCATATCGGCCACCGCGCTGGCGACGTCCGGATAGTTTTTGGAGAGCACGCCAACCAGTACGTGACCTTCCGCCGCGTCGTAAATTTCACGGGCGTTGTCTTTGCTGCCCGCCAGTACGTTCAGACACACGCGGTCACGGTAAAAGTTTGGGGTCAGTTTCATGCTTTTTTCTCCTTATTCAGAACTTCTGCGATGCGGCGAGCGACCACCTCCAGCTGCTGCGCGTTCACGCTGCGGACATCGGCTTCGATAATGCCTTCATTCGCTTTATAGCCGCGGAAGTAAATGGCGTATTCGCCCTGCTTCAGCGCGTTAACCAGATCGCCGGTATTCACGCCGGTGGTCGCTTCATCAAATTTAATTTCGGCACGAGCGATATCGCGGCCCGCGCTATCCCACACCACCCGCGCGGTCACGCCGTTGAGAGTGTTGAGCTGTTCGATAAACGGCGTCATCTTGTCCACCATCTGCTGACCGCTCTCTTTAGTCGCCGTCAGGTAGTGTTCAATGGCGCAGGTCAGGCCGAGAATGCCCTCTTTTCCCACTTTCATCGCCCGGCCAATCCCCATCGACTGGCGCTTAACCCACTCGACGTACTGGGTTTTGCCGATGACCAGCCCGCTGGTCGGCCCTTCAATCGCTTTCGCGCCGCTGTAGATAACCAAATCGGCGCCCATGCGGTAGTAGCACTGCAGATCTTCTTCCGCCGCCGCATCGACGATCAGCGGTAAGTTATGCTGGCGCGCCACTTCCGCGGCCTGCGCGACGTTGAGCATGCTTTTCTGCACGCAGTGGTGGGATTTGATGTACAGAATCGCCGCGGTGCGCGGAGTGATCGCCGCCGCCAGCTGTTGGGCAGAACATTCGTTGGCGTAGCCCGCTTCCACCAGCTTACCACCGCCCAGCGCCACCATCGTGCCAACCGGCGCACCGAAGTTGACGTTGTGGCCCTTCGGCAACACGATTTCGTTATTTTCAACTGGCGTAACGTGCAGGTTCTCCAGCAGCCAGTCGCTGTCTTTCACCAGCACCGCCGCTACCGACTGGGCAATCCCCGCCGACGCGCAGGAGACAACGGTCGCCCCTTCCACATCCAGCAGTTTGGCGATGTACTCGCCGGTTTTATTCACCAGGTCTTTCATTTCAAAGTACTGGTTCATACCGGCCATCGCGGCTTCAACCACTTCCGGGCGCGGCGTGGAGACGCCCAGCGCCGTCATCCGGCCTGAAGTATTAATAACTTGTTTTAAATGGTATTTCTCAAAAATCGAAGGCATGTTCCGCGCTCCCTTGTTCGGTCAGATAGCCCTTGCCCGCGCGAATCGCGGCCAGCGGCACCAGAATGTTGTCAGCCTGCAGGCTCTCTTTTTCGGCATCCACCAGCAACGTGGGCTGATGCTGCAGGCTAAATAGCGTTAAATCGGCATCAAAGCCCGCTTCCAGGCGCCCTTTACGCGCCAGGCGCAGCCCCTCGGCGGCGCTGACGGTCACGCAGTCAATCACCTGCGGCAGGGTCATGCCGATGGCGAGGAACTTCGACATCACTAGCGCCAGCGAGCGCACCGGGCCATCGATACGGTTACGGCAGTAAATATCGGAGCTAATGGTGTGCGGCAGAATGCCCATCGCAATCGCCCGCCGCGCCACTTCAAAGCTGAAACTTGCGGTACCGTGGCCGACATCGAGTCGCACGCCGCGCTGCAGAGCGCGAGTAATGGAGCTGCGCAGCTCGCCGGCAGGATTAAGAATACGGTTCGGCTTGCCGTTATAGCAGTGGGTAATGATGTCGCCGCTGCTCAGCAGATCGGCGATTTCATCGAGGTTCGGCGGGTTATTGCCGATGTGCACCATCAGCGGCAGATCGCCGTTTTCCTGCTGAATGGCCTTGGCGCGCGCCAGCGGCGTAATGCCGTTTTCGCCGACGACGCTGCTGCTCATCCGCGCCTTCAGGCCGACGATAAAGTCAGGATGACGCTGCACCGCCTGCTGCACCGCGGCGGCGTCGATATTGGCCATATTCGCCAGCTCATTCTGCGCAATCAGCCCGACGCGGGAGATGTTGAGCAACGCATAAACTTCCGTCGCCGCTTTGCGGGTCAGTTGATAGAAGTCATCAACGTCGTCGGCGCCGGTGCTGCCGGCATCGATCACGGTGGTGACGCCGGTGGCGATGCCGACGCTATCCGGCTCATCGTGATAAATCGGTGAATTCGGGTAGCAGTGAACGTGAGAGTCAATCCAGCCAGCGCTGACGTAAACGTTGCCGTTCAGCTCAATGGTTTTACGGGAGGGCGCGCTAATCTCGCCCAGCGCCGCGATTTTCCCGTCCTGGATGGCGATATCAGTCAGGGTATCGTCGACGAGGCGCGCACGGCGCAGGAGTAAATCAAACATAGCTATCTCCTGATGAAAGAGTGAATCTGTTGCCGGATGGCGGCGTACCGCCTTATCGGGCCTACAAATCGCGCTGACTTGTAGGCCAATAAGCGCAGCGCCATCGGGCAATTAGCTAATCGCAATCGGGAAGATGGAACCGAGGATCATCGCGCCGAGGATGGCGCCGCCGGTGATCGGTTTCTGCCAGATGTAGAACAGCAGTGCGCCAACCAAAGAACCAATCCCAATAGGAATAGACGCCGTCATCGCGCTGAGGATGATCAATGGACCGAGGAAGCGGCCGGAGGCGTTACCGGCCCCCATCATCACGTCAGCGCCGTAGGTGGAGTCGCTCTGGTTGATGGTGAACTTACGCGCCAGAATGATGATGTAGCCGACCGCCAGGCCGAGGATCAGGCCGGTTGCCAGCGACGCGGCGAAGTTCGCCACCGGGAAGACAAAGCCCGCGCCGAGCAGCAGCGCCGGTACGCCGAGGCCGATACCGGTCTGAATGGCGCCGCCGATATCCAGAATCCCCACCAGCGAACCTTCGATGATGCGGGCGAACAGGAAGCTCGCGCCGAATGCCGCCACCGCGCCGTACGCGCCGGTATCAATCCCTGCCTTCAACATCGCCACGAAGGCCACTTCGTTAAAGGCGCCGATGCCGTACAGATAGTACATGTGCGTCCCGGCGAAGACGCCGGAGGAGAGCAGGCCAACAAAGATCGGGAACGACCAGTCGGCATACCAAAAACCTTTATTCTGTTCCATTATCAGGCTCCCGTTACTTGCCGCTGAGTGAGTTGTGGATCATGTCCAGCCAGTTCGGCACGGTCAGATGGAAGGATTCGAGCATCTTCATGTCGAAGCCGCGGAAGAAGCCGCTGAGGACAAACAGCGCGACAATGGCGATCATCATCACTTTGGTTACCCGGTTCCAGCCGCTCTCTTCTACGCCTTTACCGATCAGGATCCCCAGTACCAGACCCGGTACGGCGTTACCCATAATCAGCTGCGCCGCGCCGCCGAAAATCGTCGCCCAGAAGCCTGATTTCTTACCGGCATCAATAGCCGCCAGCCAGAAAATCACCGGCATCACGGTGTTCACCAGCAGGTTTGCCGCCGGAACCAATACCTTAACGGCGGTGACCTGCAGCGCTTCCGGTACGGAAGAGGCGGTCAGGTTAAGGAAGGCGACGACGATCATGCCGATGATGCCGCAGGCAATCGCCATTTTTTTCGGATCGTGTAGCGTTTCGCCAACGTTACGATTTTTCACCATCAACGCCGCCGCGCCCCAGTTCGGGATAATGCGGTGGTCAACGTCCTGGGTGAAGGAGCCTGCTGCAACGGAAGAGGCCCAGGCGTTAAAGAAGAAGCCGAGACCAAAAGAGAAGTGAGAAGCTGGATCGCCTTCGCAGGAATTCAGCTCGCCCAAGGTACGAAACGCGCCCATCCCTTGCGTGGTGGGCGCGTGAAACATGCGTGCCGCTCCGGCGCCCACGCCGACGCCGACCAGGCCGCCGATGATGAGCGATTTTATTAAAATTATCAGGAACATAATCTGACCCTTTGGTAACAATCAGGTTTGCGTGACGAAATCCACTTTATCGAGATCGATGGCGGTCACGTTGACGGTGACGTCCAGCTCCACGCTGTAGGTCCGTCGTTCACGGCGCAAAAAGATGAACAGAAACGCCTCTTTTCGTACCGCTTCGCGCGCATGAACAACCGTCACGTCCTGTGGCTCAATACGCAGTAGGATGCGCGATGATGACTTCATCACCGCAGCCTGCACATGGTTCAGGGCATCGGCGAAGGCCCGTGATTTGCTTTCGCCTTTGCCTGCAACCCTCACCGTGGTGGTGAATTGCTCTTTCATACTTATGCGCCGTATTTCTTTTTCCAGGCTTCAACCAGACGCTCGCCCAGCTCTTCTTTATCCATGAAGCCGAAGCCCAGCACGTTGCAGCCTTCGTTGATGGCGGTGACGCCCTCTTCAATAGAACGCATGCCGTATTTTGCTTTGTAGCCGTACTTGGTCTGCGCGGTGATCGCGCCTGCGCCGCCGCTGCCGCAGAAGGATATGCCGAAAGAGGCGTTTTCCGCTTTCATCATGTCGCCAAGTTTCATGTCTGCAGCAACGCCAGGGACGACCACTGCACGTGCGCCGGCTTTTTCTGCGCCTGCCGCGACTTTTTGTCCTTTACCCAGACGGTCGCCAATAACTACGGTGATTTGTTCCATGTTTTGCTCCTTACAGGTTTTCTTTTGCGACTTCGAAGTGGACGGACAGCAACCAGGCCTCTTCATCAGGCAGGTTGCCGAACTGCGCGACCACTTCGCGGGCCAGCATCATTGAATCTTCAGAAATTTCTTCGAACAGACTGGCATCCACTTCCGGTAGCGGTTCGCCGCTGATTGACCGGTGGGCCATGGCCCGCACGTGGGAAGTCAGCATTTGCTCCTGAACGTCGTTAGGGACGATGTCGTGACGGCTTAACAGGGCGAAGACCTGCTGTAACATCTTGTCAGCCAGGCGTTCGGTCTGCGCCGCCTGCTCCCCTACGTCGTTTATTACCGCTCCGTTATTCACTTGTGTTACCCCGCTGATGTCTCTGGAATCCAAAGTAGCGCCGGGGGTCAGGAGTTTGTAGCGAGTTGTTTTCCACTTCGAAGTGGAAAGGGAGAAGGCTTAGGTGATCGACTCCACATATTCACCGGATAAATGTAAAAACAGGCGATATGACGTGATACGCATCACAACAATGCTCGAGGTTGAGCGGAAAAAGACCGGAAAAAGAAAAGGGAAAAATGTGATACAGGTAGGTTTTTAGGCGGGAGACATCGGCTGACGCCTCCCGAAAACGGCGATTAGCGATACTTCTTATGGTAGGTATTGCGGGTAGTTTTGAAGTCCTCCGCGGCGGCCTGCGCCTCTTTCAGCTTACCGGCGTCAGCTAACTTCAGCGCGCCGTCGATCTGGCCGACCAACGTCTCCAGACCGTGGCGGAAATCTTTCATCTCCGGGCTATCGGCCGCTTTGCCTTCCAGTTTTGGCGGCGTCTCTTTCTGGGCGTCAACCGCAGCGGTACGCATCTTATTCAGCGCCGCTTTCAGCTCGCCAATGTCTGAGGTTTTCTGTACCACCTGCAGGTTTTCCGCAAGGGTGTCCATGTCTTCGCCAAGGTCGGCGAACGCCGATGCCGAACCGAGCGCAAAAGCAGAGACGGCCAGCATCGCTAACAGTTTTTTACGCATTGCTCACTTCCTTTTTATTATGAAGATATCAAGCGGGCGCGGCAGGACGCGCCCGGCACACAGGTCATTGACCGGCGATTTTCATCTCCGGCAGCAGCACGGAACCACACTGAATATTGCTGCGCGTTTCGATATCGTCGCCGACGGTGACAATATTACGCCACATTTCTTTCAGATTTCCGGCGATGGTGATCTCACTGACCGGATACTGAATCTCGCCGTTTTCTACCCAGAAACCGGATGCGCCGCGCGAGTAGTCGCCGGTCACGCCACTGACACCCTGCCCCATCAATTCGGTGACCACAAGCCCGGTGCCCATCTCTTTAAGCATCTTTGCAAAACTCAGGCCGCGGCCGTTGATGCGCCAGTTATGGATGCCGCCGGCGTGGCCTGTGCTTTTCATACCCAGCTTGCGCGCGGAGTAGTTAGTCAGCAGCCACTGGGTCAGCACGCCGTCTTTGATGATGTCGCGACGTTCGGTGCGCACGCCTTCGCTGTCGAACGGCGTGGAAGCCAGCCCCTTCAGCAGATGCGGATGTTCTTCGATGGTCAGCCACTCCGGCAGGATCTGTTTGCCGAGGGAGTCGAGGAGGAAGGTCGATTTACGGTAGACCGCGCCGCCGGCGATCGCCCCAACCAGGTGGCCAAACAGCCCGGTAGCCACTTCGTTGGCGAAGATAACCGGCGCTTTCATCGTCGACAGCTTACGCGGCGCCAGGCGCGACAAAGTGCGGCGGGCGCATTCGTTGCCGACCCACTCCGGGGTCTGTAAATCGCCAAGGGCGCGGCCAATGGTGTAGGCGTAGTCGCGTTCCATATCGCCGTTTTCTTCGGCAATCACGCAGCTGGAGAGCGAGTGGCGGGTAGAGCAATAGCTCTGGAGCATGCCATAGCTGTTACCGAACACTTTAATTCCATAGTGGCTGTTGAAGCTGCCGCCTTCGGTATTGGTGATACGTTTGTCGGCCTGCAGGGCGGCCTGCTCGGCGCGGGCCGCCAGCTCGATGGCTTCATCGGGGGAGACCTCCGCCGGATGGAACAGGTCCAGATCCGGGGCGTCAAAGGCCAGCAGTTCTTTATCCGCCACGCCGGCAAACGGGTCCGGCGAGGTGTAACGCGCGATATCCAGCGCCGCCTGCACGGTACGGGCGATAGCGTCCGGGCTCAGGTCGGTCGAAGAGGCGCTGCCTTTACGGTTTTGATGATAAACGGTGATGCCGAGCGCGCCGTCGCTATTGAATTCAACATTCTCCACCTCACCGTAGCGGGTGCTGACGCCGATGCCGGTGGTCTTGCTGACGGAGACTTCCGCACCGTCGGATTTGCCTGCCGCCAGTTCCAGTGCCGTACTAACGGCTTCTTCCAGCGTCTTACGCTGCTGTGCAACTTGAGAGATGACTTTCATTGCTAATGCCATAATGTAAGAAGGAGTTAACTGAAGTCTAACAGAGAACCGTTTTTCAGTGCGCGCCTTAACTGG
The DNA here is from genome assembly GCF_050600815.1 of Klebsiella sp. 141161. Classification (NCBI taxonomy): domain Bacteria; kingdom Pseudomonadati; phylum Pseudomonadota; class Gammaproteobacteria; order Enterobacterales; family Enterobacteriaceae; genus Klebsiella; species Klebsiella sp. 141161. Next base: position 139,906 of record NZ_JAQIRN010000008.1, on the reverse strand, counting down.
TAACATTAGCCTCTTTTTTAAGGAGCCTGAGATGACAAAGCAGCCCGAAGACTGGCTCGACGACGTGCCCGGTGATGACGTTGAAGATGAAGATGATGAAATTATCTGGGTCAGCAAGAGTGAAATTAAGCGCGATGCGGAAGAACTGAAGCGTCTTGGCGCGGAAATGGTAGACCTTGGTAAGAACGCGCTGGATAAGCTGCCGCTCGATACCGACCTGCGCGACGCCATTGAACTCGCCCAGCGTATCAAGAAAGAAGGCCGCCGCCGCCAGCTGCAGCTGATTGGTAAAATGCTGCGTAACCGCGACGTCGATCCGATTCGCCAGGCGCTGGATAAGCTGAAGAACCGTCACAACCAGCAGGTTGCGCTGTTCCATAAGCTGGAACAAATCCGCGATCGCCTGATTGATAATGGCGATGATGCTGTCGTAGAGGTATTGAACCTGTGGCCAGACGCTGACCGTCAGCAGCTGCGCTCACTGATCCGCAATGCCAAGAAAGAGAAAGAAGGCAACAAGCCGCCGAAATCCGCGCGCCTGATCTTCCAGTATCTGCGCGAACTGGCCGAAAACGAAGGCTAGTCCCCACGCTAACCGCCATCTCCCGGATGGCGGCGCGTTGCGCCTTATCCGGGCTACCCCATCACCTCACGCCCTAAATCCTCGGCAAACTGCTGATACTGCGCCGCATCAATCGGTTGCGGATAGCTCAATACCAGCAGTTCATGATCGTCGATCCCTTGATGATAGGTCGGATGGCGGTGCGCCCAGGTATTGGCATGGAATCCCATCGACTGATAAAAACGCAGCCGCTTATGGGCGATTTCGCTGGTGAGCGGATCGATTTCCAGAATAGTCAGCGGCGCACGCGTCAGGATCTGCGCCAGCAGCTGTTTGCCATAGCCGCGCGAACGCAGGGTGTCGTCAATCGCCAGATGTTCGATATAGCTATAACCGGCAAACTGCCAGCAGCCGCTCAGGCCAATAAATCCCCCGTCATCAAACCACGCTTCCAGCGCATAGTGCGGGTTGCTCAGCGCCTGAAGTTTGGCGTCGCTTTCGCGCTGTTCGTGCCATGGAAAGGCGCGGGCGTACAGCGCGTCAAGCGCGGCGAAATGGGGCGAATCGGTAGAAAGTACTCTTTCACAGGTCAGCATCACACAATCCCTGGTGGCGAAAACAAAACTGCCCTCACGCGGAGGGCAGTAACCGGAAGCGTTCGCGTTTACTCTGCCGCGGCCGCTTTTTGCGCCAGTTTATCCAGCAGCTTCTGATGAATGCCGCCAAAGCCGCCGTTACTCATCACCAGAATATGGTCACCCGGATGCGCGGTTTTCACGATCATATCCACCAGCGTATCGACGTCGGCGCTCCAGTGCGCCGGCTGTACGCAGGCTTCCGCCACTTCCGCCACCTGCCATGGGATATGCTGCGGCTGTAGCAGGAAGACTTCATCGGCGCGGCCCAGAGACGGCGCCAGATCGTCTTTACAGACGCCCATTTTCATGGTGTTGGAACGTGGCTCCAGCACCGCCAGAATACGCGCGGTGCCGCCGACTTTGCCGCGCAGCGCCTGCAGCGTCGCGAGAATGGCCGTCGGATGGTGGGCAAAATCGTCGTAGACGGTCACGCCGTTGGCTTCGCCGCGCAGCTCAAGGCGGCGACGGGCGTTGATAAAGCTGCCCAGCGCGTTAGCGGCATCCGCCGGCACCACGCCGACATGACGCGCCGCGGCAATCGCCATCAGGCCGTTATGCATATTATGCTCGCCGACCAGCGCCCAGTTCACCTCGCCGACCTTTTCGCCGTCGAGCAGGACTTCCCACTGCGAGGCATCGGCGTTGAGTTTCTTCGCCTGCCAGTGCCCCTGCTCGCCCACCAGCTCCTGTTCGCTCCAGCAGCCCATCGCCATCACCTGCTTCAGGTTGATGTCGCTCTCCGGCAGAATAATCTTGCCTTTGCCCGGCACGATGCGCACCAGGTGGTGGAACTGTTTCTGAATCGCTTTCAGGTCGTCAAAGATATCCGCGTGGTCAAACTCAAGGTTATTGAGGATCAGCGTGCGCGGGCAGTAGTGAACGAACTTAGAACGCTTGTCGAAGAAGGCGCAGTCATATTCGTCGGCTTCAATCACGAAGAACGGGCTATCGCCCAGGCGTGCGGAAACTTCGAAGTTCCCCGGTACGCCGCCGATAACGAAGCCCGGCTTATAGCCGCAGGCTTCGAGGATCCACGTCGCCATACCGGCGGTGGTAGTTTTACCGTGGGTACCGGCGACGGCCAGCACCCAGCGGTCGCGCAGCACGAAATCGTGCAGCCACTGCGGACCGGACATGTACGGAATGTTGTTTTCCAGCACCGCTTCGACGCACGGATTACCGCGGGTCATGGCGTTACCAATAATCACCAGGTCCGGCTGCGGGTCCAGTTGGCTGGCGTCGTAGCCCTGAATCAGATCGATGCCCTGGTTTTCCAGCAGGGTGCTCATTGGCGGATAAACGTTAGCATCCGAGCCGGTTACTTGATGCCCGAGGGAACGTGCCAGCATTGCCAGCCCCCCCATAAACGTGCCACAGATTCCTAAAATATGAATGCGCATTCGTTACTTCCCTCATTAATCTGACCCGCATTTTACCCATATGTATGCCCCCTGAGAAATGCATTTCAGGCAAATCTGCATTTGCTGGCGCGATTCACCTGTGCGCAGTTTTTTTATTATTTGTTAAGATTGTTGCGTTCGTTTTACTCAACATAAAAATGCAGGGAACGAGTTATGAAAACGTTAGGTGAATTTATTGTCGAAAAGCAGCACGAGTTCTCCCACGCTACCGGTGAGCTGACTGCTTTGTTGTCGGCAATAAAACTGGGCGCCAAGATCATCCACCGCGATATCAATAAGGCCGGTCTGGTCGATATCCTGGGTGCCAGCGGTGCGGAAAACGTTCAGGGTGAAGTTCAGCAGAAGCTGGACCTGTTCGCGAATGAAAAATTAAAAGCTGCACTGCGCGCACGTGATATCGTCGCCGGTATCGCCTCGGAAGAAGAAGATGAAATCGTGGTCTTCGAAGGGTGCGAACACGCCAAATACGTTGTGCTGATGGATCCGCTGGATGGCTCCTCCAACATTGACGTTAACGTCTCCGTGGGGACTATCTTTTCTATCTACCGCCGCGTCACGCCGGTCGGTACGCCGGTCACCGAAGAAGACTTCCTGCAGCCGGGTAACAAACAGGTTGCCGCGGGTTATGTGGTTTACGGCTCCTCCACCATGCTGGTCTACACCACCGGCTGCGGCGTGCACGCCTTTACTTACGACCCGTCACTCGGCGTCTTCTGCCTGAGCCAGGAGCGGATGCGCTTCCCGGAGAAAGGCAAAACCTACTCCATCAACGAAGGCAACTACATCAAGTTCCCGATGGGCGTGAAGAAGTACATCAAGTACTGTCAGGAAGAAGATAAAGAGACCCAGCGCCCGTACACCTCGCGCTATATCGGTTCTCTGGTGGCTGACTTCCACCGTAATCTGCTGAAAGGCGGCATCTACCTGTATCCAAGCACCGCCAGCCACCCGCAAGGTAAACTGCGTTTACTGTACGAATGCAACCCGATGGCGATGCTGGCGGAACAGGCTGGCGGCAAAGCCAGCGATGGTAAAGAGCGTATTCTCGATATCATCCCGGAAAGCCTGCACCAGCGCCGTTCGTTCTTCGTCGGCAACGACCACATGGTAGAAGACGTCGAGAACTTCATTAAAGAGTTCCCGGACGCTTAATTTCTGCCTTCCCTTCCCGCCCTGCGGGAAGGGAGTTCCCTGTCAGCGATTCACCACCCCACCCACGCGAGTCACCGCCGCATTCTGGCGATTTTCCCACAGCACCGTCAGCCCGCGCTGCAGCGCAATGAAGATAAACAGCAGAATGCCGATGGCAATCTTCGTCCACCATGAACTGAGCGTACCGTCAAAGTTGATGTAGGTCTGAATAAGCCCCTGAATCGCCACGCCGAACAGCGTCCCCAGTACCGTTCCGACGCCGCCGCTCAGCAGCGTGCCGCCTATCACCACCGAAGCGATGGCATCTAGTTCCACGCCGACGCCCGCCAGCGCGTAGCCCGCCTGGGTGTAGATAGAGAAGACAATGCCGGCAAGCGTCGCCAGGCCGGTCGACAGCATATAGATGCGAATGGTGGTGCTACGCGTGGAAATGCCCATCAAATTGGCCGACGTGGCGTTGCCGCCGATAGCATAAACCTGGTTGCCAAAGCGGGTACGATGGGCGAGGAAAATTCCCAGCACCACCACCAGCAGCATCAGCAGCCCCATCGCGCTCAGGCGGCCGCCGCCGGGGATGGTCCACGCCAGCCCGGACAGAGTGTCATACAGCGGATGGTTAATAGGAATCGACTCTTCCGAGACCAGATAGCTCACGCCGCGCAGGAAAAACATACCGGCGAGGGTGATGATAAATGCCGGAATTTTCAGCGCATCGATCAGCAATCCCATAAACGCGCCGAAGGCGCAGCCCATGGCCAGTACCAGCGGAAAGGCCAGCAGCGGCGAGATCCCCCAAAAGCCGATCGCTTTGGCAAGAAACACGCCGGTGAAGGCAATCACCGACCCGACCGACAGATCGATACCGCCGCTGAGGATCACGAAGGTCATGCCGACGGCGATGATCCCAAGGAAAGCGTTATCGGTCAGGATATTGCAAATCACCCGCGTCGAAGCAAAACCCGGAAACTGGGTCAGGCAGTAGAGATAACCCAGCACGAATACCGCGAGGGTGATCATCAAAGGTAAATTACGTTTTATCACGGCCGCGTACCCCTTTCAGTAGACCGATAAAGCGCGGCGACTGAACGATCAGTACGCACAGCACCACCACAGCTTTCACCACCTGGTTGAGCTCCGGCGGGAAACCGGAGAGTAAAATCCCGGTGTTCATCCCCTGGATAATCAACGCCCCCACCACCGACAGCAGCAGATTAAAGCGCCCGCCCATTAGCGAACCGCCGCCGATCACCACCGCCAGGATGGCGTCCAGCTCCAGCCACAATCCGGCGTTGTTGGCGTCGGCGCCGCGGATATCCGCCGCCACGATAATGCCGGCAATCGCCGCGCAAATACCGCTTAGTACATAGGCCAGCATCACCACGATGCGGGTATTCACCCCGGCATTCTTTGCCGCACGGATATTGATCCCCACCGCCTCAATAAACATGCCGAGCGCGGTCCGGCGGGTAAACAGCCAGAACAACAGTAGCGTTGCGACGGCAATAATCACCGGCGTCGGCAGCAGCAACAGGGAGCCGCTGCCGAGCCAGGAAAGCGCCGGTGAATCAAAGGTGACTATCTGCCCGGAGGTAATCAGCTGCGCGACGCCGCGCCCGGCGACCATCAGGATAAGCGTGGCCACAAAAGGCTGGATCTTCAGCACGGCCACCAGAATGCCGTTCCACAGGCCGGCCAGCGCGCCTGCGCCCAATGCGGCGAGCAGCACCACCGGCAGGCTGTGCCCGGCGACGGTCATTGAGGCGGCGGTCGCCCCGGCGATAGCCATCACCGCGCCGACTGACAGATCGATGCCGCCGGTGGCGATGACCAGCGTCATGCCAATCGCCAGCAGCGCCACCGGCGCCGCGCGGTTGAGAATGTCAATCGGGCTGCCAAACAGCCGCCCATCCTGCAGCAGCACCTGGAAGAAATGCGGCGCCACCAGGCTATCCACCGCTAATACCAGCAGGAGAGCGATAATTTGCGGCATCCCTTTCGGCCAGCTAAAGCGCCGTTTTGGCTGTCCGCTTTGTGGTACGGTTCTGGGCATCATGCTGGGCTCCTTATGCCGCAATCGCGTTCATGATCGCCGGGACCGATAGCTCGGCAAGCGGGATTTCCGCCACCTGCTGGCGATCGCGCATGATGATCACCCGGTCGGCGTAGCCCACCAGCTCTTCCAGTTCGGAGGAGATAACCAGCAGCGCCAGGCCATCGGCGCAGAGGGTTTCTATCAGGCGAATAATCTCGGCGTGGGCGCCGACGTCGATACCGCGCGTCGGCTCATCGAGGATCAGGAATTGGGGTTTGGTAAGCAGCCAGCGCGACAGCAATACCTTCTGCTGGTTGCCGCCGGAGAGAAATTCGATCGGTTGTTCAGCGCTGGGAGTGCGAATCCCGAGCTGGCGAATAAAACGTTCGGCGATCTCATGCTGTTCACGGCGCGGGATCGGCCGCAGCCAGCCGCGCTGCGCCTGCAGCGCCAGCACGATATTTTCCCGCACCGAAGCAGCGGCGATGATGCCGTCAGTTTTACGATCTTCCGGACAGAAGCCAATGCCGAGGCAGGAAGCCTGATGCGGCGAGCGCAGCGTTTGCGGCTTGCCCTTGATCCACGCTTTACCGCTGTCGGCGGGCTTGATGCCAAAAATGACCTCCGCCGTTTCGGTGCGCCCGGATCCCAACAGCCCGGCCAGGCCGACGATCTCGCCCGGCCGCACCTGCAGAGTAAACGGCGCAATCGTGCCCTTCTTGCCAAAATCTTCAAACGCCGCCACCGGCTTATCGCTAAGCAGCGTGCGCCCGGCGCGCTGCAGCGCCTGATGGTCCAGCTCGCGCCCCAGCATCATTTTGACCAGGTCGATTTGCGGCAGCTCGCGGGTCTCCCGACAGCCGACGAAGCTGCCGTTGCGCAGCACGGTAATACGGTCGCTGACGGCATAGACCTGGTCGAGAAAGTGGGTCACGAAAATCAGGCTGACGCCGTTATCGCGCAGCTGGCGCATCAGGGTGAACAGCATCTCCACTTCCTGAGTGTCCAGGCTGGCGGTTGGTTCATCGAGGATCAACACTTTCGCCGACAGGTCGATGGCCCGGCAGATGGCGACGATTTGCTGCATCGCCACCGAAAAACGGTTCAGCGGTTCGCGCACGTCGAGCGAGAAGCCGTAAGAGGCCATCAGCGCGGTGGCGCGCTTTTCCATCTCTTTGCGCCGCAGCAGGCCAAAGCGCTTCGGCTCGCGACCAATAAACAAATTATCCGCCACCGACATATTCGGCAGCAGGTTAACTTCCTGGTAGACGGTACCGATACCCAACTGCTGAGCGTGGGCGGTGTTTTTCGGCGATATTTGCTGCCCTTCCAGCCAAATCGCCCCGCGGTCGGCATGATACACGCCGGTAAGCGCTTTAATCAGCGTCGATTTTCCGGCGCCGTTTTCGCCCAGCAGGGCCATGATTTCGCCACGCCGCAGGCTGAAATTGACGTTATCCAGCGCCTTCACGCCGGGGAAGAATTTGCTGAGTCCTTCGGTACGAAGGATCTCCTGGTGTTGGTCGCTGGTCATGGTTCCCCCTGCATCACGCCGGATGGCGCTGCGCTTATCCGGCCTACAAAAGAGCGAAATGTAGGCCGGGCAAGCGTAGCGCCCCCGGCATTTTCATGAAGGCTCAGTAACCCATATTTTTTTTCTTCTCTAACTCTTCTTTTGCCGTATCCGGCAGGTAAAGGGTCGATTTGGTAATGGTCAGCTTCTCAGGCAGGGTGCCGTCTTTTTTGTATTTTTCCAGCGCATCAAACGCCGGACCGGCCATATTCGGCGTCAGCTCAACGCTGGCATTCGCCTCGCCGGCGATCATGGCTTTATAGATATCCGGCACGCCGTCGATAGACCCGGTGAGGATATCTTTGCCCGGCTTCAGACCGGCCTCTTTGATGGCCTGAATCGCGCCAATGACCATGTCATCGTTATGGGCGTAGACCATGCAGATGTTCTTGCCGTTATTCTCCGCCTTGATAAAGCTCTCCATCACCTCTTTCCCCTTACTGCGGGTGAAGTCGCCGGACTGCGAGCGGATAATCTTGATGTTGGACGCTTTGGCAATCGCCTCGGCGAAGCCTTTCTTACGATCGATAGCGACGCTGGCGCCCACGGTGCCCTGTAGCTCTACGACGTTACACGGTTTGCCATCGACGGTTTTCACCAACCAGTCGCCAATCAGTTGGCCTTCCAGCACGTTGTTGGCGGTGACGGTGGTCATATACAGCGACTTATCTTTAACGTCGATCGAACGGTCGAGGAGGAACACTGGGATATTGGCCTCTTTCGCTTCTTTTAGCACCGGCTCCCAGCCGGTCGCCACCACCGGCGCGATAAAGATCGCGTCCACGCCCTGGGCAATGAACGAGCGCACGGCTTTAATCTGGTTTTCCTGTTTTTGCTGACCGTCGGCAATCTTCAGGGTGATACCACGCTTCGCCGCTTCTTCCTTAGCAACATTCGTTTCGGCCGCGCGCCAGCCCGATTCAGAGCCGACCTGCGAAAATCCTACGGTCAGGTTGGCGGCCATCGCCATAGACGACATAGCTGCCGAAACCGCGGTGACGAGAAGTAAGCGCTTCCACATAAGATGTTCCTCGTAGGGTTATTGTTGGTTAAATGCTCACCTGCGAACAAACTATAGACAATCCGTTATGTAACTGAATGCGTTACATCACACTTCGAAAAAGTAAATAAAATGTTAAGTGGTGCAATTTGTCTGAGCTGAGCGGCGATAAGGCTTCCCGCCCAACGGCATGCCCTGCGCCAATGACGAAAATTTGCCTTCTGGATAACCGCGGCTTGTGACATTGAAAACGGTTACACAAATTTATTCAGAATGTGGCTATCTTTATGGATTTTAGGGTTATCTGAGGAAGAGAAATTCAGACGCTTCCCCCTGTATCAAGGCAAAAAGAAGCGAAGACATTCGATGTGAGTTGGCTATAATACCGGGCACTTGTTTGCCAAACATTTTTAAAGGAAACAGACATGAGCTTACTCAACGTACCTGCGGGCAAAGAGCTGCCGGAAGACATCTACGTCGTTATCGAAATCCCAGCTAACGCAGACCCAATCAAATACGAAGTTGACAAAGAGAGCGGCGCGCTGTTTGTTGACCGTTTCATGTCCACTGCGATGTTCTATCCGTGCAACTACGGCTACATCAACCACACCCTGTCTCTGGACGGCGACCCGGTTGACGTGCTGGTCCCGACCCCGTACCCGCTGGAACCAGGTTCAGTTATCCGCTGCCGTCCGGTTGGCGTACTGAAAATGACCGACGAGTCCGGTGAAGATGCCAAGCTGGTTGCGGTACCGCACACCAAGCTGAGCAAAGAATACGATCACATCAAAGATGTGAACGACCTGCCGGAACTGCTGAAAGCCCAGATCACTCACTTCTTCGAGCACTACAAAGATCTGGAAAAAGGCAAGTGGGTTAAAGTCGACGGTTGGGACAACGCTGAAGCGGCTAAAGCTGAAATCGTTGCTTCCTTCGAGCGCGCTAAACAGAAGTAATTCTGTTTATCCAGCATAAAAAACACCGCCTCCGGGCGGTGTTTTTGTATGGGCCTGTTCTGGTTTCAGACGGCCAAAAAACAACGCCACCCGAAGGTGGCGTTGCCGTTTTCAATTACTGGTCTCTGTCCAACCAGTTTCCGCTCTCAATCTGCGCAAACCCCTCGACGGAGCGCTGGTAGACATACATCCACGCGCTGCCGTAAGGCGTTTGGATCAGATGGCGCGCGTATTCACCGCCCTTGGTGCGCAGCGCATCCAGCTCGGCCAGCGTCGATGCGTCGATACGATACACTTCACCATGTACTGTGCCCTCGCCCGGCACCGCGCCTGGATAGTGGCCCAGGCTGTACAGCTGATAATCGTCGACACTATGAGCGCCCAGCAACTGGGCGTTGGTCATCCAGTGGCTGTTGCCTTGTTTGCGTCGTAAACTGCCGTAAACAAATATTCGCATTGCTAAAACTCAAACTGATAGAGCAAATCGAGAGCCTGGTCTACGCCAGACACCGCTTCCATATATAGCTTAGGCATCAGGCGATAACGCAGAGTAAGCGTCGCCAAAGAGTCGAAGATGCCGACGCCGTATTTTACCTGAAGACCTGGCAGCACATAGCCGCTGACTACCACCTGGGAGGAGTCGCCTACCCCCTGGGTATCCAGCGCCAAATTGCTTACGCCAAACGTCTCGCCGATTTTACCCACAACCTGACCACTTTGTGCAACCCCCATTCCAATAAGCATTGAGGTCATCGCCGCACTATCGCTCTGTTCGCTGCCTAAACCCTGACCGCGTAACAGATAAGAAAGCGCTTCCTGCTGCGACATTGCCGGGTCGGAGAAGATCTCGGCCTTCGGCTGATCGGCAGAACCGGTGACGCGAACGCCGGCGATCACGTCGTCTTCGGTGGCTTCCGGGTTACGAATCGCTTCGATATTGAGCAGCGGCTGATCCGGCGGCCCGGAGAACAGCAGCTCGCCTTTACGCACGATCAGATCCTGACCATAAGCGTGGAAACGACCTTCCGGAATATTGATCTGGCCATTGAGCCCCAGCCCCTGCTTATCCTGCGCCACTTTCAGATCGCCGGTCAGACGCGCTTTCAGGCCGAAAGCGTCCAGACGCACGTTGTTGCCGACGTGAATCGTCAGGTTGCTGTTGATCGGAATACCGGCGCTCTGCGGCTTAATCGGCTTCAGATCTTTATCCAGCATCACCTCATCGGAAGAGACGCCCACCGCGCTCTCCGGCACCTCGTTCACTACAATACGCGCCCAAGGTACGTCAACGCGGCCATCGAGGTTAAACAGGCTTGGCGTGGCGGTAAACACCACGTCCGGAGAAACATCCAGGCGGACCATCGGCGGCACGGTAATGCGCACCCGGCTGCCCTTCGCCGCAATCTGCGCGCGCCAGTTGTCGATTTGCGTCCAGTCGGCGTTGCCGCTCAGCGCAATCTGCCCCTGTTTGGTATTCACCGTCCCCTGCAGGGTCGAACGCGTTCCATTGAAGTTCATCGCCAGCTGGCTCGGCTGCATATCAAACGGCATAAAGTTGCCGTCGATATCAACGCCGCTCAACTGCATCTGACCAAACAGTTGCGGGCTCTGTAAGTTGCCGCCCAGACGCAGACGGGCATTAAGCTTGCCTTCTGCTTTCTCGCCGCGAGCGAAGATCGGGTTAATCATCGCCAGCGAGAAGTTGCTAATGTTGACGTTGCCGCCCAGGTTACGCCGCCCCTGCGGGTCGGTCACCTCCACCTGGCCATCAAGCTGGCCGTTGTTGGTCAGGCGTATCAGCCAGCCCAACTGCGCCCGGTTGTTATGCAGGTCGGCGCTGAGGTTAAGCGTATCGAAAGCCACCGGCAGCGGTGCGTCGTTGACCGTCTGGGTGACTTTGACGTTGCGCCCGCTGAGGGTGACTTTGCCCTGCGGCAGCCCCTCTTTGGTGGTATCCCAGCTCACATCGGCGTTACCGCTAAACACGCCGCTTGCCTGGGTCGCCTCCGGCATAAACGGCTTCAGCATCGCCAGATCGAAACGGTTGAGATTGACCACCGCGCGCCCGCTGGCGCCGGCATCGATGGTCTGCGGTACGCACAGCTCGGCATTCGGGTTGCTCCAGCAATGTGGCCCGATGCTGATTTTCTGTTCCTGATTACGGTAATCCAGCGCAATGTTGCGCGTCAGCGCTACCGGCCCGACCGGCGTCTGGAAACGGGTATTGCTCAGGGTGCCCTTCCAGCGCTCCTCTTTACGATCGAAGCTGCCCGCCAGCGTCAACTGGCCAGACACCGGCTCGCCCTGTACGCGCAGATGTAAATCATGCTGCTTCTCAGTCCCTTTGGCATTCAACTGCACCAGGCTGATGTTAACGCCCGGCTGGCTGATACGATCGACGCGTACGTCAAGATTACCGCCAATCTGGTCGCTGGATTTGACGTCGCCTTTGACGTTGACCTGAGCTACCGTCAGTTCCTGCCAGCGTAAAGCGCGAGCGGTGATATCCGCCAGCAGCTGCGGCGCATCGATGGTGCCGCGCACCTTCAGCAGACCTTTCGCCGTACCGCCGAGCCCCGGCAACGCGTTATCGAGATGCGGCGCATCGATGGTGGCGTCGAGATTGAGGTCTTTCACCCCCAGCTCGCCTTTCACATCGGCGCTGTTTGGGCCAAGCGCCAGATGCAGTCCAGGCACTTTCCACTGCATATAGCTGTTACCCTGCAGCGAGCCGTGGACATCCACTTTATTCTGTTTCACGTTGCCGGTAATTTTCAGCTCAGGAACCGCCATCTGCCAGCTGCTGCCATACAGGCTACCCTGGGTTTTGATAATCCCGTTCAGCTTCGACGGCCAGTCCGGCACCTCTTTGGCGGTATTAATGCCATCGAGGGTCAATTCGCCGCGCCAGCTGATCGCCTGCTGCCAGTCGAGCAACGCTTTCAGTTCGGTTTTCCCCTCCAGCGCCGCTACGGTCAGCTTATCCAGGTTCACCTGCTGTTCATTGCCTTTAGCATTAAGGGTAATTTTAGCCGGCGGCAGCGACTGTCCTTTCACCGCGGTACTAAACGCCATGGTGTAGTCGGTCATTTTGCCGCTGAATTTCAGATGCAGATCATCCGCCTGGAACTGTTTCTCGCCGGTAAACGGCCAGTACAGCTGCTTACTCTTCACTTCCATATTCAGCGGCAGACCGGCTTCCGCCAGCTGCGCTTCGGCGCGCAGGGTCATGGCCACCGAGCCGGCTAAATCAACGCCGACCTGCAGTTTTTTACGCAGCTCGCCGCCTACTTTCAGCTTCACCTTCTCGCCTTTCAGCGGGTCGATGTTCAGCGTGCTGTCGAGAGTAATATCGACCGGCCAGTTATCCTGCAGTTGCGCGGTGCCGGAAGCGGTAACCTTGCCCTGGTCGGAATCGACGTCCAGCGCATCAAGTTTCATCTGCCCGTCGATGCTGCTGACCTTCAGCAGCAGGTTGTAGACGGTCATATCGGTATCGCCGGTCAGGCGCAGCTGTTCGCCGCGGAACTCCTGAATATTAAGATTCAGCGGCAGATGCACATCGACCATTTCCGGCAGCACCGGCTGCGAGAACAGATCTTTCATCGTCTCGCCGAGAGGCTTCTCTTCCGGTTTCGGATGGTCAATTTTCGGCTCCACAACCTGCTCCTGCGCCACTTTCGCCACCTTCGGCAGGGCGATGAGTAACCCCTGCAGCGAGGTCGGCGTCAGTGTCAGGTTTTTCTCCTGCCAGTTCAGGCCGGTGGAGAAATCGCGCAGCGAAACGGCGGTGTCGTCGATTTTGACATTGACGTTATGCAGCGCCACGCGGCTGAGGGTAATGGGGTATGGCGTCGAGAGGTTCAGCGGGCCGGAATCTTCTTCCTCTACCGGCGCCGAAGGCGGCATCTTTTTGGTATCGATAGCGACGTAGATATCACGCAGCGAGATATCGTTAACGCACAGACTGCTATCCCACAGGCAGCGCAGCTTGACGCCGAGATGGAACTGGCCGGCCGTCACCGCTACGCCCGGCTGTTCGAAGCGTACGTTCTGTAAGGTCAGGTCACGCCAGCCGCCGGTAACCTTGCCGATCTCCAGCCCCGGCACCCAGCGGTCCGCCGCTTTCAGTACCAGATGCAAACCGGTAGTAGTGCCGACTAAAAAGCCGACCGCGCCAATCAGCAACACTAAAAAGAGTAATACGCCGAGGCTTATCTTCTTCCATAAATTCATAATTCAGGCCCCAGACCGATATAAAACTGTAAACCGTGTTCTTCTTTGTCGCCGATAGGTCTGGCGATATCCAGCTTGATCGGCCCGACCGGCGATTGCCAGCGCACGCCGACGCCCGCGCCGGTTTTAAAATCGCTTTTACGGATGTCGCTCACCGCTTCGCCGCTGTCAATAAACATCGCCCCCCACCATTTTCCGGTGACGTTGTATTGATACTCCAGCGAGCCTGTCGCCAGCTTTGACGCACCGATCAGCTTGCCGTCGTCATCTTTCGGCGAGATCGACTTGTATTTATAACCACGAATGCTGCGGTCGCCACCGGCGAAGAAACGCAGATCCGGCGGGACTTTGCTGAAGTCATCGGCTTCAATCCAGCCGAGGTTGCCGCGCACCACGAAGCGGTGGCGGTCATAGAGGGTGCGGATCCACACGTCCTGCGCCTGCATGACGATAAAGTTAATGTCCGAGCCCCACATGGTGTTGGAGTAGTCCACCGAATAGCGCTGGGAATCGCCCCAGGTCGGCATCAGGCCGCCGCGGGAGCGGGTGCGGTTTACCGAGACGCCGGGATAAAGCAGCATAGTGGTATTGGTGACGTTAGCCTGGGTAAAGTGGTCCAGACTCCAGCGCAGGTTAATCGCGCGCTGCCAGCCGCTCGACATCTCCCAATAGCGCGACAGCGCCAGGGTGGTGGAATCGGCCTTGGTATCGTTAAGGTCGGTACGCTTAAAACCGCCCTGCATCAGGTAATACTGCTCAAGCGGGCTTTTTAATAGCGGGACTTTATAGCTGAAATCGAGCTGCTGTTCCGGCGCGGAGAGGCTAACGCTGGAGGTCAGGCTGTGGCCGTAGGAGTTCATCCACGGCTTTTTCCACGTTGCTTTCACGCGCGGCCCGACGTCTGTCGAATAGCCGACCCCGGTTTCCACGGTGTTCTCTTTGCGTGGCGAAACGACGCCCTGCAGAGGCAGCACCTTGGTTTTACGTGATTTATCAAACTGCGGCGCGACGACCACCGAGTTAAACCAGCCGGTCGCCGCCAGGCGGCGGTTCAGCTCCGCCAAATCCTGCGAGGTGTAATAATCACCCTGTTTAAAGGGCACCAGGTTTTGCAGGTACTCTTCGCGGATCTGCGAACCGGTAAAGCTTACCGGGCCAAAGCGGTAGCGCTCGCCGCTGTTGTAGTCAATGTCCCAGAAAGCCTGATGGCGATCGAGCGACACGCCGAGCTGGCTTTTATTGAACTCGCTATCGAAATAGCCTTTGCGCAGCGCCACCTTGGTGAGCGAGCTTTTGAAGCCGTCATAATCACTGTGATTGAGCACCGTGCCAATTGCCGGACGCGTTTTCAGCAGATCCAGGTAATCGCGGTCGGTGCGCGCGCCGCCGCGCAGGATCACCTCGGTGCCGCCAATGCGCACCGGCTCGCCGGGAGTCACTTTGGCAATCAGCACCTGACGCCCTTTTTTGGGCGGCGGACGCAGATCGAAATCGATGGTGGGTTCATAGTAACCCAGCGCTTTCAGGCCCTCGCGGATGGCGTCATCGACGCGCGCGCGAAAACGACGGTCCGGCGTGACCTCATCGCTCTGGATCGTGGATAGTTGGGCGCGGACGTTTTTTTCCAGTTCCCCGGATAACCCCTCAACCTGCAAACGCACATTCGCTGCGCTGGCGACCCCGCTGACCAGCAAAAGGCTGGTAACGCATATCTGGCGGATTTGTTGCACGTGTTCTCCTGAATATCCTTGTTTCCCCCCGAAGGAAACGCAAGTGCCGCTCCACGGCTTAACAAAACCCTAACAACTAAGGGTTGAAAAAGTGACGGTAACCCAAATAATTCTTATGTTTAAATTTAGACGTATTGAGCGTGTTTATTGTCTAAAAAGATACGCGACGTTACAACCTTAACCACAAATTGCGAGGCCAACCGTGAGTCTATTTGATAAAACGCATCTTGTCGCCCAGGCGGATGCGCTGCCGGGGCGCAACACGCCGATGCCGGTAGCAACACTCCACGCCGTTAACGGCCACTCAATGACCAACGTTCCTGAAGGAATGGAGGTAGCGCTGTTCGCGATGGGCTGCTTCTGGGGCGTCGAGCGTCTGTTCTGGCAATTGCCGGGGGTCTACAGCACCGCGGCGGGCTATACCGGCGGCTACACGCCAAACCCTACCTATCGTGAAGTGTGCAGCGGCGATACCGGGCATGCGGAAGCGGTGCGCGTGGTATATGACCCGCAGGTCATCAGCTATGAACAACTGCTGCAGGTTTTCTGGGAGAACCACGATCCAGCGCAAGGGATGCAGCAGGGTAACGACCACGGCACGCAGTACCGTTCGGCTATCTACCCGCTGACGCCGGAACAGCTTGAAGCGGCGCAGGCCAGCATGCTGCGTTACCAGGCAGCGATGCGCGACGCCAACGATACCCGCGAGATCACCACTGAAATCGCCACGGCAAAACCGTTCTACTATGCCGAGGACGATCATCAGCAGTACCTGCACAAAAATCCGTACGGCTACTGCGGTATCGGCGGGATTGGCGTTTGCCTCCCTCCGCAGGCGTAATCCTGTAGAAGAGGCCGCTGGCGAGAATAATTATCGCTCTGGTGGCTTTACAGACATTTACGCTATACTACGCTGTGTCATAGCCGGTCCAGCGCCTTCGGACCGGTTTTTTATGTATTCCACATTAAAAGAGTTATCCACTTCCCTTCCGAGGATCTGGCCTCAACGGTCAGAAAAGATATGTTAAACAGTATTTTAGTAATACTTTTCCTTATTGCCGTCAGTGCATTTTTTTCGATCTCTGAAATCTCACTGGCCGCATCACGTAAAATCAAACTCAAATTGCTGGCTGATGAAGGCAATGTGAATGCGCAGCGCGTTCTCAAAATGCAGGAAAACCCTGGCACCTTCTTCACCGTCGTGCAGATCGGCCTCAACGCCGTGGCCATTCTGGGTGGTATCGTCGGCGATGCCGCATTTTCACCCGCGTTTCACAGCGTATTGAGCCGCTACATGTCGCCGGAGCTTTCCGAGCAGCTGAGCTTTATTTTCTCTTTCACCCTGGTCACCAGCTTGTTCATCCTGTTTGCTGACCTGACGCCGAAACGCATCGGTATGATTGCGCCAGAAGCCGTGGCTTTGCGCATCATCAACCCGATGCGCTTCTGTTTACTGGTCTTCCGCCCGCTGGTGTGGCTGTTTAACGGCATGGCGAACAACATCTTCCGCTTGTTTAAAATCCCGATGGTGCGTAAAGACGACATCACCTCCGATGATATCTACGCGGTGGTGGAAGCCGGCGCGCTGGCCGGGGTGCTGCGTAAACAGGAACACGAATTAATTGAAAACGTCTTTGAGCTGGAATCCCGTACCGTCCCCTCTTCGATGACGCCGCGCGAAAACGTGATTTGGTTCGATTTACACGAAGACGAGCAGAGCCTGAAGAATAAAGTGGCGGAACATCCGCACTCCAAGTTCCTGGTATGTAACGAGGATATCGATCACATCATCGGCTACGTCGATTCAAAAGACCTGCTGAACCGCGTGCTGGCAAATCAGAGCCTGGTGTTAACCGGCGGCGTGCAGATCCGCAATACGCTGATCGTGCCGGATACCCTGACGCTCTCTGAAGCGCTGGAAAGCTTTAAAACCGCCGGCGAAGACTTCGCGGTGATCATGAACGAATACGCGCTGGTGGTGGGGATTATCACTCTCAACGACGTCATGACCACCCTGATGGGCGACCTGGTCGGCCAGGGGCTGGAAGAGCAAATCGTCGCCCGCGATGAGAACTCATGGTTAATTGACGGCGGGACGCCGATCGACGACGTAATGCGCGTGCTGGATATCGATGAATTCCCGCAGTCCGATAATTACGAGACCATCGGCGGCTTTATGATGTTCATGCTGCGTAAGATCCCGAAACGCACCGATGCGGTGAAGTTCTCTGGCTACAAGTTTGAAGTGGTGGATATCGATAACTACCGTATCGACCAACTACTGGTTACCCGTATCGACAACAAACCAACGGTGCTGGTACCGAAACTGCCTGATATCGAAGAAGCGGCGAAGAAAGAAAAAGGCGCGGCGTAAGCGGCCCTGAAAACATCAACGGCTCCCATCGGGAGCCGTTTTTTTTCGTGCCGTCATACCACGTTATGCGGTCTCAGTTTGCAGACGCATAACCTGACGATTGACTTCGGACATCACTGAGAAATGCAGCTTGTCCTTAACCTTCGGGATAAGGATTTTGCCCTTATCAAATTCAAAAGCGCCAACGTCCTTGATGTACAACCGTCCACGAAACAGGATCTTCACGTACTTCGCCACTTGCAGCGGATTGTAGCGTTGGAAAATTTTCATTGTTGTCTCCTGCCAGGGTTACGCTCCTGCGGTGCCACAGTTAGCCCGCGTATCGGGAGCGCAAATTTTAATGCCCTAAAACTATAGTCCAGATTTCCGAAGTCACCCAGTCTGTAGAAGTTTTTTTACCCTTTGATGACAATAATTCAGAATTTTCGTTTCAGGCATACGTAGTTGTTAGTATAAGTTTCCGTTTTTTATTGAATGTGTGCGTTGGCACGCAAACTGGCATCACGCTTGCGGGTAATGGCGACAATTCGCACTTATCATTAAACAAGACCAAGTGGTCGGATCACCTGCATATAAAAAAGGATATCTCATGACCCTACGTAAGTTGCTGGCGGTTTCCGCCCTCCTGTTACCGCTTATGGCTTCGGCGCATAATTTTGTCGATGGTCAGCGCGTCGCGCCGGTAGGCATCGCCGATCGCGGAGAACTGATACTGAATAACGATAAGTTTAGCTACAAAAACTGGAATAGCTCGCAGCTGGCGGGAAAAGTGCGCGTCATCCAGCATATTGCCGGGCGCACCTCGGCAAAAGAGAAAAATGCCAATCTGATTGAGGCGATTAAGGCGGCTGGCCTGCCGCACGACCGCTACCAGACCACCACCATCGTCAATACCGACGACGCGATCCCCGGCTCCGGGATGTTCGTGCGCAGCAGCATCGAGAGCAACAAGCAGCTCTATCCGTGGTCGCAGTTTATCGTCGACAGCAATGGCCTCGCGCGCAAAGCCTGGCAGCTCGATGAAGGCAGTTCGGCAATTGTGGTGTTAGATAAAAACGGCCGTGTTCAGTGGGCAAAAGACGGCGCGCTGACCCAGCAAGAGGTGCAGCAGGTCGTCGACCTGCTGCATAAGCTGCTTAATAAATAGAGACCCGGAAGCCGGGGTTGAGGAAGGATTCACGCGGCGTGTAGTCAAGAGTTTTGCCTTGCCAGTCGTGAACATGCGCCCCGGCGGCTACCGCGATCGCATGACCGGCAGCGGTGTCCCAGGTGCTGGTCGGCCCGAAGCGCGGATAGAGCTGCGCCTGGCCTTCCGCCACCAGGCAGAATTTCAGCGACGAACCGATTGAGGTGGTCTGGTGCTCGCCCAGTTGCTCCAGATACTCCTGCAGCTCCGGGTCATTACTATGGGAGCGGCTAATCACCACCAGCGGCGGGCGAGCATCGCGAACCTGAATCTGCTTGCGCACGCCACACTCTTCTTTCCACGCCTTGCCATTTTGCGCGCTGTACATCACTTTCATCACCGGTGCGTACACCACGCCCAGCGTCGGTTTACCGTTTTCAATCAGCGCGATATTAACGGTGAATTCGCCATTGCGCTTGATAAATTCTTTGGTGCCGTCCAGCGGGTCGACCAGCCAGTAGCGCTGCCAGTGCTGACGCACTTCCCACGCCGGCGGATCCTCTTCGGAGAGGATGGGGATTGTGGCATCCAGCGCCTGCAGGCCGCTGACAATGACTTTATGCGCGGCGATATCCGCCGCGGTAACCGGAGAATCATCCTTTTTGCTGCTCACATCCATCGGCTGGTTCCCATCGTAGACATCCATGATGGCATCGCCCGCGGTCCGTGCAAGCTGACATACTTGTTCTAACATTCTCCACCTCTTCTGGTTACAGTGGCGTTAACTCGTTGTTTTATTTATATCGCATCATCACCAGTTCCGCTATCTGTGATAACACTAGCGGTTTCCATTCACGCTTTTCTGGCAGAATTCACAATTCTGTAAGCAACAGAATGTAAATACATTTTCTTTTGTGCCATTGCTCATAAAAAAGGACGCCTCTGATGATTAAGTTTAGCGCAACGCTGCTGGCCACGCTGGTGGCGGCCAGCGTCAACGCGGCGACGGTCGACCTGCGGATCATGGAAACCACCGATCTGCACAGCAATATGATGGATTTCGATTACTACAAAGATGCCGCGACGGAAAAATTCGGCCTGGTCAGAACCGCCAGCCTGATTGAACAAGCCCGCGCGGAAGCGAAAAACAGCGTGCTGGTGGATAACGGTGATGTTATTCAGGGTAGTCCACTGGGCGACTA
Source organism: Klebsiella sp. 141161 (assembly GCF_050600815.1). NCBI lineage: Bacteria > Pseudomonadati > Pseudomonadota > Gammaproteobacteria > Enterobacterales > Enterobacteriaceae > Klebsiella > Klebsiella sp. 141161. The sequence continues at coordinate 119,904 of NZ_JAQIRN010000008.1, read as the reverse complement.
TATGGCGGCAAAAGGGCTCAAAGAGGGGGATGTGCATCCGGTTTACAAGGCGATGAACACCCTGAATTACGCCGTCGGCAACCTGGGCAACCATGAATTTAACTATGGCCTCGACTTCCTGCATAAAGCGCTAGCCGGGGCGAAGTTCCCTTACGTTAATGCCAATATTATTGATGTAAAAACCGGGAAACCGATGTTTACGCCCTACCTGATTCAGGATACCCAGGTTCAGGATAGCGATGGTCAGCCCCATACCCTGCGCATCGGCTACATCGGTTTTGTGCCGCCGCAGATCATGACCTGGGATAAAGCCAACCTCAACGGCAAGGTGAAGGTCAACGACATCACCGAAACCGCGCGCAAGTACGTGCCGGAGATGCGCGCGAAAGGCGCTGATGTGGTCGTGGTGGTCGCGCATTCAGGGCTCTCCGCCGATCCGTATCAGGCAATGGCGGAAAACTCGGTCTACTACTTAAGCCAGGTACCCGGCGTTGACGCCATCATGTTCGGCCACGCCCACGCGGTGTTCCCCGGTAAAGACTTCGCCACCATTAAAGGCGCAGATATCGCCAAAGGTACGCTGAACGGGATCCCGGCGGTGATGCCGGGAATGTGGGGCGATCATCTCGGGGTGGTCGATTTAGTGCTGAATAACGATAGCGGTAAATGGCAAGTGGCTCAGGCCAAAGCCGAAGCGCGACCTATTTACGACGCGGTAGCGAAAAAGTCGCTGGCGGCGGAAGATAGTAAAATGGTGGCGGTGCTGAAAGCCGATCACGACGCCACACGCGAATTCGTCAGCAAGCCTATCGGCAAGTCCGCCGACAACATGTACAGCTACCTGGCGCTGGTGCAGGACGACCCGACGGTGCAGGTGGTCAACATGGCGCAAAAGGCCTATGTCGAGCACTACATCCAGGGCGATCCGGATCTGGCTAAACTGCCGGTACTCTCCGCCGCCGCGCCGTTTAAAGTAGGCGGGCGTAAAAACGATCCAGCAAGCTTTGTCGAAGTGGAAAAAGGCCAGCTCACCTTCCGTAACGCCGCCGACCTCTATCTCTACCCGAACACGCTGGTGGTGATGAAGGTAAGCGGTAAAGAGGTCAAGGAGTGGCTCGAATGCTCAGCCGGGCAGTTTAACCAGATTGACCCCGCCAGCAGCAAACCGCAGTCGCTGATTAACTGGGACGGGTTCCGCACCTATAACTTCGACGTGATTGACGGCGTAAATTACCAGATCGATGTGAGTCAACCGGCGCGCTACGACGGCGAGTGCCAGATGATTCACCCGCAGTCAGAACGCATTAAAGACCTGACCTTTAACGGTAAGCCTATCGATCCGCAGGCCACCTTCCTCGTCGCCACCAATAACTATCGCGCCTACGGCGGCAAATTCGCCGGTACCGGCGACGACCATATCGCTTTTGCCTCCCCGGACGAAAACCGTTCGGTGCTGGCGGCGTGGATTGGCGCGCAGTCGAAGAAGGATGGTGCGATCCATCCGGCGGCGGATAACAACTGGCGTCTGGCGCCGATTCACAGCAAAACGCCGCTGGATATTCGCTTTGAGACCTCGCCTGGCGACAAAGCCGCGGCGTTTATCAAAGAGAAAGCACAGTATCCGATGCGGCAGGTAGCGACCGATGATATCGGTTTCGCTATTTATCAGCTGGATTTGAGTCAATAATGCCTGTTCCCCGGTGGCGCTGCGCTTACCGGGGCTACAAAGCGGAGCTGACTGGTAGCCCGGATTAGGCGCCAGTCGCTATCCGGGTATATCTCCCCGGTGGCGCTGCGCTTACCGGGGCTACAAAGCGGAGCTGGCTGGTAGCCCGGATTAGGCGCCAGCCGCTATCCGGGTACAGCTCCCCGGTGGCGCTGCGCTTACCGGGGCTACAAAGCGGAGGTGGCTGGTAGCCCGGATAAGGCGCCAGCCACTATCCGGGGTTACAGAGAGTGATACTTTTTCACTCCCCGTGGTTAGCCAGCACCGCGGGGAGATTCAGCTCGATCCAGTCCGCCAGCGCCGCCACCTTCTCGCTCACCTGCAGACCGAGCGGCGTCAGGCTATATTCAACATGCGGCGGCACCACCGGATACGAGACGCGGTCGATAAAGCCATCCAGTTCCAGCGCCTGTAAGGATTGCGCCAGCATTTTTTCGCTGACGCCACCCATTTTGCGCCGCAGATCGCTAAAGCGGTGAGTCCCCTCGCGAAGCGCCACCAGAATCAACACGCCCCAGCGGCTGGTCACGTGTTTTAGCACATCACGCGACGGGCACTGTTCAGCAAACAGATCCCCGTTGCGCAGTTTGTCGCTCAGCGTCGGTTCGGCCATTTTATACTTACCTTTTTGTACGTACTTACTAAAAGTTAGTTAAGGTGTTAGCTTACCACAACTGCCAATGAACACGAAGGAGAAGAACTATGATCGCGATTACCGGCGCCACCGGCCAGCTTGGCCAGCACGTACTGCATGATCTGTTAAAAACCGTCCCCGCCAGCCAGATTGTGGCGATTGTCCGCAACCCGGCGAAAGCGCAAGCGCTCAGCCAGCAGGGCGTGATTGTGCGCCAGGCCGAATACGGCGATGAAGCCGCGCTTACTGCCGCGCTGCAGGGGGTTGATAAACTGCTATTAATCTCATCAAGCGAGGTCGGCCAGCGTGCCGTCCAGCACCGTAACGTCATCAACGCCGCCAAAGCCGCTGGGGTGAAATTTATCGCCTATACCAGCCTGCTGCACGCCGATACCTCACCGCTGGGCCTGGCCGGTGAACATATCGAAACCGAACAAATGCTGGCTGATTCCGGTATTCCTTACGCGCTGCTGCGCAACGGCTGGTATACCGAAAACTATCTGGCCAGCGCGCCGCCGGCGCTGGAACACGGCGTGTTTATTGGCGCCGCCGGGGAGGGTAAAATCGCCTCCGCCACCCGTGCCGATTATGCCGCCGCCGCCGCCCACGTTATCGCCGGCGAGGGCCATGCCGGGAAAGTTTACGAACTGGCGGGAGACAACGCCTGGACTCTGAGCGAACTGGCTGCCGAGCTGAGCAAGCAAAGCGGGAAAAATGTGGTTTATCAGAACCTCAGCGAAGCCGATTTCGCCGCCGCGTTGAAGAACGTCGGCCTGCCGGCCGGGCTTGCCGATATGCTGGCGGATTCCGATACCGGCGCGTCGAAAGGCGGACTGTTTGACGACAGCCGCACCCTGAGCAAACTGATTGGCCGCCCGACCACGTCGCTTGCCGATAGCGTAAAAGGCATCATCTAACCAATCCCTGTCAGTTTTTGCGGTTGCGTCCCGGCGCTTCATCTCTAATATTGAAGGGATGAATCGTCGGGAGACACGGCATGCAGGGCGTACCACCACAATTTAGCGATGAAAAAGACCGCGCGCGCTTTCGCCATCTCGAACAACTTCCCGGCGTAGAGCTCTATCACGCCCATATTTCTCGTTATGCCTTTGAACCGCATACCCACGAAGCCTTCGGCATCGGCGTGATTGAACAAGGCGCCGAACGCTTTCGCTATCGCGGTAGTCAGCACGTCGCTTCAGCCAATTCCATCGTCACCATGAATCCGGATGAGCTCCATACCGGCGAGGCGGAAACCGCCGAAGGCTGGCGCTACCGGATGATTTATCTGGAGCCGGATCGGCTGGAAGCCTTCACCGGCGTTCGCCACTGGTGGTTCAGTGAGGTCGTGCGCCAGGAGCCGCAGCGCGCCCGGCAAATCGGCCAACTGATTTACGGCCTGTGGCACGCTGACGATCCGCTGGCGCAGCAAGGGATGCTACTCGACCTGGTTGATACCTTCCGCCCGCTGGCTCACCATGCGCCAATGGCGCCGGAAGCGGCGCACCGCTTCGATCGGGTACGCGACTACCTGCACGATAACTATATGCGCGCCGTCAGCCTTGATGAACTGGCGCAGGTGGCAGCGCTCAGCCCCTATCACTTCCAGCGCCAGTTTAAAGCCCACTTTCACGTTACCCCGCACCAGATGCTGATGGCGATTCGCCTGTGGCGCGCCAAGGCGTTTCTGACCCACGGCATGCCCGCCGCCGAAGTGGCCATCGCCGCCGGATTAACCGACCAGTCACATTTAACCCGCGCCTTCACCCGTCGCTACGGCATCACGCCGGTGCGTTATCAAAAACAGGTCGCCGGGCGCTAAAGCGCAATCTCATACAATATTCTTACCCTCGCGCCCTCCTACACTTGGCGCAAGCAAACTGAAGATGGATGTCATCATGATTAGCGGCGTGTTGTATGCCCTGCTGGCGGGGTTAATGTGGGGGCTGATTTTCGTCGGCCCGTTGCTGGTGCCGGAATATCCCGCGGTGCTGCAGTCGATGGGGCGCTATCTGGCGCTGGGACTTATCGCCTTGCCGCTGGCGTGGCTCGGCCGCGCGCGTCTGCGGCAGCTGAACGGCAAGGATTGGTGGACCGCGCTGGCGCTGACCATGATGGGGAACCTGATCTATTACTTCTGTCTTGCCAGCGCCATTCAGCGCACCGGCGCGCCGGTCTCGACAATGATTATCGGCACCCTGCCGGTAGTATTGCCGGTGTGCGCCAACCTACTGTATAGCCAGCGCGATGGCAAGCTACCGTGGCGGCGGCTATTTCCGGCGCTAATCTGTATCGCCCTGGGGCTGGTGTGCGTCAACGTGGCGGAGCTGCAGCACGGGCTTCCTGATTTCAGCCCGTGGCGCTATGGTTCGGGCATTGTTCTCGCGCTGATCGCCGTCGTCTGCTGGGCGTGGTACGCCCTGCGCAACGCCCGCTGGCTGCGTGAAAACCCGGATAAGCCGCCGATGATGTGGGCCACCGCGCAGGCGTTGGTCACCCTGCCGGTATCGCTGGTCGGTTATATTGCCGCCTGCGGATGGCTGCAGGGCCAGCATAGCGACTTCCCGCTCCCCTTCGGCCCGCGCCCGGCGGTGTTCATCGTCCTGATGCTGGCGATCGCCGTGCTCTGCTCGTGGGTCGGCGCACTGTGCTGGAACATTGCCAGCCAGCGCCTGCCGACGGTGATCCTCGGGCCGCTGATCGTCTTCGAGACGCTGGCCGGTCTGCTGTACACCTTCCTGCTACGCCAGAGTCTGCCTCCGCTGCTGACGCTGAGCGGGATCCTGCTGCTGGTGCTCGGTGTGGTGTCGGCGGTTCGCGCCCGCCCGGAAAAACCGGTTCTGCAGGAACTGCGCGTCGAGCCAAAAAAATAGCCTGGTATCCTAAAGGGGTATTCCCATGGATTAAAGATGCATTTAATATACATCTTATATTCTTGATGACGAGGTAACTGCTATGGCTTTCCGTGACCAACCTTTAGGCGAGCTGGCGCTGAGCATCCCGCGCGCCTCCGCGCTGTTCCGTAAATACGATATGGATTACTGCTGCGGCGGCAAACAAACCCTGGATCGCGCGGCGGCGCGCAAAGCGCTGGACGTCGCGGCGATTGAAGCCGAACTGGCAAAACTGGCCGAGCAGCCGATCGAGCGCGACTGGCGCGCCGCGCCGTTCACCGACATCATCGACCACATCATCGTTCGCTATCATGATCGTCACCGTGAACAGCTGCCGGAACTGATCCTGCAGGCAACCAAGGTTGAACGCGTCCACGCCGATAAACCGAACGTGCCAAAAGGGCTAACTAAATACCTGACCATGCTGCACCAGGAGCTCTCCAGCCACATGATGAAAGAAGAGCAGATTCTGTTCCCGATGATCAAACAGGGGATGGGAACCCAGGCCGGTGGTCCTATCAGCGTGATGGAAAGCGAGCACGACGAGGCGGGCGAACTGTTGGAAGTCATCAAGCACATCACCCATAACGTGACACCGCCGCCGGAAGCCTGCACCACCTGGAAAGCGATGTACAACGGCATTAACGAGATGATTGACGACCTGATGGAGCACATCAGTCTGGAAAATAACGTGCTGTTCCCGCGTGCCCTCGCCGGAAAATCATAAAAAAAGGCGCCCGCAGGCGCCCTCTCGACATTGTCAGTTTATTGGCCACTCCGGGTGGCCTTTTTTATTTCGCCAGACGTTTTTTACCGGCAAACAGCCAGCCTGCGCCCAGCAGAACAAACCACAGCGGGGTGACCATCAGCGCCTCGCGGGTATCATCTTCCAGCGTCAACAGCACCAGTACGAAGACGAAGAAGGCCATGCACACCCAGCACATCACTTTACCCAGCGGCATCTTATAGATGGACTTCTCGTGCAGCTGCGGACGCTTTTTACGATAGACCAGGTAAGAGCAGAGGATAATGGTCCAGACGAACATGAACAGAATTGCCGACACCGTGGTGATCATGGTGAACGCGGCAATCACGCTCGGGTTGACCATCAACATCACCACGCCGCCCAGCAGGCACATGCAGGAGAAGGTTAAGCCCTTCGCCGGCACCGCACGTTTAGACAACTTGGCGAACATTTTCGGCGCCTGACCTTCCTGCGCCAGACCGAACAGCATACGGCTGGTGGAGAACACTCCGCTGTTAGCGGAAGAGGCGGCGGAAGTCAGTACCACGAAGTTGATCAGGCTGGCGGCAGCCGGCAGGCCGACCAGAACAAACAGTTCAACGAACGGGCTCTTGCTCGGCACGACGGAGCTCCACGGTGTCACCGACATAATCACAATCAGCGCGAAGACGTAGAACATAATGATACGCAGCGGAATGGAGTTGATCGCCCGCGGCAGCGATTTTTCCGGGTCCTTGGTTTCCGCCGCGGTGGTACCCACCAGCTCAATACCCACGAAGGCGAATACCGCTATCTGGAAACCGGCAAAGAAGCCGCTGAGGCCTTTCGGGAACCAGCCGCCGTCATTCCACAGATGCGCGAATGAGGCTTCAACGCCGGTCGGCGATTTAAAGTGCATCATCACCATCACCAGGCCGACCACGATCAGCGCCACGATGGCGACGATTTTGATCATCGCGAACCAGAACTCCATTTCGCCAAACATCTTCACGGTAGCGAGGTTCAGGCCCAGCAGCAGCAGGATAACCGCCAGCGAAGCGACCCAGTCAGAAAGTCCGGGGAACCAGAACTGCGCGTAGGCGGTGATGGCGACAACGTCCGCCATCCCGGTGACCACCCAGCAGAACCAGTAGGTCCAGCCGGTAAAATACCCCGCCCACGGCCCTAACAGGTCGGAGGCGAAATCACTGAATGATTTATATTCGAGGTTTGACAGCAGCAATTCGCCCATCGCGCGCATGACGAAGAACAGCATAAAACCGATGATCATATAAACAAAAATAATGGATGGCCCGGCGAGACTGATGGTCTTGCCGGAACCCATAAACAGCCCGGTGCCGATCGCCCCGCCGATAGCAATAAGCTGAATATGCCGGTTAGTGAGATTTCGCCGTAGCGATTGTTCAGTCGTCTCCTGCTCGTCGGCAACGACTTTGACCTGATCTACCATGTGATTTTCTTCCTGTTGTACCTGTCTGTGTTGTTCAGGCTCTGTTGGCCTGTCATTTGTCGCAACCCTGGCAAGAGGGTTTATCGATATTAGGTAAGAATCGGAGGGATGAATACTATGATTTAGATATAATGTTAATTTTATGTTTAAAGTGAGTGTTATATCACCAATGTAACGCGAAACAGCTCACAAAAATACACTCAACGAACTTATATGCAATACAAAATTCCAATAAATTTATAACTTAAGGATTTTGCACTATTTTTGTTGGCTCCCTCCCCCTGACAGGAGAGGAAGCCCCTGGTGCTTATATAATGTCCAGCAGCTCAACTTCGAAGATGAGGGTGCTGAATGGCGGGATAGAAGCACCCGCGCCGCGCTCGCCGTAAGCCAGGTTGTGCGGAATGGTCAGCTCCCATTTGGAACCCACCGGCATCAGGGTCAGCGCTTCGATCCAGCCGCCGATCACGCCGGTCACCGGGAATTCAGCCGGTTCGCCGCGGGCCACGGAGCTATCGAACACGGTACCGTCGATAAGTTTGCCGGTGTAGTGAACGCGTACGCGGTCGGTGCGCGCCGGGATCGGGCCTTCGCCCTGCGTCAGTACGCGGAACTGCAGGCCGGATTCAGTGCTGTTCACGCCTTCTTTTTCACGGTTTTCATCGAGGTATTTCTGGCCATCAGCGGCCATCGCCTGGAAGCGCTCGCGACGCACGGCGTCAGCGCGTTCATGGATTTCACGCAGCGCGCGGTGTACGGCTTCAACCGGCACCTGCGGCTGATTACCTTCCAGCGCATCGGCAATGCCGGCAACCAGCGCTTCCGGCAGCAGCCCCTGCAGGCCGGATTCGCTCAGTTGTTGTCCAACCTGCAAGCCGATACCGTAACTTGCCTGCGCTTCGATAGTGTCAAAAGTCGGGGTTGCCATCTTTGTTCCTTTTTTGGGTGATAAACATCTTGAGAAAAGCGTTCGAAAGCATAACAGCCATAGAGGAATGGGTAAAACTTTGTCGGTGGATGATGACAAATCTCAGCGAAACAGAAACAATAGGCGATATCAGGTTAACCTCTACCTTCAGGACGTTAGCCGTCTATACTCATAAGCAGGATAAAAATATGCGGAGCAGGAGGAAAGCCATGCCCGGGCGCTTTGAACTGACATCTACCCTGGCGAAGATCTGGCACGCCCCGGATCAACTTCGTCTCATGGATCCGCTACCGCCCATGCATCGCCGCGGCATCATTGCCGGCTTCCTGCTGGTCATTATTGGTTTCCTGCTCCCCTCCGGCGATAACAGCACGCCGACCCAGGCCAGCCGCGAAGCTAATCTCGATCTGCAGTCCCAGTCTCAGCCGCAAGGTTCGGGCAATCAGGCCGTGCCGCTTCCGCCAATCACCAATACACCGACGGTCAGCGATGCCGACCAGGTTGCGCCTGTGGCGCCTGAAGCCATTCAGGATGAACAGCCAGACCAGACGCAAACCGCTTCCTCTTCTCAGCCGTATCAACAACCGGCGCAGCAGCAGTCTGCTCCGGGCATTGAACAGCAGTGGCGCACCTACCGGATTGAATCCGGCAAAACGCTGGCGCAGCTGTTCCGCGACCACGGACTGCCAGCCACTGACGTCTATGCCATGGCGCAGGTCGAAGGCGCCGGCAAACCATTAAGCACCTTGCAAAGTGGACAAACAGTGCAAATTCGCCAGAACGCCAACGGCGTGGTCACCGGCCTCACTATTGATACCGGCAACGGCCAGCAGGTGCTGTTCACCCGCCAGTCGAACGGCAGCTTCGTGCGCGCGCGATAAACGCTTCGCTTAGGCCGGGTTGTACTCCCGGCCTAACGCGCCTGGCTTTTGTTCACCCAGCGGATCCCTACACACACCAGCACCAGCGCGATCGCGTACTTCCACTCAAAGATATTCTCGCCAAGAAAGACCGCTGACAGCACCGTTCCGGCCACCGGGATAACAAAATTAAACGGCGCAATCATACTGACGCGGTTGTGCTTGAGCAGCACGCTCCATAGTGCGAAAGCTATCGACGACAGCAGAGTTAAATAGCCAAGGATCATCGCTGCGGTCAGGCTGTGCATCCGTAGCTCCCCGCCGGTCAAATACCCGCCCGCCACCAGCACCAGGCCGCCGAAGGCCAGTTGCCAGCCGGTCATCACCGTTGGGTCGACGGTTTGCGAGATGCGTTTGCCGTAGAGCGTCGCCGCCGAGAGGATGAACGCCGCCAGCACGACAAATCCATCGCCCTGCCAGACAAAATTAAAATCGCCCAATGAGGTGTTGAAGTTCACCAACATCACGCCGACGAAGCCCAGCACACAGCCGATAGTTTTGTTATAGCTGAGCCGGTCATTCTGGTAGATAAAATGCGCCAGCAGAACGCTGAAGAACGTCCCGGTGGCATTCATAATCGATCCCTTCACTCCGGTGGTGAATGCCAGGCCGACGTAGAAGAAGGCGTACTGGATAGCGGTCTGCGTTAGCCCCAGCATCGCCAGCTGCCCGCACTGGCGGCCATTGAGTCGGGCGATGGGTTTGCGCTGCGCCAGCGCAAACAGCAGCAACAATAAGCCCGCAAAGAGGAAGCGATAGCCGGCAAAAACAATTTTTGAGGGGACATCATCGGTGGCGATGTGCAGAAGTTCATAACCGCTTTTTATCGCGGGATAAGAACTGCCCCACAGCAGACAGCATAGCGTCGCGCAGACATAAGCTACTTTTTTATTAGCAAAAATCGAGGGGGTCGGAGAGGAAGCGTCCATTAACTTTACCGGAAATAAAATCATGTTTTATTTTATCATCCAGAAAGTGGCGAGAATAGCTACCATACCAGATAAAAATCAGGCAGGCGCTAAAAAGCAAAACGCCGGCACAAGGCCGGCGCATCGACGTGAGTTGAGTAAAAAATTACTCAGCTACAACGTTAACAACCAGTTTAGCGAAGACTTCGCTGTGAACCTGGAAGTCTACTTCGTGCTCACCGGTGGTGCGCAGAACGCCGTTCGGCAGGCGAACTTCGCTCTTCGCAACGGCAACGCCAGCTGCAGAAACAGCGTCAGCGATGTCGCGAGTACCGATGGAACCGAACAGTTTACCTTCGTCGCCAGATTTGGACGCGATGGTAACGGTGCCCAGTGCGTTGATTGCTTCAGCACGTGCGTTAGCAGCGGCCAGAACGTCAGCCAGTTTGGCTTCCAGTTCAGCGCGGCGCGCTTCGAAGAACTCAACGTTTTTCTTGGTAGCTGGAACAGCTTTACCCTGTGGTACCAGGAAGTTACGAGCATAGCCCGCTTTAACGTTTACCTGATCACCCAGGCTACCCAGGTTTGCTACTTTATCAAGCAGAATAACTTGCATTACCTTATCCTCTCAAAGTCGTATTAATGGACCGTGACCGATTACTGATGACGATCAGTGTACGGCAGCAGGGACAGGTAGCGTGCGCGTTTGATAGCGCGAGCCAGCTGACGCTGATATTTTGCACGGGTACCGGTGATACGGCTTGGGACAATCTTACCGCTTTCGGTGATGTAGTTTTTCAGCGTAGCGATATCTTTATAGTCGATCTCTTGAACGCCTTCCGCGGTGAAACGGCAGAACTTGCGACGACGGAAATAACGTGCCATATGGCTAGTCTCCAGAATCTATCAATTCAATCTGCTCGGCATGCAGAACCATTTTACTCAAGCCGTTCTTTGCCTTATGGCAACTAATGAACCCTTGAACGGTGACTGCGCTACCGACCGTTATACTGTGAGTAATGGCCTGGTTCTCGTGTCCGCTAATAATAACGGGCATTTGGCACCACGCCTGCCGGTGAAAACCGGCTTCCTCCTGCACAGAACGATGCTCAAGCACGAACTGGCAATGAGGAATTCCTGACGGGCTGACCTTTCGAAGGGGCATCCTGCACACGGTGCCGGACAACACCAGACGGTTGGTCATCAGGATTACTCTTCAGAATCCCCAGCTTCAGAATCATCTGCGGTTTCGTTAGCGAAATCTTCACGACGCTCACGGCGCTCGTCTTTCGCTTTAACCATCGGAGATGCTTCGGTAACAGCGTGCTTAGTACGCATTACCATGCTGCGGATAACGGCGTCGTTGAAGCGGAAGTTAGTTTCCAGCTCATCGATCGCTTCCTGCGGCGCTTCAACGTTCAGCAGAACGTAGTGAGCTTTGTGCAGTTTGTTGATCGGATAAGCCAGCTGACGGCGGCCCCAGTCTTCCAGACGGTGGATCGTACCTTCTGCTGCAGTGATTGCACCAGTGTAACGTTCGATCATGCCCGGAACCTGTTCGCTCTGGTCAGGATGGACCATAAAAACGATTTCGTAATGACGCATCGAATTGCTCCTTACGGATTATTCAGCCTCCTGTCTGGGTCAGCCGCGGCCCATGGAGGCAAGGAACGTGTTAAAGGGCGGCTGAAAAATTGACGCGTCATTCTAATTGCGCCCCCCCAGGAACACAAGCGCATTTGCACAAATAATTCGCACTAAGCGCCAAGCTGGGCTAAGTGAGTGATTTAAAATTAACCAATAACGAACGCGGCATTTTTTTGAACAACTGCATCAGAAAAGGTCGCTATCAGGCGACGCGCCAGCGATTACAATTTAATCAATAGCCAGACACCAGCAAGAGGAGTCCAGCGTTTTACCCGTACTGTCAGTAAGGAGCGTTCTATGAAAAGCATTATCATCGCCGTAATGGCTGCGCTACTCCTTAGCGCCAACGCGCTGGCAGCCATCAAAATCGATGGGCGTCAGGCTCGCAACATGGATGATGTGCAGAGTCTGGGCGTAATCTATATCAACCATAATATGGCTAGCGAACAAGAGGCCGACCAGGCCCTGAACCAGGAAAGCGATGCCCTGGGAGCGAAGTACTTCCAGCCAATCCTGATTCACGAACCGCAGAGCAATGGCCTTATTCATGCCAGCGCCGCTATTTACCGCTAACCCAGGTCGATGCTTCGCCTCTCCTCATGAGGGGCGAAGCGAAAGCCTACGTAAACGCAATTGAGAATTATTTTCCAAACTGACTTACCAGCGTCATCGCAACCTGATTTAATCATCAATTCACCGTTTGTTAATCAGGAGTGATTGATGGTCCCGCGTTTCGCGACGTTAGGTCGCATCCCTAAAGGAGTTTGGGTACTCGGCGGCGTCAGCCTGTTAATGGATGTCTCGTCAGAGATGATCCACAGCCTACTACCGTTGTTTATGGCCACCACGCTCGGCGCCAGCGTCATTATCATCGGTCTTATCGAAGGGCTGGCCGAAGCCACCGCCTTAATTCTCAAAGTCTTCTCCGGCGTTATTAGCGACTACGTTGGCAAACGCAAAGGGCTGGCGCTGCTTGGCTACGGGCTGGGGGCGATCAGCAAGCCGCTGTTTGCCCTCGCGCCGAGCGCCGGGGTGGTATTTAGCGCCCGCATGATCGACCGCGTCGGAAAAGGTATCCGCGGAGCGCCGCGCGATGCACTAGTCGCCGACGTAACGCCGCCGGAGATCCGTGGCGCGGCCTACGGGCTACGTCAGGCACTGGATACCGTCGGCGCCTTTCTCGGCCCGCTGCTGGCGGTGCTGCTGATGTTCATCTGGGCCAACGATTTTCACGCTATCTTCTGGGTGGCGGTCATTCCCGCCGTACTATCCATTGCTCTACTGGGCTTTGGCCTGCAGGAGCCGAAATCCGCCATCGCGCACAAACGTAGCAATCCGCTGAAGCGCGAAAACCTGAAAAAGCTCTCCGCCGCCTACTGGTGGGTGGTGGCGATCGGCAGTATCTTCACCCTCGCCCGCTTCAGCGAAGCTTTTTTGGTGCTGCGCGCCCAGCAGATGGAGATCCCGTTGTTTACTATTCCGCTGGTCATGGTCGCGATGAACCTGGTCTACAGCCTCACGGCTTACCCGTTCGGTAAGCTCTCTGACAGCATGAGTCACAGTAAACTGCTGCAATGGGGGCTGCTGGTGCTGATCCTCGCCGATATCGTGCTGGCGCTCAGCGGCCACTGGAGCACGCTGCTGATCGGCGTCGCGCTGTGGGGGATTCACATGGGGATGACTCAAGGCCTACTGGCGGCCATGGTTGCGCATACCGCGCCGCCGGAACTACGCGGTACGGCATTCGGCATGTTTAACCTGATGAGCGGCCTGGCGCTGCTGCTGGCTAGTACCGGCGCAGGGGTACTGTGGGAAACCTTCGGCGCAGCCTCGACGTTTTACGCCGGCGCGATGATTTGCGTGGTCACGCTCATCGGCATGCGCTGTATGCCATCGTCCTATCGTCAGGGTTAAAAACGGCTCCGGGGCCAGACCAGTTGCTTCACCCTGAGGTGAAAGCCCCGGAGCGCGTAGCTTACTTCTGCCCGTAGTAGGCGTCAGGCCCGTGTTTACGCAGAAAATGTTTCTCCATTAGCCAGCCGTCGATGGGCTGTAGCTGCGGATTAATCCCGCGGGCGATCCACGCCATTCGCGCCACTTCTTCCATCACCACCGCATTGTGCACCGCCTCGTGGGCATCTTTCCCCCAGGAAAAGGGACCGTGCTGATAGACCACAATCCCTGGCGTATGTAACGGGTTAGCCTCGCCCAGCGTTTCGATAATCACCTTCCCGGTGTTCAGCTCATAGGCCTCTTCCACCTCCTGTGCGCTGAGCGCCCGGGTGCAGGGGATATCACCGAAGAAGTAGTCCGCGTGGGTGGTACCGAGCGCCGGGATTGCCAGCCCCGCCTGCGCCCAGGCGGTAGCGTGCGTCGAGTGGGTATGCACCACCCCGCCGAGGCCGGAATAACGGCGGTACAACGCAAGGTGGGTAGCGGTATCAGAAGAGGGACGCCAGCGCCCCTCCACCACGTTGCCCTGCAAATCGACCACCACCATATCATCGACGGTCATTGACTCGTAGGCTACGCCGCTGGGCTTAATCACCACCAGCCCACGCTGCCGGTCGATTGCGCTGACGTTGCCCCAGGTAAAGGTCACCAGCCCGTAGCGCGGCAGATCCATATTAGCTGCAAATACCTGCTGTTTAAGCTGCTGCATTATGCCGCCTCCGTCAGGCCTGCGCGGGCCATCCGCGCCTTCACCCAGTCACGAGCCTTTGCGACTTCCGCCGCCGGGTCATCGGTGGTTTCGCTCCACATTTCAATCAGATACGGACCACAGTAACCTGTCTGCTTGAGCGTTTCGAAGCAACGTTCAAAATCGACGACCCCTTCACCAAACGGCACGTTTTTGAAGACGCCGGGCTTCGTATCTTTGACGTGTACCGCCACGATATGCCCCATGCCGGCCTGCAATTCCATCTGTACGTCGTTATCCCACGCCGACAGATTGCCAATATCCGGATAAAGCTGGAACCACGGATTATTCAGGTAGTGAGCATAGCCCAACGCCTTACTGATCGAGTTCATCAGCGGATAGTCCATGATTTCCATCGCCAGCGTCACCTGGGCCCGGCTGGCCATCCCTACGCTCTCTTTCAGGCCTTCGCGAAAACGGCGTCGAGTCTCATCATTCGCCTGCTGATAATAAACATCGTAGCCCGCCAGTTGGATCACCCGAATCCCCACATCCTGCGCCAGCTGGATGGCTTTACGCATGATGTCCAGTCCCTGATTACGCACCGCGTCATCTTCGCTGCCGAGCGGAAAACGACGATGGGCGCTAAGGCACATCGATGGTACCCGGACGCCGGTTTCGGCTACCGCCTTGACCAGCGCCAGGCGCTGCTCCTGGCTCCAGTCCAGCCGGGCGAGACGAGCATCGGTTTCATCAAGCGACATTTCGACAAAGTCAAAACCGAGGGTTTTCGCGAGCTGTAACCGCTCCAGCCAGCACTCCCCGCCGGGGAGCGCTTTTTCATAGATACCGAGCGGAATGTGTTTCGACAACATAGCCGCTCCTTAACCCCACAGCTGGGCGATAGAGCGTTTAAACTGGCGAGCCGCTTCCACCGGCGAGGCGGCATCGCGGATACTGCGCCCGGCAATAAAGACGTGAATAGGGATACCGGCGAACAGCGGCAGGTCTTCCAGCGCCAGCCCGCCGGTCACGGTGACTTTGAAGCCCATATCGGAAAGGCGCTTAATCGCGCTGATATCCGCCTCGCTCCACGCCACGCCCGCGGCCTGCGCGTCGCGGCTGCGGTGATAGACCACCTGCTGAATGCCCGCGTCGCGCCACGCCTGCGCCTGCTCCCAGGTCCAGAAACCGGTCAGTTCAATTTGCACGTCGCCGTTGAACTCTTTGGCGACATCCAGCGCCCCTTTGGCGGTGTTGATATCGGCGCAGCAGATCACGGTCACCCAGTCGGCGTTGGCCTCAAAGCACATCCGCGACAGGATTTTTCCGGCATCGGCGATTTTGGCATCCGCCAGCACGATTTTATGCGGGTACAGCGCTTTCAGATCGCGCACCGCGCGCACCCCTTCGCCAACACAGAGAATAGTACCGACTTCAATGATATCCACCTCTTCGGCGATCAGTCGGGTGGTCTCATAGGCGTGAGACAGGGTTTGGTTATCCAGCGCAACCTGCAACATTGGTAACTGAGACATCGTATAAACTCCCTCTTAAACAGCCGCCGCAGTGGCGTTTTCAATTAAATCCAACACTTCCTGCTCGGTGCGGCAGGCGCGTAAACGGTCGAAATTGGCTTCGTCATCAAACAGGTTAACGATCTGCATGATGCCCACCTCCTGGTGGGTGGTGGCGTCAACTGCCGCCATGGTGATCAGAATGTCGACCGGGTCGTTATCTTCGTGATTGAAAATCAGCGGTTTTTTGAGCGTCACCAGCGCAAAGCCGGTTTTCTTAACGCCCTCTTCCGGACGGCCGTGCGGCATCGCCAGCCCCGGCGCGATAACAAAATAGGGACCATGCTGCGCGACGCCATCGAGGATCGCCTGGTAGTAACGCGGTTCCACTACGTCGGCGGCCACCAGCAGATCGACACCGATTTTCACCGCCTCCTGCCAGCTTTCCGCCTCCGCCTGCAGGCGTATGGAGTGGTTCTGCGCCAGAGAATCATGAAGTTTCATGGCGGCTCCTTATTTCACGTCCTGCGGGAAGTGGGCTTTGATCACTTCAAGCAGTTTTGGGCCGAAATCCGCAGGCGACAGCATGTTGCGCACGCCAACCACGTATTTATTGCCAGTAACGGTGATTTCGCCTGCGATGTGGGTCGAGGCAATAATGATATCCGCGCCGTTTAGCTCGCTTTTATACTCACCTACCGCGCAGCTGTTCACCGTGTGGTCGATGTTTGATTGCGTCAGGAACTGGTCCACCTTCATTTTCATGATCATGGAACTACCTTGCCCGTTGCCACACACAGCCAGAATACGTACGGTCATAATCAGAACTCCTTATTGAGCAGAGGCTTCTGCCAGTTGTTTTTCCGCATCTTCCTCGGCGCGCAGCGCGCGGCCGGCGAAGAACATATAAGCCAGTGAAATCAGAATAATGACGGCCATAAACGCCAGCCCTATCGAGGCGAAGCCCTGCATCATCGGCGGCGCCAGGATTGACCAATCCGCCATGCCCATCCAGGCGCTCATCCCGGTCAGCTTCACCGCCCATACGCAGCCGAAGATTTCAATCATGCCCATCACCAGACAGATCTTGAGCGCCGCGCGCCAGCCGCCGAAGTGATTAGCAAAAACGCCAATCGTCGCGTTAGAGAAGAACATTGGGATAAAGCCCGGGATGATCAGAATGGAGGAGCCAACGCCGACGAGAATACCAACGGCAATCAGTTGACCGATGGTGCCCCACATAAAGCCCCAGACCACGGCATTCGGCGCGAAGCTATAGATAGCGGCGCAGTCAATCGCCAACACGGCGCCGGGAATCAGGCGCTGAGAGATGCCGTTGAAGGCTTCGGACAGCTCGGCGACGAACATGCGCACGCCCTGGGTAATGATGAAAATGGCCACGGCGAAGGAGAAACCAGTCTGCAGGATATAGACCGTCCAGTGGGTTTTGCCCGCCATCGTCTGTACAACATCGATACCAAACGAGAGCAGAATGGCGCCAAAGAAAATGGTCATCACAATCGCGGTAGAGACGATGTTGTCGTGGAAGATATTGAGCCAGCCCGGCAGCTTGAGGTCTTCGACGCTCTCCTCTTTTTTCCCCAGATACGGCGCCACTTTATAGGCAATCCACGAGGCAAACTGCTGTTGGTGGCCGATAGAGAAGCCGCAGCCGTCGGTAACCAGTTGAGTCGGCTTGAACATCATGTTGGAGGTGATACCCCAGTACAGGGAGACCAGCACCGCGGTGCAGATAATGGTCGTCCACATGGAGTAGCCGAAGATGAAGAAAGAGACCGCAATCAGCCCCGCCTGCTGAAACATGATATGGCCAGTCAACATGATGGTGCGGATGCCGGTAATGCGGCGCAGCAGGACGTAACAGATGTTTAGCGCCAGCGCCAACAGCACCGCATACCCCACCCAACTGTAGGCCTCGCCCATCCGGTCGATGGTCGCCATCATTGAGGCGTAGGTATCGGAAATCGCGCCATTGATGCCATAAACCTCTGACATTTTCGCCACCACCGGCTTAAAGGTGCTGGTAAGAATGCCGGAGCCGGCTTGTAACAGCATGAAACCAATGATGGTTTTGATCGTGCCTTTGATAATCACGCTGACGCTTTTACGCAACAAGATATAGCCAAGGCAGGTCACGATACCCAGCAGCAGCGGGGCATTAGTCATTACCTGATTAAAGAAGACGGTAAAGATGTTGTAGAGGATCTCCATAACACACTCCAGAAGAGGAAGGCTTTGAACGCGCATGACGCTCAGCAGTTGTCGTCGCCCTCACTCTAATAATCAAAAACAATCACAACAAGATTGAATTTGATTAAATGTGACGCATCACGCAAATAATCATATTTTTTGTGCGTGTATTTTCCATTACGTCACGACATAACCAAACAAACCACTAATATCAACAATATACATACATGCTTGATATTAAATTCAGGGTTTATCAGCGCGTTAGCGCAACGCTCTCACCGCTTTTTCTTGAAAATAGCCGATTGCATTCCTGAAAAAACAGTGCCAGTATCAATCAAAACAAATCACCAATTGATTACTTTTGAAATAAAAGAGGAAGAGATCGATGAGTAAAGTGCAAACCATCACCCGTGAATCCTGGATTTTGAGCACTTTCCCGGAATGGGGTAGCTGGCTGAATGAAGAGATCGAACAAGAGCAGGTTGCGCCGGGCACCTTTGCCATGTGGTGGCTGGGATGCACCGGCATTTGGCTAAAATCGGAAGGCGGCGCTAATATTTGCGTCGATTTTTGGTGCGGTACCGGTAAGCAGAGCCACGGTAATCCGCTGATGAAAACCGGCCACCAGATGCAGCGCATGGCCGGGGTGAAAAAACTACAGCCGAACCTGCGCACTACGCCATTCGTGCTCGATCCTTTCGCCATCCGCCAAATTGACGCCGTGCTGGCGACGCACGATCACAACGATCATATCGACGTTAACGTCGCCGCCGCGGTGATGCAAAACTGCGCCGCCGATGTGCCGTTTATTGGACCAAAAACCTGCGTTGACCTGTGGATTGGCTGGGGCGTTCCGGCAGAACGTTGCATCGTCATGAAGCCGGGCGATGTGGTGAAGATCAAAGACATTGAGATCCACGCGCTCGACGCATTCGATCGTACGGCCCTCATTACCTTGCCTGCCGATCAAAAAGCCGCCGGCGTGCTGCCGGACGGCATGGACCAGCGCGCGGTCAACTATCTGTTCAAAACGCCGGGCGGCAACCTGTACCACAGCGGCGACTCCCACTACTCCAACTACTATGCAAAGCACGGTAACGATCATCAGATTGACGTCGCCCTCGGTTCCTACGGGGAAAACCCGCGCGGCATCACCGACAAAATGACCAGCGCCGATATCCTGCGCATGGCGGAATCGCTAAATGCCAAAGTGGTTATCCCGTTCCACCACGATATCTGGTCTAACTTCCAGGCGGACCCGCAAGAGATCCGCGTACTGTGGGAGATGAAAAAAGATCGTCTGAAATACGGCTTCAAGCCGTTTATCTGGCAGGTCGGCGGTAAATTTACCTGGCCGCTGGATAAAGACAATTTCGAATACCACTACCCACGCGGATTCGATGACTGCTTTACCATTGAGCCGGACCTGCCGTTCAAATCCTTCTTGTAAGCGTATTCCGGCGGGCGCGCCCGCCGGAATTCCCTTTCCACATTAGTATTTAGCGTTAATTTCAAATATCATCTTTGCTTGTCACTTTTAATCGGATTCGCTCATGACTGAAGCGCAAAGACATCAAATTTTACTGGATTTGCTGGCGCAAACGGGATTTGTCACCGTTGAACAGGTAATCTCCCGCCTCGGCATCTCTCCGGCGACGGCAAGACGCGATATCAATAAGCTGGATGAAAACGGCAAGCTGAAAAAGGTCCGTAATGGCGCGGAAGCCATCAGCGAACAGCGCCCACGTTGGTCGCCAATGAACATTCATCAGGCGCAAAACCACGATGAGAAAGTGCGGATTGCCCGCGCCGCCTCGCAACTGGTTTCTCCGGGCGAAAGCATCGTTATCAACTGCGGCTCCACCGCCTTCCTGCTTGGCCGCGAATTATGCGGCAAACCGGTGCAGATCATCACCAACTACCTGCCGCTGGCCAACTATCTGATTGACCAGGAGCATGACAGCGTGATCATTATGGGGGGGCAATATAACCACAGCCACTTCATCACCCTCAGCCCGCAGGGTAGCGAAAACAGCCTGTATGCCGGGCACTGGATGTTCACCAGCGGCAAAGGGTTAACCGCCGAGGGATTGTACAAAACCGATATGTTGACCGCGATGGCCGAGCAGAAAATGCTTAACGTCGTTGGCAAACTGGCGGTACTGGTCGATAGCAGCAAAGTCGGCGAACGCGCCGGGATGCTGTTCAGCCAGGCCAGCCAAATCGACCTGGTTATCACCGGCAAGCAGGCCGATGAAACGATCCTCAAGCAGCTTGAGGATCAGGGCGTGCAGGTTATCCGCGTTTAAAGGTGCTGTAAAAAAAAGGCGGTGGTCGCGTCCAGCGCTTCCGGTGTAATGCGGTGGCGCACGCCCTTTTGCCACTGGCAGGTCAGGTTAGTTGCCAGGCCGCTCTGCGTTAACGCCTGCTGCAGGCGAAATGTGTCGCCGGGCGGAACCACGTCGTCTGCGTCGCCGTGCCACAGCAGCAGCGGCTTGTCGGCTAGCGCCGCTAACTGATGAGTCACGTCCCACTCCGCCAGGCTTGCCGTATCGAATCCGGGCGACGGAAACAGCGTCTGCGCGAGGCTGCTGAAATAGCCTGAGCCCATCAGGCAGGCCACGCATTTTAGCTCTGGATGATGGGTCATGATACCGAGCGCGGTCATGCCGCCCATTGATGCGCCGGCCACCGCCAGCCGTTCATCTTCCAGCCATCCCTCAGCGATAATCGCGTCTCGCAGGGCGGGAAATTCAAGAAAATTCTGTCGCAGGATCGGCCAAAAACGCTGCATTCGCCCCTCCTCGTCGCCGCGAAAACGTGCGCCATGTTCGGCGGCATCCGGCATAATCACCCGGAACCCGGCTTCGGCCAGCGCGACGGCGAAGTAGCTGTAGACCAGCCTGGAAGAGGTAAAACCGTGATAGAAGACGATAACCGGCAGAGGCTTATCCGCCATCCCAGCCGGACAGGCGTGAATCACTTCACCGCCTGCCAGATTGCGCATTTCGAGTGTAATCAACTATCGTCTCCTTCTTTATAGTGGCACGGCGTCTCGCACCAAAACATTCGTCAAAGCTTTGCGTTGAGCACGATTTATAATGTTGAGAGCTCGGTTACGCTTTCATAACATTTTCATTCGAAAATCGCGCGATAGATAACAATTCGGGAACATTCCCCAGAAATGATGTTCAGGCTACCACTACACTATCACTATCAGGAAACGAGATATGGTCATGCGTAGGTTTACACCGTGGTTACTGGCTCTCGCCTTAAGCGGATGTAGCGTCCTGCAGGGTACGCCGGAGGCGCCGCCGCCGGCAAGCGATCATCCGCAGGAGATTCGTCGCAATCAGACTGAGGGCCTGCAAAAGATAGGTACCGTCAGCGTTCTGATGTACGGTTCGCCGATGGATGTCGAGACCGCGTTGAAAGCCAAAGCAGAAGCCGCAAAAGCGGATTACTACGTCATCGTCATGATCGATGACACCATGGTTCCCGGCCAGTGGTATTCGCAAGCGGTTCTGTATCATAAATAGCGGTGTGATGCGTTTTTAACCAGCTTTACACTGCTTTGCGTCCATTCACGTTCTCCTGCGCATAATAACGTTCAGCCAGCCTTTTGGCAGAACGTTAGCAAACGGACTGCCCTCGGGATTACGTGAAATGGAGCTGACGATGAAACGATCACTGACCTTACCCAGCCTGTTGCTGACCACCGCGACGGCCAATACTTCCGCTCAGTCAGCCGAATTCGCCAGTGCGGATTGCGTCACCGGCCTGAACGAAATTGGTCTGATTTCCGTCAATAATATTTCCGGCAGTCAGCAGGATGTCGAGCACGCCATTGCCGTAAAAGCCGATGAGCAGGGCGCTTCCTGGTATCGTATCGTTCAGATGTATGAAGAGCCGCAGCCGGATAGCTGGCGAGTGCAGGCTATTCTCTACGCCTGAGAAGGCTGTCGTCCGCGCCCCATCGCCCGCAGCAGCGCATCGTCCAGCAGTTGCGCGTCCAGGCGGATACCTCCTCGCGGATCCAGCATCATCCGGCACCATGCCTGGGCCAGCGGCGGCGACGCAAAGCGCAGCATCTGCGCGCCCGCCCCCAAGCAATACACCAGACGCGCTATTTCTCGTCCCTGCGCCTCAACAGGTCGCCGTAAGAGTTGCTGAAGCTGTCGCCACGCGCGGTCATAATGCCGGTTCTGCCCCTTAACCTCAGCACACTCCGCTGCCAGCATTTCTAACGCCGCCGGCTGCTTGCCAAGCACCCGCATCACGTCGAGACACATAATATTGCCGGAGCCTTCCCAGATACTATTCACCGGCATCTCACGGTATAAGCGCGGGAGTTCGCTCTCTTCGCAATAACCGATACCGCCCAGCACTTCCATCGCCTCAGCGACAAACGGTATACCGGCGCGACAGATAGCAAACTTGGCGACCGGGGTAAATAAACGAGCCCATAGCACTTCATGCGCATCGTCGCGCCGATCCCAGGCGCGAGCCAGACGGAACAGAAAAGCGGTTTGTCCTTCAAGACGCAGCGCCATCTGGCCCAGCACCTGACGCATCATCGGCTGATCGGCCAGATTTTTGCCGAACGCCTGACGCTGCAGCGCATGATACAGCGCCACCGAGTAAGCGCGGCGCATCAGGGCATGGCTACCGGCGGCGCAGTCGAAGCGGGTCAACGCGCCCATCTTGAGAATTTGCCGCACGCCGTCGCCTTCTTCGCCTATCAGCCACCCGCAGGCGTCAAAGAACTCCACTTCGCTACTGGCGTTAGAGCGGTTGCCTAATTTATCTTTCAGCCTCTCAAGACGCACGCCATTGCGTTGACCATCGGGTAAAAAACGCGGCACAAAGAAACAGGAGAGCCCGCCTGGCGTCTGGCCTAATACCAAATGCGCATCGCTCTGCGGCACCGAGAAGAACCATTTATGGCCCACCAGCCGATAGAATCCCTCCGCCGTTTTTTCCGCCCGGGTGGTATTACTGAGCACATCGGAACCGCCCTGTTTTTCGGTCATTCCCATACCAATCAGCAACCCACGCTTCTGATCGCCGGGCGCCAGATGCGGGTCATAGCGGTCGCTGAGCAACGGCGGCAGCCAGTCGCTAAAGACGGTGGGCAGCGCGCGCTGCAGCAGCGGCGTTGCGGCGAAGGTCATGGTTATCGGGCATAACGTTCCCGCCTCCACCTGGGCATGCAGCATAAAGCGGGCGGTACGAGCAACAAACGAACCCGCGCGGGCATCCTCCTGCCAGGCAAGATTATGCACCCGGTTGGCGCACAGTCCCTGCATTAGCAAATGCCAGGCGGGATGAAACCGCACGTCATCCAATCGGGCGCCGGTGGCGTCGTAGCGTAGCAGTTCCGGCGGATTACTATTGGCCAGGCGCCCCAACTCCAGCGATTCCGCCGTGCCCAACTGCTGGCCGATGCTGGCGAGCAGATCGCCATCCCAGCCGGCGCCTTCACGCACCACCGCCTCACAAAGCGCGGTATCAGACAAAAACAGATTGCTGTTACACAGCGGCGTCGGTTGATTGAATACGGTATGCGTTTGCCAGTGCATAATGTCTCCCTCCGTCAATGGCTCTGACAGTAAGTATGGTCGCCCGCATAGACGCTCACAAAAAAACCGCTCCGCCTTCGTGAAGCCCATCACAGGCATAAGAATTTAAAATTTTCTCATTAAAAATGTATGGAATAATTTATTCATTCGTTACTGTTTTGTATTAGTCGGGGCTTCCTATGCACACCGCCAGCACAACATCGGCAGCGCAAAAACGCGCGCTGATCGCCGGTTCTATCGGTAACTTTATTGAATGGTACGAGTTCGCGGTCTATGGCTTTCTGGCGACCGTAATTGCGAAAAATTTTTTCCAAATGACCGGAGAAGCGCCGCTGACCGGGCTGATTCTGACTTACGCCTCTTTCGCGATTGCGTTTTTCTTTCGCCCGCTGGGCGCCATCGTTTTTGGCCGCCTCGGCGACCGTATCGGCCGCAAGCCGACGCTGATTATCGTATTGGTACTGATGACGCTCGCCACCACGGCTATCGGACTGGTGCCGGTTTACGCCAGCATCGGTATTGCCGCGCCGCTTATTCTGACCGGATTACGTATTCTTCAGGGGCTTTTTGCCGGCGGCGAGTACGGCGGGGCGGTATCGCTGATGACCGAGTTCGCCCCTAAAGGTAAGCGCGGACTGTATGGCGCATGGCAATCTTTTACCGTCGCGCTGGGGCTGCTGGCAGGCGCTGGCGTGGTCGCCCTGATTTCCACCGCGCTCAGCCCCGAAGCATTGCATGACTGGGGCTGGCGAATCCCCTTCTTCCTCGCTATACCGATGGGCATCGTCGCGCTGTGGCTACGCGTAAAAATGGAAGAGACGCCGGGTTTTTTGCGCCAGCAGCAGGCTACGCCGTCCCTGGAAACCCGCGCCAGTTTGCGCCAGACGCTCAAAGCGATTCTCACCGGCATTGGCCGGCTGATGGTATGGTCGGCGGCGGGTTATACCTACCTGGTGATCATGCCCTCGTACCTCCAGTCCGCGCTACACACCGGTTTTAATCAGGCGCTGCTAATTGCGGTGATCTCCAACATTGGTTTCGCCATCACCATCTTGCCTGCCGGGATGCTCAGCGATAAGTGGGGACGTCGGCGGGTAATGGTCGCGGCTGCGGTATTGCTGCTGGTACTGGCGCTGCCGCTGCTGAAAATATTGCAGGCGGAAAGCAGCACGCTGCTGGTGAAAGGTATCGTGGTGCTGATTGCGGGTGGACTGGTGGGGATTCTGGCCGGGCCTGGACCGGCTATGCTGGCGGAGATGTTTCCTACCAAGGTGCGTTATACCGGGCTGGGGTTAGCCTATTCGCTATCGAATGCCGTGTTTTCCGGCTGCGCCGGATTGATTATTACCGGCCTGATTAAACAGACCGGTAATCTGGACATTCCGGCGTACTACGTGATGGCGACAGCCGTCGTCAGCATCGCTGCGCTAATGACGCTCAATAAGAACGATCATCTGCGGGCGCTGGATGACTAACCCACCTCGCCAGCGGCGGCTTAGCTGCGCTGGCGCACCGCTTCAAACAGGCAGATACCGGTGGCGACGGAGACGTTCAGCGAAGAGACGCTACCCGCCATCGGGATGCTGATCAGCTCATCACAATGCTCACGGGTCAAACGGCGCATGCCTTCGCCTTCCGCGCCCATCACCAGCGCCATCGGGCCGGTCATTTTGCTCTGGTAGAGCGTATGGTCGGCTTCGCCCGCGGTACCAACGATCCACACGTTTTCTTCCTGCAACAGACGCATGGTACGTGCCAGATTGGTGACGCGAATCAGCGGCACGCTTTCCGCCGCGCCGCAGGCGACTTTCTTCGCCGTAGCGTTGAGCTGAGCGGAACGATCGCGCGGCACAATCACCGCATGCACGCCAGCGGCGTCGGCGCTACGCAGGCAGGCGCCGAGGTTGTGCGGATCGGTGACGCCGTCGAGGATCAGCAGGAACGGTTGATCGAACTGCGCCAGCAGATCCGGCAGATCGTTTTCCTGATACTGACGTCCCGGCTTCACGCGGGCAATAATGCCCTGATGCACCGCGCCTTCGCTTTTCTCATCGAGGTACTGGCGGCTGGCAACCTGAATCACCACGCCCTGCGCTTCAAGGGCATGGATCAGCGGCAGCAGACGCTTATCCTCACGGCCTTTCAGAATAAAAACTTCCTGAAAACGCTCAGGTGCGCGTTCCAGCAGTGCCTGCACCGCATGGATGCCGTAAATCATTTCACTCATTGATGTACTCGTTTTAGGTTCTGTTATCCGCCCCCTTCACCCTGTCCTGCGCCAGCAGACTTCAGGGTGAAGGGGCGTCAATCACTCGGCGATCTTCTTTTTCGCCGCGCGCTTGGCTTTGGTCGCGGCGGCGATTTTCTGCGTTTTCGCCGAAGGCTTTTTCGCTTTCTTCTCGCCTTTCGGTTTGGCTTTAGCTTTATCTTTTTCCTTACGGAAGGCGCTATCCGGCTCGAAGTTTACCTGCTTGCCAACCTGACGACGACGGCCGCCGCCGTTTTTACCCGGCGCGCCTTTCTTCGCTTTTTCGCGTGCGGTTTTGCCGACATTACGCGGGCCGCGTTCGCTGGAAATCAGGCTGAAATCAATCTTACGCTCATCCATATTGACCGCTTCGACGCGCACTTCCACGCGGTCGCCCAGGCGGTAAGTCTGGCCGCCGGACTCGCCGATCAGCCGCTGCCCTACCTGATCGAAGCGATAGTAGTCATTATCCAGCGAGGAGACATGTACCAAGCCATCGATAAACAGATCGTTCAGGCGGACGAAGAAGCCGAAGCCGGTGACGCTTGCGATCATGCCGGAGAAGGTGTTGCCCACCTGATCCTGCATGAAGTCGCACTTCAGCCAGTCGGACACTTCGCGCGTCGCTTCATCGGCGCGGCGCTCGGTCATCGAGCAGTGCTCGCCCAGTTGCAGCATCTCTTCCATGCTGTAGTGCCAGCCGCCGGTCTCGGTGCTATTGCCTTTATGTCCCTGCTCTTTCGCCAGTAAATACTTAATAGCGCGATGCAGCGACAGGTCAGGATAACGACGGATCGGCGAGGTGAAGTGGGCGTATGACTGCAGCGCCAGGCCGAAGTGGCCGCGGTTTTCCGGATCGTAGACCGCCTGTTTCATGGAACGCAGCAGCATCGTCTGCAGCATTTCCGCATCCGGGCGATCGGCGATGGAAGTCAGTAGCTCAGCGTAATCGCGCGGCTCCGGCTTGTTGCCGCCCGGTAGTTCCAGCCCCAGCTCCGCCAGCACGGTACGGAAGGCGGTAATCGCTTCGGTGCTTGGCTTATCGTGAATACGGAACAGCGCCGGCTCCTGCGCTTTCTCAACGAAACGCGCCGCTGAGATGTTCGCCAGGATCATGCACTCTTCAATCAGCTTGTGCGCATCGTTACGCTGAGTCTGTTCAATACGCTCTATACGGCGCTCGGCGTTGAAGATGAATTTAGCTTCTTCACTTTCAAATGAGATACCGCCGCGCTCTTCACGGGCGCCGTCCAGCACCTTGTAGAGGTTATGCAGCTCTTCAATATGCTTCACCAGCGGCGCATAGTGCTCGCGCAGCTCTTGATCGCCCTGCAGCATATGCCAAACCTTGGTGTAGGTCAGACGGGCGTGAGAGCTCATCACCGCTTCATAGAATTTAAAGCCGGTCAGTCGACCTTTTGACGAGATCGTCATTTCGCAGACCATACACAGGCGATCGACCTGCGGATTCAGCGAGCACAGGCCGTTGGACAGCACTTCCGGCAGCATCGGTACGACCTGCGAAGGGAAGTAGACTGACGTCCCGCGGCTGCGCGCTTCGCCGTCCAGCGGCGTACCAGGGCGCACATAGTAGCTCACGTCGGCGATAGCCACCCATAGACGCCAGCCGCCGCCGCGTTTTTTCTCGCAGTACACCGCGTCATCGAAGTCGCGGGCATCTTCGCCATCAATGGTAACCAGCGGCAGGGAGCGCAAATCAACGCGCCCGGCTTTTGCCTCTTCCGGCACCTGTTCTTTGAGGCCGGAAACCTGTTTTTCCACCGCCGGCGGCCAAACGTAAGGGATCTCATGGGTACGCAGCGCCATATCAACGGCCATGCCGGTGCCCATATTGTCGCCCAGCACTTCAACTATTTTGCCTACCGCCTTGGTACGACGGGTTGGACGCTGGGTCAGCTCGACCACCACCACGTAGCCCATACGCGCGCCCATAATCTCTTCAGGCGGGATCAGGATATCGAAGCTAAGACGGCTGTCGTCCGGCACCACGAAGCCTACACCGGCATCGGTGAAGTAACGGCCGACGATCTGGCTGGTTTTCGGCACCAGAACGCGAACGATACGCGCTTCTCGACGGCCCTTGCGGTCCGCGCCCAGCGGCTGGGCCAGTACCTGGTCGCCATGAATACACATTTTCATCTGCTCAGATGAAAGATACAGGTCGTCTTTGCGCCCTTCGACGCGTAAAAAGCCGTAGCCGTCGCGGTGGCCAATAACGACGCCTTTGACTAAATCGAGACGCTCCGGCAGCGCATAGCACTGACGACGAGTGAAGACCAACTGGCCGTCACGTTCCATCGCACGCAGGCGGCGACGCAGCGCTTCAGTTTGTTCTTCGCCCTCAATATTTAACTCAATCGCCAGCTCATCACGGCTGGCCGGTTTTTCACGTTTGGTTAAATGTTCGAGGATAAATTCCCGGCTCGGGATTGGATTCGCGTACTTCTCAGCTTCGCGTTCCTGGAATGGGTCTTGTGACATATCGGTTCCTCCGTTGTCATCTCCGATGAAAGTCTCTGGGTGGCGCACGCCGCCGCTTTGTGAGTTCTCTTTACGCTGCGGCGCGAATCACTCAGCGCTTTTCTTCCACCAGTAATAATTTATATAGCGGTTGATTCTTTTCAACCAAATCGGCCAGCGTGTAGTTATCCAGTTCCTTCAGGAAACTTTGCGCGGCTTCGGCAAGTGCCTGTTTCAGGCGGCAAGCGGGAGTAATGTGGCAAAATTCGCTGCTGCAATTCACCAGCGATAGCGGCTCCAGATCGCGTACAACATCACCCACGCGAATCATTTTAGCCGGCTTGCCAAGGCGAATCCCCCCATTCTTTCCCCGCACGGCCGTCACGTAGCCAACACGGCTTAACTGATTGATTATTTTGACCATATGATTACGGGAAACGCCATAGACATCCGTCACCTCGGAAATACTGGTCATTCGGTCATCCGGCAACGACGCCATGTAAATCAGCGCGCGTAATCCATAATCGGTGAAACTCGTTAACTGCACATCAACCTCAGGGTAAGGGGAAAGCGGTGAATCCGCGGGTATTAACTCTATTGATGATAAACCAGCCAGCGCTCAGGCCGCTAATTTATTTGAAATGGGGCGGGCGAACTGCAAAAACAAGGGCGCCCGAACGGCGCCCCTGGATGATGATTACGCGTCGAACGGGTCGCGCAGAATCATAGTCTCAGTACGGTCAGGACCGGTAGAGATGATATCAACCGGCACGCCGGTCAGCTCTTCAATACGAGCGATGTAGTTCAGCGCTGCCTGCGGCAGACCGCTGCGCTCTTTCACGCCGAAGGTGGTTTCGGACCAGCCCGGCATGGTTTCGTAGATAGGCTCGATACCTTCCCAGTTGTCGGCAGCCAGCGGAGTGGTGGTCACTTCACGGCCGTCCGGCATACGGTAGCCGACGCAGATTTTCACTTCTTTCAGGCCGTCCAGGACGTCCAGTTTGGTCAGGCAGAAGCCGGACAGGGAGTTAATCTGCACCGCGCGGCGTACCGCAACAGCGTCCAGCCAGCCGGTACGACGACGACGGCCGGTAGTGGCGCCGAATTCGTTACCCTGCTTGCACAGGAACTCGCCGGTTTCATCAAACAGCTCGGTCGGGAACGGACCCGCGCCTACACGAGTAGAGTAAGCTTTGATGATCCCCAGAACGTAATCCACATAACGCGGGCCCAGGCCGGAACCGGTCGCCACGCCACCAGCAGTGGTGTTGGAGGAAGTTACATACGGATAGGTACCGTGGTCGATATCCAGCAGCGTGCCCTGCGCGCCTTCGAACATCACGAAGTCGCCGCGCTGACGCGCCTGATCCAGCAGATCGGAAACATCAACGACCATGCCGGTGAGGATGTCGGCAATCGCCATCACATCGTCCAGCACTTTCTGGTAGTCAACCGCTTCTGCTTTATAGAAGTTCACCAACTGGAAGTTGTGATATTCCATCACTTCTTTCAGTTTGTCAGCGAAGGTGGCTTTATCAAACAGGTCGCCAACGCGCAGGCCGCGACGAGCGACTTTATCTTCGTAAGCCGGGCCGATACCGCGACCGGTCGTACCGATAGCTTTCGCACCGCGTGCTTTTTCACGCGCCACGTCCAGCGCAACGTGATAATCGAGAATAAGCGGACAGGCTTCGGACAGCAGCAGACGCTCACGAACAGGGATACCACGGTCTTCCAGACCTTTCATCTCTTTCATCAGCGCAGCCGGAGACAGCACAACACCGTTACCGATGATGCTGGTTACATTCTCGCGGAGAATACCTGATGGAATAAGATGGAGGACGGTTTTTTCACCGTTGATTACGAGAGTATGGCCTGCGTTATGGCCACCCTGGTAGCGCACAACATATTTAGCCCGTTCAGTCAGGAGATCGACGATCTTCCCTTTACCTTCGTCACCCCATTGGGTGCCCAGTACGACGACGTTGTTACCCATTTTTTCAAAATCACCGTTTGCTTAAAAATGGATTCTACCATCGCTTTTTCAGAGTTACAGCACTTTTTGCACTCAAAATGAGGGTAATCCGATTATTTTTTGATCAGCCAATCGATTTCCTCAACATGTAGTAGATGACGATGCCAGCTACCACAAGACCGCCGCCAAAGCGACGCAATAAATTATCCGGCAGTTGGCTCATGGTCGCTACCATCTTGCGCCAGGCGCGGGGATAAAGCAGTGGGCCAAGACCTTCGAGAACTAAAACCAGCGCCAGTGCCAGCCAAATTGTTGCATTCATTATTGATGACCCTTATAGAAAAACAAAACCGCCGCCAGTTTGGCGCCGGTGAGTATTACCGCAAACCCTTTTTCTTTCTTCACATTCTCCGGCATTTCATAGGCAATATGAAACCACTAGCTGAGAGAAAAATCACAATCAATGGCATGAAAAAAGGCGCCTCTTGCAAGGCGCCTTCTGATTTCACACCGACCCGGCTTATTTACGCACGGAATCCGGTGACTTCATGTAACGGAAGAAATCGCTATCCGGGCTGAGAACCATCACGTCCTGGTTGCTCTGGAAGCTCTTCTCGTAAGCACGCAGGCTACGGATAAAGGCATAGAAGCCCGGATCCTGACTGAATGCATCGGCAAACAGTTTTGCCGACTCGGCATCGCCTTCACCGCGCAGGATACGCCCTTGACGCTCTGCTTCCGCCAAAGTCTTGGTCACTTCATAGTCCGCGGTCGCGCGCAGTTTTTCCGCCTCTTCCTGACCTTGTGAACGATGGCGACGAGCAACCGCTTCACGCTCGGCGCGCATACGGTTGTAGATCGCTTCAGACACTTCAGCAGGCAGGTTGATCTGCTTGATACGTACGTCAACGACTTCAATACCCAGCGCCGCCATACTGTTCGGGTTGATCACCTGAACCTTACCGTTAGTTTCAGCTTCTACACGCTCTGCCGCTTTAGCGATAGCGTCATCGGCTGCCGGCGTCGAAACTTCATCTTCTGTACCTGCAGAACCTGAGTTCAGCGCATCACGCACTTCCAGGGTCAAACGACCGCGTGAATCAGTCACGATGTCTTTCACGTCCAGACGACCAATCTCAGAGCGCAAACGGTCAGAGAACTTACGTTTCAGCAGAACTTCGGCCTGGGAGACGTCGCCGCCGCCGGTCGCCAGATAGTAACGACTGAAGTCACTGATGCGCCACTTGATATAGGAGTCGACGATCAGATCTTTCTTCTCTTTGGTAACAAAGCGGTCAGCCTGGTTGTCCATGGTCTGGATACGCGCATCCAGCATTTTCACGGATTCAATAAACGGGATCTTGAAGTGCAGACCCGGCGCATACACCAGCGGCTTGTTCTCATCGTCGCGCAGAACTTTGCCGAAGCGCAGCGTAATGCCACGCTCGCCTTCTTTCACCACGAAGACAGACATGTAGAGCACTACCAGCACGACGACAATGATCGCGATAACAGATTTACGCATCGTTATTCCCCCTGACGCTGGTAGTCGTTACGCTGCGCGTTGGCGCGGCGTTGGTCCATAATGGTACCCCCGGTTGAACTCGAGGTTGATGAAGTGCTGGCGCTGCTTGAGCTGGACGCAGGCGGCAGGCGCAGCAGATCGCTTGCGCCACTGCTATCGCTCTTTGCCGGCGCACCAGTGGCGCCTTTCAGCATCTGATCCAACGGCAGAACCATCAAGTTGCCGCCCTTGCTGTCATTAACCAGCACTTTGCGGGTATGGCTCAGCACTTTTTCCATGGTTTCGATATACAGACGCTCGCGGGTAATTTCCGGCGCGGCTTTATATTCCGGCAGGATCTTCGCAAAGCGAGCGACTTCACCCTGCGCTTCCAGTACGGTCTGGGTTTTATACGCACGCGCCTCTTCGAGGATACGCTGCGCCTGACCGTTAGCACGCGGCTGAACTTCGTTGGTATAAGCTTCCGCTTCGCGGATGTACTGCTGCTCGTTCTCACGCGCGGCAATGGCATCATCAAACGCGGCCTTCACCTCTTCCGGCGGACGCGCCGTCTGGAAGTTGACGTCCAGCAGGGT
Organism: Klebsiella sp. 141161; assembly: GCF_050600815.1. Classification (NCBI taxonomy): domain Bacteria; kingdom Pseudomonadati; phylum Pseudomonadota; class Gammaproteobacteria; order Enterobacterales; family Enterobacteriaceae; genus Klebsiella; species Klebsiella sp. 141161. Next base: position 87,297 of record NZ_JAQIRN010000008.1, on the reverse strand, counting down.
GATACCCATGTTGTACGGACGAATGGTCTCTTCCAGCTCGCGCTGGGTATCGCTACGGATAACGGTACGACCTTCGGTCAGGATACGGTCCATGGTGTACTTACCAATGACGCCACGCAGGGCGCTGTCGGTGGCCTGACGCAGACTATCGTCGGCGCTGGTCACGCTAAACAGGTAGCGCTCCGGATCGGTCACCCGGTACTGTACGTTCATCTCAACGCGCACGACGTTCTCATCGGAAGTCAGCATGACGCCGGACGCTGCCAGTTCGCGAACCGACTCGACGTTCACCGCTTGCACATTATCGACAAAAGTTGGCTTCCAGTTCAGACCTGGCTCAACCAGATGGCTGAACTTGCCAAAGCGTGTCACCACACCACGTTCCGCTTCCTTGATGGTATAGAAACCGCTGGCTGCCCAGATAATCACCGCCGCTGCAGCAACGATGCCGACAATGCGCCCGCCCATCGGGCCACGCGGCCCCTGCGTCACATTACCGCCACCCTGGCCGCCTTTACCGCCGCCGAGACCGCCAAGTTTTTTGCTTAACTTGCGGAAGATATCATCCAGATCGGGCGGCCCCTGATCGCGACCGCCTTTGTTGCCATTTCCCTCAGAGTTGCCGCCATTCTTGCTGCTTCCCCACGGGTCGCGGTCCTGTCCGTTATTACCGGGCTGATTCCACGCCATGTATATGCTCCATATTTGTTTTTGATATCCCCACAGGGGTTAATATCTTCAGGCCAGGTCAAACCACGTAGTCGACCAACGCAGGCTCTTGTTTGCAGAGGCGACGCCAGTCCACGATGGGCATGCGCACTTGCAGGCTTACGCTGCCGTCATCCTCCATCCACTCTTTTTCTATCGCCTGAAGCTGATAGAACCGGCTTCTCAGACGACCTTCCTGCGGCGGTAAACGCAGCGTATGCTGCGCCACTTCGCCGGAAAGACGTTCTGTTAACGCCTGAAAAAGCAGTGGTACGCCAATCCCGGTCTGGGCGGAGAGCCAGACCCGAATCGGTTTATTCTCTTCATCCCGATCGATGCGCGGTTCAAAATCGTCAAGCACATCGATTTTGTTCATCACCAGCAATGACGGAATTTCATCGGCCTCGATTTCAGCAAGGACCGTATTTACTGCATCAATATTTTCCTGCACGCGGACATCCGCCGCGTCGATAACGTGCAGCAGCAGCGTCGCCTGACGCGTCTCCTGCAGAGTCGCTTTAAACGCCGCCACCAAATCGTGCGGCAGATGACGAATAAAACCTACGGTGTCTGCCAGTACCGTTTCGCCGACGTCTGTGACGTTAATACGGCGCAGCGTCGGGTCCAGAGTGGCGAACAGTTGGTCCGCGGCATAGACTTCCGCTTCGGTTATCTGGTTGAACAGCGTTGATTTTCCGGCGTTGGTATATCCCACCAGCGAGACGGTAGGGATATCGGCCTTGGCGCGTGACCGCCGACCTTGCTCGCGCTGTTTTTCTACTTTTTCCAGTCGCGACAGGATCTGCATAATACGGTTACGCAGCAATCGACGGTCGGTTTCGAGCTGGGTTTCACCCGGTCCGCGCAAACCAATCCCGCCTTTCTGCCTTTCAAGGTGGGTCCAGCCGCGTACCAGACGCGTGGCCAGATGGCGCAACTGCGCCAGCTCAACCTGCAGTTTCCCTTCGTGGGTACGCGCTCGCTGGGCAAAAATATCTAAAATCAGACCGGTGCGATCGATAACCCGGCATTCGCATAGCTGCTCCAGGTTACGTTCCTGGGCCGGACTCAAGGCATGATCGAACAGCACGACCGAGGCGCCGGTCGCTTTTACGGCTTCCGCAATTTCAACAGCCTTACCTTCACCAACAAAATACTTCGGGTGCGGTGCTTTACGGCTACCGGTAATCACCTGCATTGCTTCGACACCGGCGGAAGAGACCAGGGATTCAAACTCCTGGAGATCCTCCATATCTTTGTCTTGCGAAAAATAGATGTGTACCAGTACCGCCTGCTCACCGGCATCATAACGGTCAAACAAGCGTAAACCCCTTATAAAATACCAGCGGGGAACGCAGAAAACCTGGCTCCCCGACGTGGAAAAACAGCATTAGCCTTATTCGGCGTCGTCGCTGTCTTGCTGCGGCGCAGAAGAACCTTGCGCGCTACCACCGTGGTGATAGTTGCTTGCACCGCCGCCAGCATTATTGCTGTGGTGAGACACCGGACGGGACGGGACAACAGTAGAAATTGCGTGCTTATAGACCATCTGGCTGACCGTGTTCTTCAACAGGATCACGAACTGATCGAAAGACTCAATTTGCCCTTGCAGCTTAATACCATTCACCAAATAAATAGAAACCGGAACACGTTCCCGACGCAAAGCGTTCAGGAACGGATCTTGTAAAGATTGCCCCTTAGCCATTCTCTCTTTTCCTTATATGTATGCTTGTTTTGTACTCAGAACCTTACGATTCTTAAAAAAAATTACGCACGATACCGTTCAATTGTACACGTTCAGTTCTGGCTAGCACCAACAACCTGTAATACTTTGTTGAGCGCTTGTTCAGGTTGCTCACTGTCTAACCAGTGAACATCTTCCCAACCGCGCAGCCAGGTGACCTGACGTTTCGCTAACTGTCTCGTCGCGCAAACACCTCGATAAACCATTTCATCATACGAGACCTCGCCTTCAAGGTATGACCACATCTGGCGGTATCCAACACAACGAATGGAAGGCATATCCGTATGCAAATCTCCACGGGCAAATAGCGCCCGCACTTCTGCTTCAAAACCTGAAGCCAACATCTGATGAAAACGCTGCTCAATGCGTTGATGTAGCAGTTCACGGCTCGCCGGGGCGATGGCGAACTGATGCACCTGATACGGCAGAGCCTCTCCTGACGTTTGCGTCAGTTCCGTTAAAGTTTTACCCGAAATGAAAAAAACTTCCAGTGCTCGGGAAAGTCTTTGCGGATCATTTGGATGAATACGCGCGGCGGCCACGGGATCGATCTCCTGTAACTGCCGGTGCAATGCGTGCCACCCCTGCTCTGCTGCTTGTTGCTCAATTCTGGCCCTGACTGCGGGATCCGCCGAAGGCAGCGGCGATAACCCTTCCAACAACGCTTTGAAATACAACATCGTTCCGCCGACCAACAGCGGTATGCGCCCGGCGGCGACGATATCCGCCATTTCCGCCAACGCATCGCGACGAAAATCCGCCGCCGAGTAAGACTCTGCCGGATCAAGGATATCCAGCAACCGATGCGGCGCAGCGCTAAGCTCCGCGGCATCGGGTTTGGCCGTACCGATATCCATTCCTCGATAGATGAGGGCGGAATCGACGCTAATCAACTCTACGGGCAAAACTTTACGCAAGGCGATAGCTAATGCGGTTTTACCGGAGGCCGTCGGCCCCATTAAAAAAATTGCCTTAGGCAGGCTCGCCTCAGTTACATCACTCATCTTTCAGGGCTGTCATCGCCGAATGTAAATCAACAGGTTGTAACAGACCACCCGGCGGCGCTTTAATCAGTTGCGGACATAAACGCTCAACGTCCGCCAGCACCGAAATCGCCTGCGCCATACTCCACTGCGCGTGCTCGCTCGTCAGATTACGCGCCGTCCACTGGGCAATGTCGCCGACGTCGAATGCCGTTAGCTGCGCCAGGTAGCCTATCAGTTCAGGAATCAAGATTTGTAAATTTTGTTGTCTTAAGGGTAAAGGCACCGCGCGGACCGTCACGTGCTGAGCATCTGCTTGTAAATCGATACCCAATTGCGCCAGCGCTGGCTGCGCCTTTTCCAGCGCCTTACGTTCTGCTTCACTCACTTTAAGACGCAGCGGGATCAGCAGCGGCTGCGCGCAAACCGCTTCCGCGCCCGGCGTTAGCTGCGCCTGACGCAGCCAGCGCTCCGCCACCGGCAGCGCCAACAACGCCAATGTGCCGCCGCGCTCGAGCAGCGCGCAATCGCTGCCGATAATAGTCAGCACCCGGCCAAAGCTTTGGCTGTGGGCTGCCAGGCTTTCCGCAGGCGCCGGCGCAACGGGTGGCTTTTCCGCCGCCGGGGTTTGCAGCAGTTGACGGTAAAGCGCCCCCTGCTGTTTTTGATAGCCCGGCTGCGCGTGGGGCCAGCTGGCGCCGCCTGCGCTATAGCCGCCGCCGGAGGCGGCAGGTTCACGCGGCGCGCGGGTATCATAACCCGCCGCCGGTTCCCGGGCAGGCGATGGGCGAGCGAAATGGTTAGCGCCCGCCGCTACGCGATTTTCCGGCACCGGCCGCGACGCGGGCGCTTCGTCTTCTTCCGCCAACGGCGCATCCAGTTGCTGCTGCAGCACGCTCAGTACGCCTTGATAGATAAAATCATGCACCAGCCGCGATTGATGGAAACGTACTTCGTGCTTCGCCGGATGCACGTTGACATCAACCTGATGCGGGTCAATCTCCAGATACAGCACAAACGCCGGCTGCTGGTCAGCGCCCAGCTTGTCTTCACAGGCCTGGCGAATGGCATGGTTGATCAGCCGGTCGCGCATCATACGCCCGTTGACGTAGCAGTACTGGATTTCCGCTAATGCCGGATTGGTATGCAACGGATCGGCAACCCAGCCGCGCAGCGTCAGATCGCCATGCTGCCACTCAATGGCCAACGCGTGTTCCAGAAACGCCGCGCCGCAAATCGAGCCGAGGCGGCGTTCACGCGGGCCGCCTTCCGCCACTGCGCGATACTGGCGCATCATTTTGCCGTTATGGCTGAGATTAATCGTTACATCGAAACGTGCCAGCGCGATGCGGCGGACGATTTCATCAATATGATTAAACTCGGTTTTTTCGGTGCGCATGAACTTGCGTCGCGCGGGAGTGTTGTAAAACAGATCCAGCACTTCCAGCGTGGTGCCTATCGGATGCGCCGCCGGTTTCACCGTCACCGCCTGGTCGCGCCCTTCAGCATAGGCCTGCCATGCCTCTTGCTGCTCCGCGGTACGCGAAGTCAACGTCAGGCGGGCGACAGAGCTGATACTGGCCAACGCTTCGCCGCGAAAGCCAAGACTGATGATCGCCTCAAGGTCATCCAGCGAGGCGATTTTACTGGTGGCGTGACGAGCCAGCGCCAGCGCCAGCTCATCTTTTTTGATCCCACAGCCGTTATCGCGAATACGGATAAGCTTCGCGCCGCCGCGTTCGATATCAATGTCGATACGGGTCGCGCCGGCATCAAGGCTGTTTTCGACCAGCTCTTTAACGACCGACGCCGGACGTTCCACCACCTCGCCAGCGGCAATCTGGTTGGCGAGCTGCGGCGGTAGAACCTGAATCGGCATGACCTTCTCCTTAGTTAATCAACGACCCGCCAGGCGAACTGGCGCTGGCGGTTTGCGCAGCCGTGCCGCGCGGCGCTGATTGCAGCGGGTGCTGCATATAATAGTTACGCAGCCCTTTATAAATCGCCTCTGCAATCTGCTGTTGGTAATCATCGCTACCCAGCAGGCGCTCTTCGCCGTTATTACTGATAAAGCCAGTTTCTACGAGGATCGACGGAATATCCGGCGAGCGCAGAACGCCAAGGCTGGCATGCTCCGGGCGGCGTTTATGCAGATTACCAACCCGCTGGAGCTGGCTGAGTACATCGGTCGCCACATCATAACCGACGCGCTGGGAATGGCCGAACTGTAAATCCAGCACCGCCTGGCTCAGATAAGGATCCGACTGGCTATTCGCCAGCACATCGCCCGCGCCGCCCAGAAGTTCGGATTGTTTCTCATGCTGTTCAAGCCAGCCGGCCATTTCGCTGTTAGCGCGGCGGTTAGAAAGCACCCACACCGATGCGCCAGTCGCATCGCGATTCGGGGCCGCATCGGCATGGATAGAGACCAGGAAATTGGCGTTTTGTTTGCGCGCCACGTCCGAACGCCCCATGACCGAGATGAAGTAGTCGCCGTTGCGGGTCAGCACCGGTTTAAACTGTGGATCGTTGTTGAGCAACGCCCGTAGCTTATGGGCGATAGCAATCGTGACGTTTTTCTCTTTGGTGCCGCCCGGCCCAATAGCACCAGGATCCTGGCCGCCGTGACCGGCATCAATAGCGATAATTATTTTTTCGTCAGATGAGACGGTACGCGCCGCCGGTCGGCTGATGGTCTGGTTGTTAGTCATCGCCGGCTGACTGCTGGTGACCACCGTGGTTCTGTCGCTACCAGAGTTTTTAAACGGATTGCGAGGCGGCTCGCTCGGACGCGGCGCCACAACCGGCGCTTCGACCCGTTTCGCTACCACTGGCGGCGGCGGAGGGGGCGGCGGCACATCGGCGTTAATGGTAAAGACGACGGTATAGTTGGCGCCGTTTTGCTGCTTCGCCGCCCGCGTTTTACCATCTTCCGTCAGATCGACCAACAGACGCAGCGATTGCGTATCCTGAGGCGAGCCAGAGCGAATGCTTTTGACCAGATTATTACCGCTAAACTGCAGCGGCAGCCCCTGAAGCACGCCGGTTTGTTTGATATCCAACGCCACCACGCGCTTACCTTGCGGGGTGAAGGAATATTCGGGATCGCCGACAAAACTTAGCGTGATGCGGGCCTGCCGATCGCCGTTTGAGACCTGGATATCGGATAAACTTGCCGCGGACGCCTGAGTGCCGAACAGCATCAGAGCGGCGGCCAGCCAACTGGTTATACGATACTTCATCCCGTCATCCTTTAGGCTAAATGGCTAAACGCGCCAATAAAGACTCACCCAATGAAGAGACCGCCGTTACGCGCGCCTCACGCCCTTGCGCCTGGTAATCCAGGTGAATTTCGACATCCGGGTCAGGCAGTACACCCGCGCCTTGCTGCGGCCATTCCACCAGGCAGATGGCATCGTTAGCGAAGTAATCGCGGATCCCCATAAATTCGAGCTCCTCAGGATCCGCCAGGCGGTACAGGTCGAAGTGATACACCATCAGATTTTCGAGGGTGTAAGGCTCCACCAGCGTATACGTTGGGCTTTTGACATTGCCGCGGTGGCCAAGGGCCTGTAGAAAACCGCGGCTGAAGGTGGTTTTACCCGCGCCTAAATCGCCATACAGATAGATAACCGTCGCGCCGGTACAGGCCTGCGCTACGCGGTTGCCAAGGTCTAATGTCGCCTGCTCGTCGGGTAAAGGAATCACACGGTTAATCATGGTCTAGGTCAATCACATCCGGGTTAACAACACGCCTTAGCGTGCAAAAAAGATCGGTCGCCAGCATCCCGCGGGCGCCATCTCTGGCGGCCAGCCGGTCTGCGGCTTCGCCGTGCGCCACGCAGCCTGCGCAAGCGGCATCATACGGGGTCAGCCCCTGTCCCAACAGCGCGGCGATAATGCCGGTGAGCACATCGCCCATCCCGCCGCTGGCCATTCCGGGATTACCGGCATCAATGATACCGATTTCACCCGCGTCATTCGCCACTACGGTTCCTGCGCCTTTTAGCACCACCACGCCGCCATACCGTTTTACCAGACGTTGTACAGAATGTAAGCGATCGCTTTCAACTTCTGCCACGCTGATATTCAATAAACGGGCGGCTTCGCCAGGATGCGGGGTTAACACGCGATTGTGACGTTTATCGGGATTGATTGCCAGCAGGTTCAACGCGTCGGCATCCCAGACCATTGGTTTGCGAAAATTCTCTACCTGCCGCAGCGCCGCTTTCCCCCATTCGCTTTGCCCAAGACCGGGGCCAATCGCCACGACATCCGCCCACTCCAGGCTCTCGGTAAGGGTGTCGCCGTTCAGCTCATGAACCATCAATTCCGGCCTGGCAGTCACGATCCCCGCGATATTTTCCGCCCTGGTCAGCACGCGTACTAAACCCGCGCCGGCACGCAGCGCGGCCTCACCCGCCATACGAATGGCGCCAGCGGTGCCGCGATCGCCGCCGATAATCACCAGCCGACCATGCGAGCCTTTATGCGACGTCGGGCGACGCGGCGGCAGCCATCCTGCCAGCTGCGCTGCGGAAAAACGACGAATAGCGGTGTTTTGCCCGGAAAGCCAGCGCTCCAGGCCGAGTGCATGATGATGTAAGCGCCCGACGACGTCGCGGGCATTGCCGGTCAGCAGTCCAGGTTTTAGCGCGATAAACGTCAGGGTATGGGCGGCGTGAATCGCCGCGCCAGGCGTCGCGCCGGTTTGCGCGTTCAGCCCGGAGGGGATATCAAGCGCAATAACCGGCGCGGGATAGGCGTTCGCCAGTTCAATCAGCCCGGCGACGTTAACACGCGGCGCGCTATGCAGACCGGTGCCGAGCAGGCCATCAATAATCAATGAGATATCATCCGGCCAGGCGCTATCGGCGGCGTGGATGACGCCGCCGGCATTGAGCCACTCTTCCCGCGCGGCCTGCGCCTCTTCCGGCAGCGGCTTATCGCTTTCCAACGCCAGTAGCGTTACCGCGATGCCCTGCGCCTGCGCCAGTCGCGCGACGACATAGCCGTCGCCGCCGTTATTGCCGTGGCCGCAAAGAATCAACCAGTGCTGGCTGGCGGGATAAAGGCTTCGGGCCAGTTGAAACGCCGCCTCGCCGGCACGCCGCATCAATTCAAAAAGCGTCAGCCCGAGACTATCCGCCGCCTCTCTTTCCGCCTGGCGCAGCGTCTCCGCTGGCCACACGATGTGTGGTATACTGTCAGGGTTTTTCGTCATTGTATGGTCCATCATGTCACAGCCCCTCGATCTCAATCAGTTAGCGCAGCAAATCAAACAATGGGGCACCGAGCTTGGCTTCCAGCAGGTCGGTATTACCGATACCGATCTCAGCGCCAGCGAACCTAAACTACAGGCATGGCTGGATAAACAATACCATGGCGAAATGGAATGGATGGCTCGCCACGGCATGATGCGCGCCCGGCCGCATGAACTGCTGCCCGGTACGCTACGCGTGATTAGCGTGCGCATGAACTATCTGCCCGCCAATGCTGCTTTCGCCAGCACTCTGAAAGATCCCACGCTGGGTTACGTCAGCCGTTATGCCCTGGGGCGTGATTATCATAAGCTGCTACGTAACCGCCTGAAAAAACTCGGCGAGATGATTCAGGAACAGTGTGCTTCGCTCAATTTTAGACCGTTTGTCGATTCCGCGCCTATCCTGGAGCGGCCAATCGCTGAAAAAGCGGGCCTTGGCTGGACAGGTAAGCACTCACTTATCTTAAGCCGCGACGCCGGATCGTTTTTCTTCCTGGGCGAGTTGCTTATCGATCTGCCACTGCCGATAGACCAGCCGGTTGCCGAAGAGTGCGGGCGTTGTGTCGCCTGTATGACTATCTGCCCCACCGGCGCCATCGTCGAGCCCTATACCGTTGACGCACGGCGCTGCATCTCCTATCTGACCATCGAGCTAGAAGGCGCTATCCCGGAAGAATTTCGTCCGCTTATCGGCAACCGTATTTACGGCTGCGATGATTGCCAGTTGATTTGTCCGTGGAACCGTTTTTCACAGCTTACCGATGAAGAGGACTTCAGCCCGCGTAAAGCGCTACATGCGCCGCAGCTGATTGAGCTGTTCGCCTGGAGCGAAGCCTGGTTTCTGAAAGTCACTGAGGGATCGGCGATACGCCGTATCGGTCACTTACGCTGGCTACGCAATATCGCCGTCGCGCTCGGTAATGCCCCGTGGAATGAAGCCAATCTGGTCGCGCTGGAAAGTCGCCGAGGTGAGCACCCACTTCTCGATGAACACATTGAATGGGCGGTTGCGCAGCAGATAGAAAAGCGAAACGCCAACGTTGTCGAAGTGCAGTTGCCGCAGAAACTACGCCTGGTCCGGGTGGTCGAGAAAGGATTACCGCGCGACGCCTGATTCATTCACAGGCTGTGAATAAAAACAAAAAAACATTGCGTTTCAACGGGCAGACGTACGTCAAGTGATCGAATTAACAGTTTGAAATGAAATTTAAATGTTAAATTTCAATCAGATACAATAATACTATTTACAAAGTGAAGCATTTGTCGCGCAGTCAGCCAAACGACAGCCTGTGGATAACTCTGTTTACAGTATTTTTGGATAGGTAATGAAAATCATCCCCGGCGCGATTTCGCACTGTGGATAAATTGGATAAAGGAAGAAATTTGGAGCGGGAAACGAGACTCGAACTCGCGACCCCGACCTTGGCAAGGTCGTGCTCTACCAACTGAGCTATTCCCGCTTACATCGGTTTTCAATTTACCTGCTGGTAGCCTGAAAACTATGCTTTGGTATGGTGTGTCTTTCAAATTTTGGAGCGGGAAACGAGACTCGAACTCGCGACCCCGACCTTGGCAAGGTCGTGCTCTACCAACTGAGCTATTCCCGCTTACATTGGTTTTCAATCTACCTGTCGGTAACCTGAAAACTATGTTTTGGTATGGTGCTGCTTTCAAATTTTGGAGCGGGAAACGAGACTCGAACTCGCGACCCCGACCTTGGCAAGGTCGTGCTCTACCAACTGAGCTATTCCCGCGTTACTGCTTTTTTGCCATATTTCGATGGCGTCGTAATTTGCATTTCTGCGTCGTTACGGGAGGCGCATTATACGAGAATTCGATTCACCTGCAACCCCCTGGCGAGCACTTTTTTTCGTTTTTTGTTTGAATGGACATTTTCTCGCCATACAGCCCACTGAATTGTATAAATAACCGCCATAATTAGCAAAATATCTTTTTCCCCCCGCGCGAATGGCGCAAAATCGCCCGCATGACACCGCGGTGGCTATCCGCGAAAAGGTCCACCATGACGACTATCAGGGATTCAGAATGAAAAAAGCGCTTTCCGTCCTGCTGCTGACCACATCAATCATCGGAACAGCTTCTGCCGAGACGCTCCATTTTGGCACCACAACCGCCAATCCGCCGTTTGAGACCGTCAAAGGCAAAGGCCAACCTACGGGTTTTGACATTGATTTGGCCAATGCGCTGTGTAAACAGATGCAGGCGGAATGTAAATTCACGCCGCAGCGCTTTGATACGCTCATCCCGGCGCTACGCTTTAAAAAGTTCGACGCTATTATCGCCGGCGTTGAAGTATTGCCGATGCGTGAAAAGCAGGTCGCCTTCACTCAGCCTTATCGCCAGGAGCTCTCCGGGGTGGTAGTCACGGCAAAAGACGCCGCCCACGGGTTTGCCGACCTGCAGGGTAAAAAGCTCGCCGTGGTCAAGGGCAGCGTTCATCAGCGTTATCTACGCGATAAACAAAAAGGCATTCAAACCGTCGCCTTTGGCAGCGATAGCGAGGCGCTGATGGCGTTGAAAAGCGGCGAAGTCGACGGCGCGATCGGCGATTTAGCGACGATGGACCAGTGGCTGGCGGATAATCCTGATTACGCCGAGATGAAAGAGCGCGCCACCGACCCGGCCTACTACGGCAAACAATATGCCATCGCGGTACGCAAAGACGACCCGGAGTTGCTTAAGCAGATTAATGACGCGCTGGAGGTCGTGAAGGCGTCGCCGGAGTTCCAGCAGATGGAACAAAAGTGGTTTAAGTAACACATCAAAAAGAACGGGGCCATGTCGGCCCCGTTGACGCTTCAGAGCTTAATAAAATGCTCGCGATAATAGGCTAACTCGGCGACGGATTCGCGGATATCGTCCATCGCCTGGTGAGTGCCCTGCTTTTTAAACCCATCAAGGATTTCCGGCTTCCAGCGGCGCGCCAGCTCTTTTAGGGTGCTGACGTCGAGATAGCGATAATGGAAGTAAGCTTCCAGTTCCGGCATATATTTGAACAGGAAGCGGCGGTCCTGACCGATGCTGTTGCCACAAATTGGCGATTTCCCCGCCGGCACCCACTGCTTGAGAAACTCAATAGTGGCCAGTTCCGCTTCACGGTCGCCCACGGTACTGGCCTTCACGCGATCGACCAGCCCGCTGCCGGTATGAGTGCGCACGTTCCATTCGTCCATTAGCGCCAGCTGAGCATCAGACTGGTGCACGGCAATGGTCGGGCCTTCTGCCAGAATATTAAGATTCGCGTCGGTGACCAGGGTGGCGATTTCGATAATGCGATCGCGCTCGGGATCCAGCCCCGTCATCTCAAGATCGATCCAAATCAGGTTGTTTTCATCTGCACTCATGCTATTTTCCACCCTTCTTGCGTGACTATATTCATCTAAAATAGCGTGTATCATAGAGGTTTTGCCCCATCAGGGCGACCAGGAGCCAGTTCGATTGAGTAAAAATAAGCTCTCCAAAGGCCAGCAGCGCCGCGTTAAGGCCAACCACCAGCGCCGCCTGAAAACGACTTCGGAGAAGGCCGACTACGATGACAACCTGTTTGGCGAGCCTTCTGAAGGTATCGTCATCAGCCGTTTTGGTATGCATGCCGATGTCGAATCCGCGGATGGCACGACCCACCGCTGCAACATTCGCCGGACCATTCGTTCTCTGGTAACCGGCGACCGCGTGGTCTGGCGGCCAGGCAAAGACGCCGCCGACGGGGTCAACGTCAAAGGCATCGTCGAAGCGGTACATGAACGCGTCTCGGTGCTGACGCGCCCGGACTTTTACGACGGCGTGAAGCCTATCGCGGCAAATATCGACCAAATCGTCGTGGTTTCGGCCATTTTACCCGAACTGTCGCTCAATATTATCGACCGCTATCTGGTGGCCTGCGAAGCGCAGAATATCGAACCGCTGCTGGTACTGAATAAGATAGACCTGCTGGACGAGGAGGGTATGGCCTTCGTCAATGAGCAGATGGATATCTATCGCCAGATCGGTTATCCGGTTTTGATGGTGTCCAGCCAGACTCAGGACGGCCTGAAGCCGCTTGAAGAGGCCCTGACCGGGCGTATCAGTATCTTTGCCGGCCAGTCCGGGGTGGGTAAATCCAGCTTGCTGAACACGCTGCTGGGACTGCGGGATGAGCAAATCCTGACGAACGACGTCTCTGATGTTTCAGGGCTCGGCCAGCACACCACCACCGCCGCACGTCTTTATCACTTCCCGCACGGCGGCGATGTGATTGACTCCCCAGGCGTGCGCGAGTTCGGCCTGTGGCATCTTGACGCGGAACAAATCACCAACGGCTTTGTCGAATTCCATGATTATTTAGGCCATTGCAAGTATCGCGACTGCAAGCACGACACCGACCCAGGCTGCGCCATTCGCGAAGCGGTAGAAAAAGGCGCTATCGCCGAAAGCCGTTTCGCCAACTATCACCGCATCCTGGAAAGTATGGAACAGGTGCAGGTAAAAACGCGTAAAAGCTTTTCATCAACCGACGACTGACATTTAAGCTGTCGTCGCTATACGTAATCGCTTTGCCGGCAAGACGGCGCGGATACAATTCGCTGAAGTTTACGTATAGAATCGTCCCCCTTTTCAGTACCCCGCGCCAAAGCGGGGTCAGGAACGACAATTAACGGCCTGGAGGCTACCTTGTTAAACTCGTTTAAACTCTCACTGCAATACATTCTGCCTAAACTGTGGCTCACCCGCCTCGCAGGCTGGGGGGCAAGTAAACGAGCAGGCTGGCTGACTAAACTGGTTATCGATCTGTTCGTCAAATACTACAAAGTCGATATGAAAGAGGCGCAGAAGCCGGATACTGCCGCTTACCGCACCTTCAACGACTTCTTCGTCCGCCCGCTGCGTGACGATGTTCGCCCGCTCAACACCGATCCCAACGTGCTGGTGATGCCGGCTGACGGCGTTATCAGCCAGCTTGGCGCTATCGAAGATGACAAAATTCTGCAGGCCAAAGGCCACAATTACACCCTGGAGGCCCTGCTGGCGGGTAACTACCAGATGGCCGACCTGTTCCGTAACGGTAGCTTCGCCACCACTTATCTGTCGCCGCGCGACTATCACCGCGTGCATATGCCGTGCAACGGCATCCTGCGCGAGATGATCTATGTCCCAGGCGATCTGTTCTCGGTCAACCACCTGACGGCGCAAAACGTACCGAACCTGTTTGCCCGCAACGAGCGCGTTATCTGCCTGTTCGATACTGAATTCGGTCCGATGGCGCAGATTCTGGTCGGCGCAACGATTGTTGGCAGCATCGAGACCGTCTGGTCCGGCACCGTAACGCCGCCGCGGGAAGGTATTATTAAACGCTGGACCTGGCCTGCAGGCGAAAGCGAAGGCTCCGTTGCGCTGCTGAAGGGCCAGGAGATGGGCCGCTTTAAGCTGGGCTCAACGGTGATTAACCTGTTTGCGCCAGGCCAGGTGAAGCTGGTTGAACAACTGCAAAGCCTGTCAGTCACCAAAATCGGCGAACCGCTGGCGACGGCCGTAGAAGCTGATATCTCCGTGGAACCTGCGCCGTTGCCGGAAGAAGAGATCCGCGCCGAACACCGCGCCAGCCCGCTGGTTGACGATAAACAAGACGAAGGTTAATTCCGGACGACAAAGGGTTACGCCGTGCGCCTGATATACACTTTTCTGTTGGCCTTGAGCCTCAGCTTCGGGGCGTACGCAGCGACGGCCCCGGACGTCAAACAAATTACCCAGGAACTGGAACAGGCGAAGGCGGCGAAACCCGCCCAGCCTGAAACCGTCGAAGTCCTGCAAGCCGCGCTGAATGCGCTGGAGGAGCGCAACGCCTCCGTTGAGCGCGCTCGCCAGTACCAGGACGTTATCGATAATTTCCCCAAACTGTTTCAAACGCTCCGCGCTCAGTTAGCGAATGTCAGCGAAACGCCGCACCAGGTACCTACCGCCCTCACCGCCGACGCGCTGAATCAGGAGATCCTGCAGGTCAGCAGCCAACTGCTGGAAGCCAGCCGCCAGGCGCAGCAGGAGCAGGATCGGGCGCGGGAAATCGCCGACTCCCTTAATCAATTACCACAGCAGCAAACCGACGCCCGCCGCAAGCTTAATGAGATTGAACGTCGCGTCGGCGCGCAGCCCGGCAATACGCCGCTGGCGCAGGCGCAAAATCTCGGTCTGCAGGCGGAATCCGCGCGTCTGAAAGCGCTGGTCGACGAGCTGGATCTGGCCCAACTCTCCGCTAACAACCGCCAGGAACTGTCGCGCATCCGCTCTGAGCTGGCGCAGAAACAGAGCGAACAGCTCGATGCCTACCTGCAGGCGCTGCGTAATCAGCAGAATAGCCAGCGCCAACGCGAAGCGGAAAAGGCGCTGGAAAGCACCGAGCTGTTGGCGGAAAACAGCGAAAACCTGCCGCCGGGGATCACCGACCAGTTCAAAATTAACCGCGAACTATCGCAGGCGCTCAACCAGCAGGTTCAGCGCCTGGATCTGGTGGCCTCGCAGCAGCGGCAAGCAACCAATCAAACGCTCCAGGTGCGCCAGGCGCTGAACACCCTGCGCGAACAGTCGCAGTGGCTGGGATCATCGAATCTACTCGGCGAAGCGCTACGCGCCCAGGTCGCCCGTCTGCCGGAGCGCCCGCGCCCACAGCAGTTAGATACTGAAACGGCCCAGTTGCGCGTGCAGCGCTTGCATTACGAAGACCTGCTCAGCAAGCAGGCGCAGCTACGGCTGATTCGCCAGGCCGACGGCGAGCCGCTCACCGCGGAACAAAACCGCATCCTGCAGGCGCAGCTGCGTACCCAGAGCGAGCTGCTTAACTCGCTTCTACGCGGCGGCGATACCTTGCTGCTCGAACTGACGAAACTGAAGGTCGCCAACGGCCAGTTAGAAGACGCGCTGAAAGAGATTAACGAAGCAACCCACCGCTATCTGTTCTGGACCTCGGACGTCAGCCCAATTGGCTTCTCCTGGCCGCTGGAAGTGGTGCAGGATCTGCGTCGTCTGATCTCGCTTGATACCATCAACCAGCTCGGCAAGGCCAGCGTCATGATGCTGACCAGCAAAGAGACGCTGTTCCCGCTTTTTGGCGCGCTGGTGCTGGTGGGCTTCAGTATCTATTCGCGACGCCACTTTACCCGCTTCCTTGAGCGCTCCAGCGCGCGGATTGGCAAGGTGACGCAGGATCACTTCTGGCTGACGCTGCGTACCGTGTTCTGGTCAATTCTGGTGGCATCTCCGCTGCCGGTATTGTGGATGACGCTCGGCTACGGATTGCAGGCGGCCTGGCCCTTCCCGCTGGCGGTCGCCATTGGCGACGGCGTGACCGCCACCGTGCCGCTGCTGTGGGTGGTGATGATTTGCGCCACCTTCGCCCGGCCGAATGGATTGTTCATCGCCCACTTCGGCTGGCCGCGTAACCGCGTCGCCAAAGCCATGCGCTACTACCTGATGAGCATCGGGTTGATCGTACCGCTGATTATGGCGCTGATCATGTTCGATAATCTCAACGACCGTGAATTCTCGGCCTCTCTGGGCCGCCTGTGCTTCATGCTGATATGCGGCGCGCTGGCGCTGGTTACCTTGAGCCTGAAGCACGCCGGGATCCCGCTGTATCTTGATAAAGCAGGCGACGGCGAGAACATGGTGAACCGTCTGCTGTGGAACCTGCTGCTCGGCGCGCCGCTGATCGCGATGCTGGCGGCGGCAGTGGGCTATCTTGCCACCTCGCAGGCGCTACTGGCGCGACTGGAAACCTCGGTCGCCATCTGGTTCCTGCTGTTGGTGGTTTACCATATTATTCGCCGTTGGATGTTGATTCAGCGTCGGCGTCTGGCCTTCGATCGCGCCAAACACCGCCGTGCGGAAATCCTCGCCCAGCGCGCCCGCGGCGAAGAAGATACCGCCCACTCCACCAGCACAGAAGGCTCGGTCGAAGCGGAAGTCAGCGAAGTCGACCTCGACGCCATCAGTACCCAGTCCCTGCGCCTGGTCCGCTCGCTGCTGATGCTAATCGCCCTGCTGTCGGTGATTATTCTGTGGTCGGAAATTCACTCGGCATTCGGCTTCCTCGAAAATATCTCGCTATGGGATGTGACCTCCACGGTACAGGGCGTCGAAAGTCTTGAACCCATTACTCTTGGCGCCGTCCTGATCGCCATTCTGGTGCTGATTATCACCACCCAGCTGGTGCGCAATCTCCCGGCGCTGCTGGAGCTGGCGATTCTGCAACATCTGGATTTGACGCCGGGTACCGGCTACGCCATCACCACCATCACCAAATATCTGTTGATGCTAATTGGCGGGCTGGTCGGCTTCTCGATGATTGGTATTGAGTGGTCGAAACTGCAGTGGCTGGTGGCGGCGCTCAGCGTCGGTCTTGGTTTTGGTCTACAGGAAATTTTCGCCAACTTTATCTCCGGCCTGATCATCCTGTTTGAAAAACCGATCCGTATCGGCGATACGGTCACTATCCGCAGCCTGACCGGTAGCGTGACGAAAATTAATACCCGCGCCACCACCATCAGCGACTGGGACCGTAAAGAAATCATCGTGCCGAACAAAGCGTTCATCACCGAACAGTTCATCAACTGGTCGCTGTCGGATTCGGTCACTCGCGTGGTGTTGACTATCCCGGCGCCCGCGGAGGCCAATACGGAAGAGGTCACGCAGATTCTGTTGACCGCCGCTCATCGCTGCTCGCTGGTGATTGATACCCCGGCGCCGGAAGCGTTTCTCGTTGACCTGCAGCAGGGGATACAGATTTTCGAGCTGCGTATTTACGCCGCCGAGATGGGTCACCGTATGCCGCTGCGTCATGAGCTGCATCAGCTGATTCTGGCGGGTTACCGCGCACACGGCATCGACATGCCGTTCCCACCGTTCCAGATGCGCCTGGAAAGCCTGGATGGTCTGCGCAGCAGCCAGCCGCTGAACTCAGCGGGTAAAAGCAGCCGTACGCCAGGAAGTTTGTAAGCATTAACTAGCCCGGTGAGCGCTTCACCGGGCATTCTCTTTCTTAACCCTCCGCCAGCGCTACCTGTACCGCCGTTCTCTGACGATAGTTCTCGTAGATCCCTAGTGCCAATAGCGAGAAGAAAATCGGCCCGCCGACCATCCACAGCGTACTGTTCCAGTCACCGGAATCCATCACCGGCTGAATAACGGTAAAGATATTGGCGAACGCTACCACCAGTACCACTATCGTCGTCGCCAGCAGCGTGCTCACCCGGCTTTTAAACATCACAAATGGACGATCGAGATCGGCTTTGGCCTTAAAGAACGGGAACGCGATCGCCAGGAACAGATACGGCAAGGTCATCGAGACGTTAGCCATCAGCGTTAGCTTGTTATAAAACGCTGAAGCGGTATCGCCGCCGAAAGAGACCAGCAAAATAAACAGACTCACCAGCAGACACTGCAGCCACATGGCGTTAGCCGGCATGCCGTTAGCGTTGACTTTGGTCATCATCGTCGGCCACAGCGCTTTCGGCGTCCCCTGAATGATCGCCTTCAGCGGCGAATAGCTCAGGGTGAAGAATGCGCCGGTATAGGCAAGGAACATCGACAGCCCGGTAATGCGCGCAAACCATACGCCGGTCAGCGCCGCCGCCTGCGGCGACAGATGAAGCGCTTGTCCAAGCGTCGCGCCGAGGCTGGTCATCAACACGTAGGTGATATTGCCAAGGTTGGTACTGTGGTTGCTCAAGACCTGCTGCCAGTTGGCGCTGACGCCCCACAGCACAATAGCCAGCGAGTAACCGATCGAAATCACCAGCGCGGCGATGATAATGCCTTTGGCAAAGTTCTTTTCCGGCTTCTCGGTTTTATCCACCAGTCCGCCGACCGCTTCAATCCCGCCATAGGCAAAAATGGCGAACACCACGAAAGACAGCATCGCCAGCCCGGATTGATATCCCGGGTTCGGCGACGCCGTGAAATCCAGCGATTGTGCGAAATGGCCGCCGTTCAGCAGCAGAATCGCCCCGCTCACCAGCAGCAGTACCAGATTAAGGCACATCACCGCGATGCCGCCCACGGCGGTAATTTTGGCAATCTTATTTATCCCTTTCGCCGCCACCAGCGTCACCAGCACCATCCAGCAGGCGGCCAGCACGCCGACGGTTTGCGTCGAGGTTAAGCCGGCAAAAGCCCAGCTCTGGGTTTTATCCGCGCCGAAGAGAAAGGTCGAAAACGGGACCCAAATTTTCGCCGCGGTACTGACCATCCACACCACATAGGATGAAAACCACATAAAGGTGCCAATAAATGCAAAGCGCGGCCCGACGCTACGGTTCATCCACGAATAGATCCCGCCCTCTTCCTTACGATAGGCCGAGCCCATCTCCGCCATCATTAAGGCAAAAGGAATAAAGAAAAACAGCGCCGAGAAAAGATAAAACGGCATCGCGCTATAACCCATCAGATAAAACGCCGAAGGGCTGTTGGCAAAGCCAAACACCGAAGTGAAGATCATTAATATCAGCCCAATCAGGCTCATCTTCTTGATTTGTTGAGGCATAAATCGATCCAAACGTGAGCGTCGCCGAACAACGTCGCCAGGTAAGCAGAAATTGAACGCGGATCCTAGCAATAATCCAGTTTGAAATTGTGGTTATTAGGGCTAATGCAGCGGAGAGAACTGTAAAAATCTTTGAATGAAGGGGATAACGCTAACGGCGGGAAACGGCTTCCCTCTCCTCATGAAAGGGAAGCGTAATTAATCAGGCGCGATCGACGGTGAATGAGATCACTTCGCCGATGGTCTCTACACCTAACGCCAGCATCACCAGGCGGTCTACACCCAGCGCGACGCCGGAACAATCCGGCAGTCCGGCTTCCAGCGCGGCCAGCAGGTTATAATCGATGGGCTGCTCCGGCAGGCCGCGGGCCGCACGTTTGCGGTTGTCCTGCTCAAAACGCTGCTGTTGTTCGCGTGCGTCGGTCAGCTCGTGGAAGCCGTTCGCCAGCTCCATCCCCTTGTAGTAGACCTCAAAGCGCTCGGCGACGCGGTGATCTTCGGTGCTGATCTGCGCCAACGAAGCCTGGCTTGCCGGGAAGTGATAGACGAAAGTCGGACGTTCTTTACCGATGTGCGGCTCTACGCCCATGGCGAACAGCAGCTGCAGCAGCGTATCGCGATCTTCTTCCGTATCGGCGATATTACTGAGATCGAGTTTTGCCGCCACTTCACGCAGCTGGGTTTTGTCCGCCGACAGCGGATCGATCTCCAGATAGCGCTGGAAGGCCTGTTGATAAGAGAGGCTTTCCGCGGGTTGGCACTCGAGCACCTGCTGCAGTAAATCGTCAACTTCGTTAATCAGACGATACATGTCGTAGCACGGACGGTACCACTCCAGCATGGTGAACTCTGGATTGTGGTGACGGCCCATCTCTTCATTGCGAAAGCTACGGCACAGTTGGAAAACCGGCCCGCACCCGGCGGCCAGCAGCCGCTTCATGTGGTATTCCGGGCTGGTCATCAGATACAGATTCAGACCCTGAGAGTGGCCGGGGCCGACGAAACGGGTTTCAAACGGGAACATGTGGATATCGGTCACCGTTGCCTGACTCATACAAGGCGTTTCCACCTCCAGCACGCCGCGGTCGGTAAAGAAACGGCGAATTTCCGCCATTACAGCCGCACGTTTTAACAGATTTGGAATGGATGCGCTCGGCTGCCAGGTTGCCGTCTCGCTCATGGTACTTTTCTCCGATTTCATACAAGGGCACGAAGTCTACTCGCAACCGTCGAGTGAAACAAATTTTGTGCAATCCGGCGGCGATATTACATCCTGATAATTTATTGCTAACTTAATTGCATAAATAAAATTGATAAATCAGCGCACGGATTGATAAAAAAATCGAACGCGTCAATTTTCCCCAACATCCCTATGGCTATACTCATTTACCTATAAAGGAGCAGTGATACTTTTTCGCCAGCCCGGCGGCGAAATACACAAAAACTGGAGGAATGTCGTGCAAACTTTTCAAGCCGATCTTGTCGTCATTGGCGCAGGCGGAGCAGGTCTTCGCGCAGCCATCGCCGCTGCGCAGGCTAATCCAAAAGCCAAAATCGCACTGATTTCAAAAGTCTATCCAATGCGTAGCCATACCGTCGCCGCCGAAGGCGGTTCTGCGGCGGTCGCGCAGGATCACGATAGCTTTGAATACCATTTTCACGACACCGTCGCCGGCGGCGACTGGCTCTGTGAACAGGATGTCGTAGACTATTTCGTACACCACTGCCCCACGGAAATGACCCAGCTTGAGCTGTGGGGCTGCCCGTGGAGCCGCCGTCCGGACGGCAGCGTCAACGTTCGCCGCTTCGGCGGGATGAAAATCGAACGTACATGGTTCGCCGCCGATAAAACCGGCTTCCATATGCTGCATACCCTCTTCCAGACCTCCCTCCAGTTCCCGCAAATTCAACGTTTCGACGAGCACTTCGTGCTGGATATTCTCGTCGATGACGGCCAGGCCCGCGGCCTGGTGGCAATGAATATGATGGAAGGCACGCTGGTGCAAATTCGCGCCAATGCGGTCGTCATGGCTACCGGCGGCGCTGGCCGCGTCTATCGCTATAACACCAACGGCGGCATCGTCACCGGCGATGGCATGGGCATGGCGCTGGGCCACGGCGTCCCGCTGCGCGACATGGAGTTCGTCCAGTATCACCCAACCGGCCTGCCGGGTTCGGGGATCCTGATGACCGAAGGCTGCCGCGGCGAAGGCGGTATTCTGGTGAATAAAAACGGCTACCGCTACCTGCAGGATTACGGTATGGGGCCGGAAACGCCGCTCGGCGAGCCGAAAAACAAATACATGGAACTCGGCCCGCGCGATAAAGTTTCTCAAGCCTTCTGGCACGAGTGGCGCAAAGGCAACACCATTTCGACGCCGCGCGGCGACGTGGTTTATCTCGACCTGCGCCATCTCGGCGAGAAGAAACTGCTTGAACGCCTACCGTTCATCTGCGAACTGGCGAAAGCCTATGTCGGCGTCGATCCGGTAAAAGAACCCATTCCGGTGCGTCCGACCGCCCACTACACGATGGGAGGCATCGAAACTGACCAGCAGTGCGAAACCCGCATCAAGGGCCTGTTCGCCGTCGGCGAATGTTCCTCCGTCGGTCTCCATGGCGCCAACCGTCTGGGATCCAACTCGCTTGCCGAGCTGGTGGTCTTTGGCCGCCTTGCCGGTGAGCAAGCCATGCAGCGCGCGATGGCCGCGGGCGAAGCTAACAACGCGGCGCTGGATGCGCAGGTCAACGACGTTGAAAACCGTCTTAAAGACCTCGTTAACCAGCAAGGCAATGAAAACTGGGCCAAAATCCGCGATGAAATGGGTATGTCGATGGAAGAAGGCTGCGGTATCTATCGCACGCCGGAGCTGATGCAAAAAACCATCGATAAGCTGGCCGAGCTGCAGGAGCGCTTTAAGCGCGTGCGTATCACCGACACCTCCAGCGTATTCAATACCGACCTGCTCTACACCATTGAGCTGGGCCATGGTCTCAACGTCGCCGAATGTATGGCGCACTCCGCTATCGCGCGTAAAGAGTCCCGCGGCGCCCACCAACGTCTCGATGAAGGCTGTACTGAACGCGACGACGTCAATTTCCTCAAGCATACGCTGGCCTTCCGTGAGGCCGACGGCAGCACGCGTCTGGAGTATGGCGATGTGAAGATCACCACTCTGCCGCCGGCTAAACGCGTGTATGGCGCCGAAGCGGAAGCCGCTGAGAAGAAGGAGACGACCCATGGCTGAGATGAACAAACTGAAAATTGAAGTGGTGCGCTACAACCCGGAAGTCGATACCGCGCCGCACAGCGCTTTCTATGAAGTCCCCTACGACGAACAAACCTCGCTGCTCGACGCGCTGGGCTATATCAAAGACAACCTCGCGCCGGATTTAAGCTACCGCTGGTCGTGCCGCATGGCGATCTGCGGCTCTTGCGGCATGATGGTCAACAAGGTGCCAAAACTGGCCTGTAAAACCTTCCTGCGCGACTATACCAAAGGGTTGAAGGTAGAAGCGCTGGCCAACTTCCCGATCGAGCGCGATCTGGTGGTCGATATGACCCACTTTATCGAAAGTCTGGAAGCGATTAAGCCGTATATCATCGGAAATAACCGCACGCCGGAGCAGGGGCCGAATAAGCAGACTCCCGCGCAGATGGCGAAATACCATCAGTTCTCCGGCTGCATCAACTGCGGTTTGTGCTATGCCGCCTGTCCGCAATTTGGTCTGAACCCGGAGTTCATCGGCCCGGCGGCGATCACCCTCGCCCATCGCTACAACGAAGACAGCCGCGACCACGGCAAAAAGGAACGT
Source organism: Klebsiella sp. 141161 (assembly GCF_050600815.1). Taxonomy (NCBI): domain Bacteria; kingdom Pseudomonadati; phylum Pseudomonadota; class Gammaproteobacteria; order Enterobacterales; family Enterobacteriaceae; genus Klebsiella; species Klebsiella sp. 141161. The sequence goes on along the minus strand of NZ_JAQIRN010000008.1, from coordinate 64,252 downwards.
ATGGCGCAGCTTAACGGCCAGAACGGCGTGTGGAGCTGTACGTTTGTCGGCTTCTGCTCCGAAGTTTGCCCGAAGCATGTCGATCCGGCGGCCGCCATTCAGCAGGGCAAGGTAGAAAGTTCGAAAGACTTCCTGATCGCCACCCTGAAACCACGCTAAGGAGTGCACTATGACGACTAAACGCAAACCCTACGTGCGGCCCATGACCTCCACCTGGTGGAAGAAGCTGCCATTTTATCGCTTCTATATGCTGCGTGAAGGGACGGCGGTGCCGACGGTCTGGTTCAGCATCGTGCTGATTTACGGCCTGTTCGCCCTTAAGCACGGCGCCGAAAGCTGGGATGGCTATGTGGCATTCCTGCAAAACCCGATTGTGGTGATCCTCAACCTGATCACCCTGGCAGCGGCGCTGCTGCACACCAAAACCTGGTTTGAGCTGGCGCCGAAAGCCGCCAACATCATTATTAAAGGCGAGAAAATGGGGCCTGAGCCGCTGATTAAAGGGCTGTGGGCGGTAACGGCGCTGGTTAGCATCGTGATCCTGTTTGTCGCGTTGTTCTGGTAAGGAGGCTGATATGATTAATCCCAATCCCAAACGTTCCGATGAACCGGTGTTCTGGGGGCTGTTTGGCGCAGGCGGCATGTGGGGGGCGATTATCGCGCCGGTGATGGTGCTACTGGTCGGCATTCTGCTGCCGCTGGGACTCGCCCCTGGCGATGCTTTTAGCTACGAACGCGTTTACGCCTTCGCCCATAGCTTCATCGGCCGCCTTTTCATCTTTCTGATGATTGTTCTGCCGCTGTGGTGCGGCCTGCACCGTATCCACCATGCGATGCATGATCTGAAAATCCACGTACCGAACGGCAAATGGGTCTTCTATGGCCTGGCGGCGATTTTAACCGTCGTTACCCTGGTCGGCGTGTTATTTATCTGATGCGACATCTCGCCCGGTAGCAATCTGTTACCGGGCTCGCTTATCGACAAAATCTCCCTACTTTTTTCCTGCCGCTATCTACACTTAGAGAAAAAGCGGTAAGGAAGGTACCTATGCGTCTGCTGCCAGTGTTAACCGTGGTTATCGCGTCGTTGCTGAGCGTTGCGTGCAGCAATCCCGTTCCTCCCGCTGGCGTGACCGTCGTCAGCCCATTCGAAAGCCAACGCTTCCTCGGCACCTGGTATGAAATAGGCCGCTTCGATCATCATTTCGAAAGCGGACTGGAAAAGGTTACGGCGACTTACAGCCTGCGCGGCGATGGCGGCATTGATGTGGTCAATAAAGGTTATAACCCTGACCGCGGCATCTGGCAGAAAACAGACGGCGTGGCCTGGTTCACCGGCGATCCGAACCGCGCGGCGCTAAAAGTCTCGTTCTTCGGCCCTTTCTATGGCGGCTACAACGTGATTGCGCTGGATAAAGAGTACCGCCATGCGCTGGTTTGCGGGCCGGATCGCGATTACCTGTGGCTACTGGCGCGTACGCCGAAGATTTCGCCGCAGGTAAAACAGCAGATGCTGGATATCGCCACCCGGCAGGGCTTCGACGTGAGCAAACTGATTTGGGTTAACCAGCGCTATTAATGTGCGCTGATTTTCAGCCCGATAATGCCGATGACGATACAAGCCAGGCTTGCGATACGCATCGGGCTTGCGGATTCACCCAGCAGCACGATGCCGGTTATCGCTGCGCCTACGGCGCCGATCCCGGTCCACACCGCATAGGCGGTACCCACCGGCAGTGATTTCATCGCCCACGATAGCAGCGCCATACTGACGACCATAGCGGCGATGGTAATCACGCTTGGCAGCAGACGGCTAAACCCATGGGTGTATTTGAGGCCGACGGCCCACACGACTTCCAGCAAACCGGCGATAAAGAGAATGATCCAGGACATATGGCTCCAGTAATGGGGCCGTCCCCGAATGAGATACGCTCACGGGTCGTCCCGCAAGGTGGTTGAAAACGCCGGGATTATAAACAACGGCGCCGTGAATGTGAAGACCGGTACGGCGCGAGGCCGTACCGGTAATGTTTAATTCTGAGCTTTGGTCGCCGCACCAGAGATAGCGCTGCCGCCGTCAGAAATGTCTTCACCGATACCACGCGTGGTGTTACATGCGGTGAGCACGGAGGAAAGGACCAAAACAGTAAAGAACGCCGCAATCGTTTTTTTCACCATAATATCATCCTTATAAACAGTTTTTGTTTTCTTGCCCTATAAGCATAGCCAAACTGATTCAGAATGAAGGGATAGTCGCGTTTTTTAAGAGAAAAAGAGGTTCAGGCTGAACTGCGCAAAATGAATTGCAGGGAAGGCAGATGAAATGAGACTAGCTGACGGCGTGAGAAATCGCGTGCCCTAACCCCTGGATATCTTCGCCAAAACCGCGGGCGGTATTACATCCAGTAAGCAGCGCGCCGCTGAGCAGCAGCAAAATGAGAAATTTGAGCGTCCGGTTCATGTTAATCCTGACATGAAACTGGAGGCGCAGCAGCATGGCTGCGCCCACCGTCTCACAGCATGAATTACTTCACGCGAGATACGTATTCGCCGGAGCGGGTATCTACTTTGATGACTTCGCCAATCTGAACGAACAGCGGAACTTTAACCACAGCGCCAGTGGACAGAGTCGCCGGCTTGCCGCCAGTACCTGCGGTGTCGCCTTTCAGACCTGGATCGGTTTCAACGATTTCCAGTTCAACGAAGTTCGGCGGCGTGACAGCGATAGGCTGACCGTTCCACAGGGTCACGATGCACTCAGCCTGATCCAGCAGCCATTTCGCGTTGTCGCCGATAGCTTTAGCATCAGCGGACAGCTGTTCGAAGGTTTCGTTGTTCATGAAGTGCCAGAACTCACCATCGTTGTACAGGTAAGTCAGGTTCATATCGACAACGTCCGCGCCTTCTGCAGAGTCGGTGGACTTGAACGTTTTTTCTACACGGGTGCCGGTCAGCAGACGACGCAGCTTAACGCGTGCGAATGCCTGACCTTTACCTGGTTTAACGAATTCACTGGCTTCAACCGCATACGGTTCACCATCCATCATGATTTTAAGACCAGCACGAAAATCGTTGCTATAGTAAGTCGCCATAAGGCCCTCTGAAATTGTTTAACTTGGTAGCTAAGCCACAAAATGGCGCATATTGTAACCCTAAATACCCCATCCAGAGAAGATTGGATCACGCAACTTGCCGATGTTGTGACCAGTCCCGATGAACTATTGCATCTTTTAGATCTGGAAACAGATGCAAACCTATTGGCGGGACGTGATGCGAAGCGTCTCTTCGCGCTGCGCGTACCGCGCGCGTTTATTGCACGTATGGAAAAGGGCAACCCAAACGATCCCCTTCTTCGTCAGGTACTTACCGCACAAGAAGAGTTTGTTGCCGCCCCTGGTTTTTCCACCGATCCGCTGGAAGAACAACACAGCGTTGTACCAGGCCTGCTGCATAAATATAGCAACCGGGCGCTATTGCTGGTGAAAGGAGGCTGTGCGGTCAACTGCCGCTACTGCTTCCGCCGCCACTTCCCCTATGCCGAGAACCAGGGCAATAAACGCAACTGGCAGGCAGCGCTCGAGTACATTGCCGCCAATCCGCAGCTTGATGAAATTATTTTTTCCGGCGGCGATCCGTTGATGGCCAAAGACCACGAACTGGATTGGTTACTGACGCAACTGGAAGCTATCCCGCATATTAAACGGTTACGCATCCATAGCCGCTTGCCGATTGTCATTCCGGCGCGGATCACCGAAGGGCTGGCGGCTCGCTTTAACGCCTCCTCGCTGCAGATCCTGTTGGTTAACCATATCAATCATGCCAATGAGATCGGCCCGGAATTTCGGGCGGCAATGGCGCTGCTACGGCAAGCGCGCGTGACGCTGCTCAACCAAAGCGTCCTGCTGCGCGGCGTTAACGACAACGCACAAACCCTGGCGGACCTCAGCAACGCGCTGTTCGATGCCGGGGTGATGCCCTACTACCTGCACGTGCTTGATAAAGTCCAGGGCGCAGCCCACTTCATGGTCGAAGACGAGGAGGCCCGGGCAATCATGCGTAAGCTATTAACGCTGGTATCCGGATATATGGTGCCAAGGCTGGCACGTGAAATCGGCGGCGAACCGAGTAAAACGCCGCTGGATTTAGGTTTAAAGCAACAAAACTAAGTTTTTCTGCCGGCCCTGTCCGGCAGATACTTAAATGACAAGTATGTTCGCCTGGCAAATAAAAGATATAACATTTTTCACCAGCGTTATCCAGAAAGCGGTGTTTGCTTAACATTTATAATTATATATACGCGTATCTATTAAATGATGCGCTAATAGAGCATCTAAAAAAGCAGTGAAAGTATATTAGTTGCGACCATAACAATAAACATCACCACGATCCATTTAGGTAATTTAAACGTAGTTCCTCTGCGACTTTCGCTTCGATTAGCATTAACGGTATTTTTAACTTCGTACATTTCGCTCTCTATGCTCTCCCTATCACTTGCAGAATCATCTACATTCGTTGATGGGCTCGCTATTATCTCTTGCGTTGTGGTAACTGGAGTGATTACCGCATCCGTGGCAAGGATAAACCCGCGCTGCCTGACGGTAATAATGATATCCTGAGATAGTCCGGCCTTTACCAGTGATTTTCTGAGCAATGAGATATTTTGGTAAAACGTGTTTTGCGCAACTATTACCCCCCTTGTTTTCCAGACAGTTTCCAGAAATTCCTCACGTGAAATGATCCTGCCATTACTTTCTATCAGCAACAATAAACAACGCGCCGTTGGTCCATTTAAGTTAACGGTAGTGCCATTTTCATTAACAGTTCGCAACTCACTCATATTCACGTCAAAAATAACTTCATCATTAATGATGAATTCACTAAATGCCATAATGTCTTCCCTTTTTCATTAGCTATGTGAAATAAACATGAAATTAATGAAATCCCATCTTTAATGTTGCGCGAATAGCCTTGAACAGGCCTGCTATTAGATGGCTTCATATATCAATCATTGAGTCTCGATTTTGCATCAAAGATAAGACTAACATGATATTTAAACTGAATGGAAGCCAGAGATACCGCACAACATTCATCGAATCAACGCTATCACTTATAGTTCGAATAAAAATGTGAATCGTTCCTTTAGTCATTAAAAAGATTATTCAATTAAAATTCACATGCATTTTCACCAACGGCGAATTAGATTCCTCAGTGCTCCCGTCTTAAGCTAAATGCAGGCTAACACCTGCTTATTAGCGTAAGGGACAACAAGGAGTACAGAGATGGGATAGTGTAGTTCTTGGGGCAATTATTGAATTATTAGACCAACCAATAATTAGCAATTAGAGCGATATCTATTTCAAGGATTACGTATTTATACATGGACAAATAAATGAAAAAAACAATCGTAGCTGTAATGGTTGCTGCATCTGCAGTTCTGAGTGCTCAGGCAATGGCCGCTAACACTGCTGAAGTGACCGTTCTGGGTGAAGTCAATGACTCCTCCGCTTCTTGCGTAGTCACCCCGACTGGTACTCTGAACAACGGCATCGTTCGTCTGACTTCTGTTACCACCAGCGAAGCGAACGCTCAGGCTGCAAACACCCTTTTCAAAAGCCAGAAGTTTGGTTTTGATGTTTCTGATTGCGCCCAAGGCAGCAAAGATCCGGCAACTGGCCTGACTGTTGCTGTTACTGGTACCACCAGCAGCAACGCGACCATTCTGGACAACACCGCTGACGACGGCGCTGCCGGTATCGGTATCGGTATCGCGAAAGTCAGCGATGGTTCTCGCGTAGCCTTCGATGGTTCCCAAACCATGTCCGAAACCTACACTGACGGTTCCGTCACTTCCCTGAACTACTACGCTGGTTATGTGAAAGTAAATGCCACAACTGCTGTAACCGAAGGTCCGGTTAAAGGCGTTGCAACCTTTACTATCGACTACACCATCTAATTCTATTTTAGAGGGCTCGCCATCTGGCGAGCCCTTTTTCCGTTTAGAGAAATGCTATGTCAAGCACCTTATTTAAACTTTTCATTCCCTTTTTTTTATTGATTAGCGGTATTGCACATGCTGGTATCGTTATCGAGTCAACTCGCTATCTTTACAAAGAGGGCGCTCGCGAAATCACCGCGCAGATTGAGAACAAAGACGGTATTCCTTACTTAATTAAGTCGTGGATTGAGACCCCAAAAGGGCAAATACCCTCTTTCACGGCGACTCCGCCACTATTCCGACTCGAAGCAAAACAGCAAAATACCGTGCGTTTGTTTTCAACCAATAATGTTACTGCGCCAACAGATCGAGAATCTATATTTTATTTCAATATTATGGCTATCCCGCCAGCTGATGACACCAATGCCAAAAACAATACGATTCAGCTAGCGGTTCGCCACCGTATGCGTCTGGTATACCGGCCAAAATCGCTGTTTGATATGAAGCCAAATACAGAAGCGGCAAAACTCCAATGGCGTAAATCAGGCAATAAATTGTTCATTAACAATCCGACACCTTTTTTCTATTACTTCAACACAATAAAAATAGGTAACACCGAAATAAAAAATGAAGTAAACACCGTCCCTCCGATGGAAACAAAAGAAGTCACGTTAAAGGAAAGTGTCAATGCATCAAGCGTGACATGGAAAATAGTTAATGATTATGGTGGGGCCGGATCGCTCTATTCATCACCGTTGTAATTTGGAATTTTTATTAACGTTATAGGGATGTGTCTATGCAAAATAAAAATAAAGAGCTATTCAAACTATCAACGCTCTGCATCACGTTGTTGCCAGCGTTTTTTTGTGGTTTGGATAATAAAGCGCAAGCACGTGATTTCTTCGATCCCTCATTCATCAATTCATTGAATGGTAGCGATCCTTCAAACGCCCCAGACTTATCTGTTTTTGAAGCCAGGAACGCTCAGGCGCCCGGAGATTATCGGGTTGACATTGTTTTCAACGGCCAATATCTGGATACCCGTACTATCAAATTTGTTATTGATAGTCATAGTGCTGATAAGAGTGATGATATCAAATTAACCCCCTGTTTCACGCTTAAAGACCTGGCGGAATATGGTGTCAGAGTGAAATCCTTCCCAGCTCTGAAAGAAGATACCAATAACTGCGTTAACCTAACGGTCATACCGGATACAAAAGCGGATTTCGATTTTACTGCACAACGGTTAAATATCTCCATACCACAAGCGGCATTATCCACCGTCGTGCAAGGATTTATTCCGGAAGATCAATTTGATGAAGGTATTAACGCGCTGTTAATGAATTACCAGTTCAGCGGCTCGAATGATTTCGAATCAGAAGATGAATACTATAGCCTTAACCTCCAGTCCGGTTTAAATCTTGGTCCATGGCGTATCCGAAATCTGAGCACCTGGAATAAAACGAAAGGAGAATCCAGCGACTGGGAATCAGCTTACCTGTACATGCAGCGCAGCATTCGCCCTCTTAATAGTAATCTGGTAATGGGTGAAAGCTCCTCGCTCTCCGGTATTTTTGATAGCGTGCCGTTTACCGGGATTCAAATGGCAACGGATACCTCCATGCTGCCGGAGAGCCTTCGCGGCTATGCGCCAATTATCCGAGGGATTGCAAAAACCAACGCCAGGGTGATTGTTAAGCAGAATGGCTACCAGGTATATCAGACCTACGTCGCCCCCGGCGCCTTTGAAATTACCGATATGTACCCAAGCGGCGGTAGCGGCGATCTGTACGTAACGGTAGAAGAATCGGATGGCTCAAAGCAAGAATTCATCGTGCCGTTCGCTACGCTGCCGGTCATGGTGCGCGAAGGCCAGCTACAGTATGAAATCACCTCTGGTAAATATCGTCCTTATGATGGCGGAGTTGACGAAACGCCATTCACCCAAGCGACAATAAGCTATGGTGTATCCAGTAGCCTGACGGCCTACGGCGGGATGCAAATGGCCTCGCACTATCAAGCATTATCATCCGGTCTAGGCTATAACCTCGGTGATTTTGGCGCGGCTTCAGCAGACGTCACTCAAGCCTGGTCAAAGATCCAGGATCAAGAAAAGACGTCGGGTCAGTCCTGGCGTATCCGCTACGGCAAAAACATCCTTGATACCGGTACTAACATTACTATCGCGGGTTACCGATACTCTACCAAAGGCTTTAACACCCTGTCAGAGGTGTTCGATAGTTATTCAAACGACGGCAGCTATACCACCCGCTCACTGCGCAACCGTACCAACCTGACGCTTAATCAAAGCTTAGGTAAAGGGCTCGGTAGTCTCTCTATTAGCGGTCTGGTAGAAGATTATTGGGATGATAAACGCACCAATAAATCTATCAGCGTTGGCTATAACGGTGGCTTTAAAAACGTGAACTTCTACCTGGGTTATAGCTATAGCCGCTATACCTGGAGCAGCAATAGCGCGAATAAAGATACCCAGGACGATCAACGTATCACCCTAACGGTTACTTTACCGATCGGCAACTGGCTTCCTGGCACCTATACCAGTTACCAGCTCACCAATAGCAACCCAGGCTCAACGGATCAATCGGTTGCTATCGGCGGCGTCGGGCTGGAAAACGATAGTCTGGACTGGAGTATTCAGCAAGGATACAGCAACCGCGAGTATTACAGCGGCGACATGCGCGCCACCTATAACAGTTCTCAGGGGAGTGTTAACGCCGGTTACAGCTACGATCGCGATAGCCAACGCATTGATTATGGCGCCAACGGCAGCATTATCGCGCACGCTGACGGCATCACTTTAGGTCAGGACATCACCGATGCTGCCGTACTGGTTAAAGCTCCGGGGCTGGATGACGTCAAACTGACGACCGATAACACCATTTCGACCGACTATCGCGGCTATGCCATCGTGCCTTACGTTACCCCTTATCGTCGCACCGATATCACTCTCGACACCGCCACGCTTGGCGATGATATGGAACTACCGGAAACAACGCAAACCGTGGTGCCGACTCGCGGCGCTATTGTGCGGGCCAACTACGACGGCAAGATTGGGCAACGTGCCTTTATTCATCTTAAAACCGCCAGCGGTCAGGACATTCCCTATGGAGCGATGGTCTTACTGGCTGGTGATGCGAAAAGCCAGGCAAGTATCGTTAGCGATGCCGGGATGGTCTATATGTCCGGACTGCAGCCAACCGGGACGCTCAACGTTCAGTGGGGAAAAAGTAGTTCCCAGCAGTGTCATGCCCCCTTCACGTTACCGCCGCGGGAAGGCAAAACCGCTGGCTTAAACCAGGTCGAAGCGGTGTGTCGCTAGCCATCATTTAAGGACAAATATTGATGAAGAGAATATTTATTCTATTAATGCTTTTAGTTATCGGTGGTGAGACGGCTGCAAAATGTAGTTACTCAGGTAGCATCCAGCGGCAAGCATTTACTATTAGAGCAAAAATACCGACAGACGACTCAATTCCAGTGGGCAGCATATTATATTCGACTAAATACGGCACTGGTAACTATAAAAACTTCACATGCAGCCAGAAAGATAACGATCAGTATATTACGACTATCAGTACCGCTGAGGTCGCCGGCGTTACAGGAATGCATGGAATGCCGGTGTATGAAACCGGAATTGACGGTATTGGATTCCAGGTATCCGATCTGCTGGAAAGTAAAAATGGCGCACTGGTTCCTGCCGTTGCGGGTTCGGTACTGGTACCGTTTGAAAAAACCTCAGATAACTACTATAAGTTTGTCACCGTGTGGTTTATCAAAACAAAACAGGTCATTGATACTTCAGGGTCGGATTCAAACCCGTCAATAAGTTTCTCTGTCGGCAACCCTACAACCAACCCAAGCGCCAGTGATAGACTTTTATATACTACGACTATCAAACTGAAAAATACTACCTATCAGGCAACATCCTGTGATATATCGCCCTCCAGTTCACAGATAACGCTCGGTCGGATTAAAAAAAGCACGCTAATGTCGGTCTCCCGCGGCGGCGTGACACCAGAGCAAAAAAACATCTTATTAACCATTAACTGCCCAGCCGGTTCAATCGGTAATACGTTAATGTACTGGTTTAATCCGATAGGCACCGCCAGCGCATCTGGCGATGGCATCATTGATAATATGATAACCGATGATAGCGGCGCCAAAAATGTCGGTATCATTTTCAAACAAACTGGGACGCCTTTAGTTTTCTATGATATGGATAGCTATAGCTTCAACAGTGCAGCGACTTCGCAGGTCATCAACCTTACCGCTGACTACTATCGCCAAAGCAATAGTGTTGACGATATTACTAACGGTAAAGTTAAGGCAATGTTAGAGGTGGTAATACAGGAACAATAATATTAAGAAAATAGACATGAATTCACAAACAATTCATGTCTATTACATTGCTTAAAAAGCAATCGTCGCTTACATTTCTGCCCGACCTGTAATTAGGTCAATCCGTAATAATATTAATTTAAAGGAATAAATATGAAGCAATTAACAGTATTTGAGATGGAAGAGATCTCCGGAGGCTATTCATGGGATTTCTCTTCAATTTCTTCTACCGTGACATCTTTACTTGGTAATGCGGCTGAAGCCGCAGGCTCCGCAATCCTCGGATCCGTTATTGTCGGTGCAATTGGCGCCTCTGTTGGAGGAACATTAGGTGGGACAAATGGTGGGCTTTTAGGTTTCGGCCTGTTGGGTAACCTGGTTGGATTATTTGCTGGTGCAGCCGTCGGTGCAATTGCAGGTGCTGTCGGCGCCGTGGCAGTAGGCTGGGATAAGTGCATTGATTATTTAGGTCAACTTATCGACGCCGGGCTTGATGGTACCTTTGTACCTTGGCCATCATCGTAAATATCTTTTTACATAAACAAAGGCCATATTGGCCTTTGTTTCCCCGACTACTATAATCAGAATCATCATTCATGAATAATAAGCTTTATCGCAAGGAAGCGATCGAATACAAAAGAAATCACTGGAAGGGTAAAGCCTTATTGCTCGCTGGCTTACCTGCATGGTTGATTGCATTGTTATCGGCACTATTTCTCATTGCGCTTATTTGCGCACTCATTTTTTGTAAGTTCACCCAGCGCGTAGACGTTCAGGGCGAAGTCATCACCCTCCCTCATTCGATTAACGTCTTTGCGCCGCAGCAAGGATTTGTCGTTAAGCAATTCGTGAAAATTGGTGACGTCGTTAAAAAAAACCAACCGCTCTACGAAATTGATGTGTCCCGCAGCACCACCAGCGGCAATGTCAGTGCGGCGCAGATAGAAGTCATCAATGAAAAAATTGCCAACTCTGACGACATCATCAAAAAGCTGGAAGATAATAAAAGTCAGACATTAAATGCGCTAAATGCGCAGTTGAAAACCACTACTGACTCTCTGAAAGAGACCAACCGAATGCTGGTCAATACCCAGGTCGGTCTGAAAAAAATGCATGATAACCTTTCCAGCTACGATAAATACCTTAGCAATGGCCTGATAACAAAAGATCAGTATAACTATCAGCACTCTTTATACTTTCAACAGCAAAGCGCGTATCAATCTCTGGTTAGCCAGAAGATGCAACTGGAATCACAAATCACCCAGCTTAATAGCGATAAAATCACTAAAGCTGCTGATTTTGATAACCAAATATCCAGCCAGTACAACCAATCCAACGATTTTAAAAATCAACTCGTTGAATCCAACGCTAACGGTAACATTATTATTAAATCCACCAGCGATGGCAGAATTGAGTCACTTTCAGCTACCCAAGGACAAACCGTTGATAACGGCAGCAGCCTGGCACAGATAAAACCCACAGGAAACGTTGAGTATTTTCTTATCCTTTGGCTACCAAACAATACTATCCCCTATTTAAAAACTGGGGATACCATTAATATTCGCTATGATGCTTTCCCATCAGACAAATTCGGGCAATTCCCTGGAAAAATCATATCAATATCCTCAATGCCGGCATCACGACAAGAGATGTCTGAATATACCAACGTCAACAATGGTGGTAATCAGCAACAAGAACTGGCGCTGTATAAAGCAATCGTCAAAATTAAAGATAAACAGTTCGAATATGACGGGAAAAAGCTGAGTCTGTCCAACGGTCTTAAAGCACAAGCCGTTGTTTTTCTTGAAGAACGCCCTCTCTATATGTGGATGTTTACTCCGGTTTATAAGATTACTCAAAGCGTGAGCGGCCCGATTCATGACTAATGAACTGTTTGAGAAAATTACGGCGAAAGTTAATTTTTCAATACTGAAAAAGACGCCGGTCATATTACAATCCGAAGCCGCCGAATGCGGCATTGCCTGCCTGGCAATGATTTGCGGCCATTATGGCCTCGATATCGATCTCTTCAACTTCCGCCAGCGTTTTGGTAGCCCTTCTCAGGGGGTCACGCTGATGTCATTGAGCAAAACGGCGGAACATGCCGGCTTAAAAAGCCGGGCGCTGTCGCTCGATCTCGACGAAATCAGGCAATTAAAGCTACCCTGCGTTATCCACTGGGGAATGAACCACTACGTCGTGCTCACCAAAGTGCGAAAGTCCAGTTTTGTCGTCCACGATCCGGCGCTGGGTAAACGCATTATCGGCATTCAGGAAATGTCGAATAATTTTACCGGCATCGCCTTAGAGCTATGGCCCGATCAGAACTTTCAGCAGGAAAAAGCCAAATCTCGCCTGCGTTTGTTAGATCTGATGCGCAATATTGTTGGCTTAAAATCAGCGCTGCTGAAAATTTTCGCCTTCTCGGTGGTGGTTGAAGCTATCGGCTTACTGCTGCCGATAGGCACGCAGTTAGTCACTGACCACGTGATCATGGCCCACGATCAAAGCCTGCTCTCGGTTATCTGTATTGGCCTGGTTTTCTTTACCCTCTTCCGCACCTTTATCAGTATGCTGCGCGCATGGACTTCGCTGACGCTCAACACGCTGACCAATATTCAGTGGAAAACGACCCTTTTCGATCATTTGGCCAGCCTGCCGCTCTCTTTTTTTGAAAAGCGCCATCTGGGGGATATTCAGTCCCGTTTCTCATCGCTGGACACCATTCGCTCCACGTTCACTAATAGCATCGTCAGCGGCATTATCGATTCGATCATGACAATCGGGCTGCTGATTATGCTCACGCTGTACGGCGGTTGGCTAACATGGGTCGTCGTTGGCTTTACCTTATGCTACGCCATTATGCGTCTGGGAACTTATCGCTTCTATCGCCGCGTTGCTGAAGAGCAGGTAATCAAAGGTGCGCGTTCCAGTTCGCATTTTATGGAGTCGCTGTACGGTATTTCGACCATCAAAGCGCTGAATCTGAAAGAACGCCGCTCCCAGCACTGGCTGAATATCAATATCGATGCCTGTAATGCGGGGATCAAGCAAACCCGTTTCGACATGATGTTTAGCGGTATTAATACCTTCATTACCGCTATCGATCAGGTGGCGGTACTGTGGTTGGGCGCCATTATGGTTATTGATAATGAAATGACCCTCGGTATGTTTATGGCCTTTAACGCCTACCGCGGCCAGTTCTCCCAGCGCGCATCCAGCCTGGTTGACCTGACCATGCAGCTGCGCATGCTATCGCTGCATAACGAGCGTCTTTCAGAAATCGTCTTCAGCGAACCCGAGCAAGAATTACCATCACGGGACGTCTTCTCAAAAGATGCCGGCGCAAGACTTGAAGTCAAAAATCTCAGCTATCAGTACGATCCCTTTTCACAGCCGATTTTCTCAAACCTGAACATCACCGTTGAGCCGGGGGAATCCGTCGCGCTGGTCGGGCCGTCCGGCGTCGGTAAGACCACGCTATTGAAAGTGATGTGCGGGCTGCTCTCCCCCACCAGCGGAGACGTCTTCGCCGATAATCTCGATATCCAGAAGATAGGTCTCAATAACTATCGCCAGGGAACGGCCTGCGTATTGCAGGAGGATAGACTCTTTTCCGGTTCGCTTATCGATAATATCAGCGGCTTTGAAGACAACGCCGATGTGGATTTTGTTGTCGAATGCGCTAAACGCTGCAACATTCACGACGAAATTATGAAAATGCCGATGGGCTATGAAACCATCATCGGTGAGTTAGGCTTAGGCATTTCCGGGGGCCAGAAGCAACGTATTTTGATTGCTCGCGCGCTTTACCGTAAGCCGAGCATTCTGTTTATGGATGAGGCCACCAGCCATCTCGATTTAAGAAATGAGTCGGTCATTAACCAATCGATTTCAGGGCTCAGTATTACCCGCATCATCGTTGCCCACCGCCCGTCAACTATCGCCTCTGCCGATCGGGTTATTGATTTGTCGCAGTCCAAAATACCAATGCCAGCGTAAGGAGAAGAATATGCAAGGAACGTTTATTGGTTTTAACACCGCCGGAATTACCTATGAAGACCATTTCATGGCGCTGCTGCTGAAAGTACAAAACCAGAATGGCCTGTGTCGGACGTTCTATTTACAGGCGCCGGCGCTGGCTGACCTGCTCATGGTCCTGACAACTCGAATGTCTGTTTTCTTACAGCGCTTGCAGCAAAGCGACGATACGCTGAAAGAGGAGCTTATTGCCTACAATAATGAGCTCATCGCCAACACCCCGGCAGTCGATATGGTAGAGGTACAAAACCCCAATCCGGAGCTGCGGATCATGTCGATCACGTTGAAACCGGGGGTAAATGAGTCAACGCTGATCCTGATGCTGCAGAACGAGCAAATCGCGACATTACGGATTGACGACCGGCAGGTAGAGGCGTTGATTCTGGGTATCAATCAATCACTAAAAATGGTTGCTGATACGAAATTAAATGAGTACCTGGCGCTGGCTTTGGATTATGTACTGCTGTATACCGTCGATTTAACGACCCAACCTAACATTGAGTACCAGCAATATGCTCAGGAAGAGTGGAAGCTGAATTTGTTTAGCCACCATCTGGCCGTGTTATACAGCTACGAGCAGGAGGAGGGTAAAAAAGTACTCTCCGGTGCGGTGATTAAAACCAGCGCCGCGCATCAGTCCGATGTTGAAAAGAGTATCGTGCTGCGTCTGCTTGAAAAGAGTCAGAAGCTAAAACAGGTCCACAGCCAGCATACGCCGTATCAAATCTTCAGTAAGGTAATTCCATCCTCACCGGGACAAATGCTGACCAGAGATGAATGTATGCTGTCGCTGCGTGAATTCTACGTGGCTACCAAAGCAGCGCTTGAGGCATAAGTTGTTAAGCACTCTCTGCTTGTGCAGAGAGTGCTTAACGCATCAGTTCGGGCACTTATAAACCTGGCCGTTCATCTGGCTATCGGTCGGAACAAAGCTCGACAGCAGGTTTTGCGTCGGGCTGCTCACGCCATAAATGACGTTACCGCCCATGGCCGCAGCCTGGTTACGTAGGGCATTCGCCGCGCCGCGCATCGAGCCGCCTTCATCGCCATTCTGGCCTGACAGCCAGTTGCTTTGCGTACCGGTTGCCGTCCCTAACAGCTGGCATTCCGTTCCCGGTTTATCTTCAACAAAACGCACGCTCTGGCCGCCTGCGGTTAATTCGTTGCTGGAACTGCAACCCGCTAACAATAATGCTGCGCCGACAATCCCTGCTAAATATTTTACCTGCATGTTATTCCCCAATGAGCTGGACGCACTGGCCCGGATGTAAACCTTATACTAAAAAGCCAGCAAAAAGAAAAACCCCCAGCCATTTCTGACCGGGGGTTTCTGCATTTTTATGCCGTATAGCGCACGATTACATCATGCCGCCCATACCGCCCATGCCGCCCATGCCACCAGCAGCACCTAAATCAGGCGCGTCGCCTTTCGGCAGGTCGGTCACCATGCACTCGGTGGTGATCATCAGACCAGCAACGGATGCCGCGTACTGCAGCGCAGAACGGGTGACTTTAGTCGGGTCCAGGATACCGAAGTCGATCATGTTGCCGTACTCTTCGGTAGCCGCGTTGTAACCGTAGTTACCGTCGCCTGCTTTCACGTTGTTGGCAACCACAGACGGCTCTTCACCGGCGTTGGAAACGATCTGACGCAGCGGCGCTTCCATTGCGCGCAGCGCAACTTTGATACCGACGTTCTGATCTTCGTTCTGACCGGTCAGGCCAGCGATTTTCGCCGCCACGCGGACCAGCGCTACGCCGCCGCCAGCTACCACGCCTTCTTCAACCGCAGCACGGGTCGCGTGCAGGGCATCGTCAACGCGCGCTTTTTTCTCTTTCATTTCAACTTCGGTAGCAGCACCGACTTTGATTACCGCAACACCGCCGGCCAGTTTAGCCACACGCTCCTGCAGTTTTTCACGGTCGTAATCAGAGGTCGCTTCTTCGATCTGCTTACGGATCTGAGCAACGCGGCCCTGAATTGCGGCTTCTTCGCCAACGCCATCGATGATGGTGGTGGTGTCTTTGTTGATAACAACGCGTTTCGCCTGACCCAGGTCTTCCAGAGTCGCTTTTTCCAGCTCCATACCGATCTCTTCAGAGATAACGGTACCGCCAGTCAGGGTCGCGATGTCCTGCAGCATGGCTTTACGACGATCGCCGAAGCCCGGCGCTTTAACCGCAGCAACTTTAACGATGCCGCGCATGGTGTTAACCACCAGGGTCGCCAGCGCTTCGCCTTCAACGTCTTCAGCGATGATAACCAGCGGTTTGCCAGCTTTCGCTACAGCTTCCAGGACCGGCAGCATTTCGCGGATGTTGGAGATTTTTTTGTCAGCCAGCAGGATGAACGGGCTTTCCAGTTCAACAGCGCCGGTATCCGGCTTGTTGATGAAGTAAGGGGACAGGTAGCCACGGTCGAACTGCATACCTTCAACGACGTCCAGCTCGTCTTCCAGACCGGTGCCGTCTTCAACGGTGATAACGCCTTCTTTACCGACTTTATCCATCGCTTCAGCGATCAGTTTACCTACGGTTTCGTCGGAGTTAGCGGAGATAGTACCAACCTGAGCAATGGCTTTAGAGTCAGAGCACGGTACGGACAGGGCTTTCAGTTCTTCAACAGCGGCAACGACAGCTTTGTCGATACCACGTTTCAGATCCATCGGGTTCATGCCCGCGGCAACGGCTTTCAGACCTTCGTTAACGATAGCCTGAGCCAGTACGGTTGCGGTGGTGGTACCGTCGCCTGCAGCGTCGTTCGCTTTAGAGGCAACTTCTTTCACCATCTGCGCGCCCATGTTTTCGAATTTGTCTTCCAGTTCGATTTCACGAGCTACGGAAACGCCATCTTTAGTGATGGTCGGCGCGCCGAAGGATTTGTCCAGAACAACGTTACGGCCTTTCGGGCCCAGGGTGACTTTAACTGCATCTGCCAGTACGTTTACGCCGCGCAGCATTTTTACACGAGCGTCGTTACCGAATTTTACGTCTTTTGCTGCCATTTCTTTTATTCCTCAAATTCGTTCAGGGTCGTGCGAATTACGCTTCAACAATTGCCAGGATGTCGCTTTCGGACATGATCAGCACTTCTTCGTTGTCGATTTTCTCAGACTTCACGCCGTAACCATCGTTGAAAATCACGATGTCACCAACTTTAACGTCCAGCGGCTGCACAGTTCCGTTTTCCAGGATGCGGCCTTTACCGACAGCGATGATTTCGCCACGAGTTGATTTAGCTGCCGCAGAACCGGTCAGAACGATGCCGCCTGCAGATTTGGTTTCAACTTCTTTACGTTTGACGATCACACGATCATGTAACGGACGAATACTCATTGATAGCTCTCCTTCGAGAAAGTCATTATCAGTTATGGATGGCGCCGGGCCGTAAACGGTTTCCGACTAGTGCAGAGAGAGATGGGGATGGCCATTTACCGCTTCAAGGGGAAAATTAAAAAAAAATTTCCGCCTGTGCGCTGACGCGCAAAAATATTCGCGTGGCGGCTGCGCTTTCTGGCGCAAAGGGTTGTGATAACATCGTTTTTTTGCCGCGCGCAGGGTTGAGTCATGAGTGGTTTAAAACAGGAGCTGGGGTTAGGTCAGGGAGTCGGGTTACTTTCAACATCACTACTGGGAACCGGCGTATTCGCCGTACCGGCGCTGGCGGCGCTGGTCTCAGGCGATAATAGCCTGTGGGCGTGGCCGGCGCTGATTATCCTGGTCTTTCCCATCGCTATCGTGTTTGCCGTGCTTGGGCGCCACTTTCCCAGCGCTGGCGGCGTGGCTCATTTTGTGGATATGGCGTTCGGCCCACGTCTGGCGCGGGTAACCGGTTGGCTGTTTTTATCGGTGATCCCGGTGGGCTTACCCGCCGCCCTGCATATCGCCACCGGTTTTGGCCAGGCGCTGTTCGGCTGGCACGATACTCAGCTGCTGCTTGCCGAGCTCGGCACGCTGGCGATCGTCTGGTGGGTGGGCTCGCGCGGCGCCAGTTCCAGCGCCAATCTACAGACGCTGGTTGCGATATTGATTGTCGCGCTGATCGTCGCCATCTGGTGGCGCGGTGGCATAAACCCGGCGCAGATCCCTTTCCCGGAGCCTAAAGATGTCGACACGTCACAGCTGTTTGCGGCCCTATCGGTGATGTTCTGGTGCTTCGTCGGCCTGGAAGCCTTTGCTCATCTGGCATCAGAGTTTAAACGTCCAGAGCGCGACTTCCCTAGAGCGCTGATGATTGGCCTGGTGCTGGCAGGAACCGTTTATTGGGGCTGTACGGTAGTCGTTCTGCATTTTCACGCCTTCGGTGAGGAAATGGCGGCGGCGGCTTCGCTGCCAAACATCGTAGTGCGACTGTTCGGCGTGCAGGCGCTGTGGGTTGCCTGCGTAATCGGCTATCTCGCCTGCTTCGCCAGCCTCAATATCTATATCCAAAGTTTTGCCCGCCAGGTCTGGTCGCAGGCGCAGTTCAAGCCGGAGAGCTACCTGGCCCGCCTGTCGCCGCGCCAGGTACCGCGCAACGCCCTGAATACGGTCTTAGGCTGCTGCGTACTTAGTACGCTGTGCATTTACTGGCTGAACATTAATCTCGATGCGCTGATCGTCTATGCCAACGGCATTTTCATCATGATTTATCTGCTGTGCATGCTGGCGGGATGCCGACTCCTGCACGATAAATACCGCGTGCTGGCCATCGTGGGAAGCGTGCTCTGCATTTTGCTGTTAGCAATGGTCGGCTGGAAGAGCTTGTACGCCATTATTATGCTGGCGGTGCTGTGGTTCGCCTTACCTGCACGCTCACCTTCAGCAAGCCGATAACAAAAAACCGGCGCAGGCCGGTTTTGTCGTTTTAGCGGTCGTCTTTGTGATCCAGACGGTCTCGTTCGTCGTCTTTGCGCTGGAACTCCCCTTCGAAGGTGTCTCCGTTGCCAGCGCCGGCGCTAAAACCGCCGCCCGGCATCCGGCTAAAGCGCAGATACGGCATCAGTTTTAAGGTCATCAGCTTTTGCACCGGCGGCAACAGCAGCAGCAGACCGAGGAAGTCGGTAAAGAAGCCCGGGATCAACAGCAGCAGCCCGGCGATAATCAGCGACACGCTTTTAATCATTTCTGCGGCAGGGCTTTCGCCAGCCGCCATTTTCTGCTGCATCAGCATCAGGTTTTTGAAGCCCTGGTTGCGGACCAGCGACATCCCTACAACCGAGCTAAAGATAACCAGGATCAGCGTCAACAGCACGCCAAGCACGTGCGCGACCTGGATAAAGATCGAGATCTCGACGTAAACGTATAAGAAAAAGGCAATAAATGGGATCCAACGCACCGGCGTCTCCTTCAATCGGCCGTCGTAGCAGACGCCCGTAGTGATAAATTTGCTATTCGCGTCATAGGAATGTGGGGTTGGCGCGCCATTTTTCAATCAACGACAACGGCATTTTTTTCAAAAATAGTAAAGCGGTGACTCATTTCACAGATTAATAATTCTTATCCGCCGCGCTATATAATAAGTGATCAAGGTTACTGAACTTCGCTATCATCAGCATATGATCGTGGGCACCGGGCCGGTTAAGGAAATAATCTTCGGTCTGAAAATACGCTAAATCCTATAAATTCTGTGTATTTGGTGAATTCATTGGCAGCTTGAAAAAGAAGGTTCACATGTTAAACAACATTCGTATCGAAGAAGATCTGTTGGGCACCAGGGAAGTTCCAGCTGACGCATACTATGGCGTTCATACTCTGAGAGCGATTGAAAACTTCTACATCAGCAACAACAAGATTAGCGACATCCCTGAGTTTGTTCGGGGCATGGTGATGGTGAAGAAGGCCGCCGCGCTGGCTAACAAGGAACTGCAAACCATTCCTAAAAGCGTAGCGAACACCATTGTCGCGGCATGCGATGAAGTGCTGAACAACGGTAAATGCATGGACCAGTTCCCGGTTGATGTGTTCCAGGGCGGCGCGGGCACCTCCGTCAATATGAACACCAACGAAGTGCTGGCGAATATCGGTCTGGAACTGATGGGCCACCAGAAAGGTGAATACCAGTTCCTCAACCCTAATGACCACGTCAACAAATGCCAGTCCACTAACGACGCCTACCCCACCGGTTTCCGCATCGCGGTCTATGCATCGATTCTCAAATTAATCGATGCTATCAAACAGCTGGGCGAAGGCTTCCAGGCGAAAGCCGTTGAGTTCCAGGACGTCCTGAAAATGGGCCGCACGCAGCTACAGGATGCGGTGCCGATGACCCTCGGCCAGGAATTCCACGCTTTTAACGTACTGCTGAACGAAGAAACCAAAAGCATTCTGCGTACCGCAGAGCTGCTGCTGGAAGTGAACCTCGGCGCGACCGCTATCGGGACTCGCCTGAACACCCCTGACGGCTACCAGCAGCTGGCAGTACAGAAACTGGCGGAAGTCAGCAACCTGCCGGTCGTTCCGGCGGAAGACCTGATTGAAGCGACTTCTGACTGCGGCGCGTATGTGATGGTTCACAGTTCGTTGAAACGCCTGGCGGTCAAACTGTCCAAGATTTGTAACGACCTGCGCCTGCTCTCTTCCGGCCCGCGCGCTGGCCTGAATGAAATCAACCTGCCAGAGCTGCAGGCCGGTTCCTCAATCATGCCGGCAAAAGTTAACCCGGTGGTGCCGGAAGTGGTTAACCAGGTGTGCTTCAAAGTTATCGGCAACGATACCACCGTGACCATGGCCTCCGAAGCCGGTCAGCTGCAGCTGAACGTTATGGAGCCGGTGATTGGCCAGGCGATGTTTGAATCTATCCACATCCTGACCAACGCCTGCTACAACCTGCTGGAAAAATGCGTGAACGGCATTACCGCTAACAAAGCGGTATGCGAAAGCTACGTCTACAACTCCATCGGTATCGTTACCTACCTCAACCCGTTCATCGGCCACCACAATGGCGATATCGTCGGTAAGATTTGCGCCGAAACCGGTAAGAGCGTACGTGAAGTGGTGCTGGAGCGCGGGCTGCTGACCGAAGCCGAACTGGATGACATTTTCTCCCCGCAAAACCTGATGCATCCGGCTTATAAAGCAAAACGGTATACCGATGAAAGCGAACAGTAAGCTTTCAGGGTAAACTAACCAAAGGCATGTCAGTGATGACATGCCTTTTTGCTTTTTTGGGTTTACGAAACGACAACAATTCAATATCAACTTGTTAAAAAACAAGGAAGGCATATATGTTTGGTGCAGAGCTCGTGGTTGTCCTGCTGGCAATCTATTTGGGGGCCCGACTCGGGGGCATTGGTATCGGCTTTGCCGGTGGCCTCGGCGTCCTCGTCTTAACCTTAATTTTTCAAATTCCACCCGGGGCGATCCCCTTTGACGTCATTGAAATCATCATGGCGGTTATCGCCGCTATCGCCGCGATGCAGGTCGCCGGAGGGATGGACTATCTGGTCAGCCTCGCCGAACGTATGCTACGCCGCCATCCCAAGTACATTACCTTCCTTGCGCCGCTGGTCACCTGGTTTATGACCGTGCTGGCAGGCACTGGTCATACCGCGTTTTCTACCCTGCCAGTCATCACCGAAGTGGCGAAAGAACAGGGTATTCGCCCTTCCCGCCCGCTTTCCATCGCCGTTGTCGCTTCGCAGATTGCGATTACCGCCTCGCCTATCTCCGCGGCAGTGGTCTTCTTTGCCGGTATTCTCGAACCACTTGGCGTCAGCTACCTGACGCTGCTGGCGATCTGCCTGCCGGTTACCCTGATTGCCGTCATGCTGACCGCCGTCGTCTGTAACTTCCTCGGCTGCGAGCTGAAAGACGACCCGGTCTATCAGGAACGGCTGGCAAAAGGGGAAGTGAGCCTGCGCGGCAGTCAGGTCTTCGAGCTGAAGCCGCATGCTAAACACTCCGTTCTGCTGTTCCTCGTCGGCATCGTCGCGGTCATGTTCTACGCTACCGCCATCAGCGACACCGTCGGCCTGATCCAGAACCCGGTGCTGCCGCGTAACGAAGCGATCGTGGTCTTCATGCTGACCATCGCCACGCTGATTAGCATCACCTGTAAAATCGATACCGGCGAAGTGCTGAACGCCAGCACCTTTAAGTCAGGAATGAGCGCCTGCGTCTGCGTGCTCGGCGTCGCCTGGCTCGGGGATACCTTCGTTAAAGCGCACATTGCCGATATCCAGACGGTAGCGGGCGATCTGCTGCAAAACTATCCGTGGTTGCTGGCGGTGGTGCTGTTCTTCGCCGCTACGCTGCTCTATTCACAGGCTGCCACGACCAAGGCATTGATGCCCGCCGCGCTGCTGCTTGGCGTCACCCCGCTGACGGCAATTGCCTCATTCGCGGCGGTCTCAGCGCTGTTCGTGCTGCCAACCTATCCGACCCTGCTGGCAGCGGTCGAAATGGACGACACCGGCTCCACGCGTATCGGCAAATATGTCTTTAACCATGCCTTCCTGATCCCGGGCGTCATCGCCATTACGCTTTGCGTGATCCTCGGATTCATCTTCGGCGGCCTCATGCTTTAAGATCGTTAAAAAGGGGCCAGTAAAGTAACTGACCCCTTTGGTTAATCTCCCCGCATCATGCATGCTATAGTGCCTCTTTTCGCTGATACGAGGTTCACGATGACTACGCCTGATGCTGTTGTTGTACTCTGTACCGCGCCGGATGAAGCGACCGCCCAGGATCTGGCGGCCAAAGCGCTCGGAGAAAAACTCGCCGCCTGCGCCACCATCCTGCCGGGAGCGACGTCGCTCTACTACTGGGAAGGAAAGCTTGAGCAGGAGTATGAAGTCCAGATGCTGCTCAAAACCAACCTGGCCCATCAGCAGGCGTTACTGGACTGCCTGAAGTCCCATCACCCGTATCAAACCCCCGAACTACTGGTCCTGCCGGTTACTCACGGAGACAACGATTACCTCTCATGGCTCAACGCATCATTACGCTGATCCTGCTACTGTGCAGCGCATCCGCCAGCGCCGGGTTGTTTGACGCCCCCGGGCGTTCAAACTTCGTGCCTGCCGATCGGGCTTTCGCCTTTGACTTTCAGCAGAATCAACACGACCTCAACCTGAGCTGGCGCATCAAGGATGGCTACTACCTCTACCGTAAGCAGATTACGCTGACGGCAAAGGACGCTGCGATCGTCGCCCCTTCGCTACCGCCTGGCGAATGGCATGAAGACGAGTTTTATGGCAAAAGCGAAATTTATCGTCAGCGTCTGACATTACCGATTAGCCTCACGCAAGCCAGCAAAACAGCCACGCTGACCGTTACCTATCAGGGCTGCGCCGACGCCGGGTTCTGCTACCCGCCGGAGACCAAAATCGTGCCGCTCAGCGCGGTGCTCGCTGACTCCGGCAAGGCGCTGGCAGACCAACCTTCAGCACCCGCCAGCGGCAACCAGACCGGCGCGGAACCCGCGTCGCTGCCGTTTTCAGCGCTATGGGCGCTGCTGATTGGTATCGGTATCGCCTTTACGCCTTGTGTTTTACCGATGTATCCGCTGATTTCCGGGATTGTCCTCGGCGGTAAACAGCGCTTATCAACGGCGCGCGCCCTGCTGCTGGCATTTATTTATGTCCAGGGGATGGCGGTTACCTATACCGCGCTGGGGCTGGTCGTAGCCGCCGCCGGTCTGCAATTCCAGGCCGCGCTGCAGCACCCTTACGTATTAATTGGGCTGTCAGCGGTATTTATCGCGCTGGCGCTGTCGATGTTCGGCCTGTTTACGCTGCAGCTGCCTTCATCGCTGCAAACCCGACTGACGCTGATGAGCAACAAGCGCCAGGGTGGTTCGCCGGGCGGCGTGTTTGCAATGGGCGCCATCGCCGGGCTTATCTGTTCCCCTTGCACTACGGCCCCGCTTAGCGCCATTCTGTTGTATATCGCTCAAAGCGGTAACCTGTGGCTCGGCGGCGGCACGCTGTATCTGTACGCGCTGGGAATGGGGCTGCCGCTGATCCTGGTGACCGTGTTCGGTAACCGTTTGCTGCCGAAGAGCGGGCCGTGGATGGCTCATGTCAAGACCGCGTTTGGCTTCGTGATCCTCGCGCTGCCGGTCTTTTTACTGGAACGCGTTATCGGCGAAGCCTGGGGTTTACGTCTGTGGTCGTTGCTTGGCGTCGCCTTCTTTAGCTGGGCGTTTATCACCTCGCTTGGCGCCACCAAACCCTGGCTGCGTCTGGTGCAAATCGTCATGTTGGCCGCCGCGCTGGTTAGCGCGCGTCCGCTGCAGGATTGGGCCTTTGGCGCACCGGCCGTCCAGCAGCAGGCGCATCTGGAATTTACCCGCGTCAGCACCGTTGATGAACTCAACCAGGCGCTGGCGCAGGCCAAAGGGAAACCGGTCATGCTCGATCTGTATGCCGACTGGTGCGTGGCCTGCAAAGAGTTCGAAAAATATACCTTTAGCGCTCCTGAAGTGCGACAGGCCCTAAAAGAGACCATTCTGTTGCAAGTGGATGTCACTAAGAACAGCGCGCAAGACGCAGCTCTGCTGAAACATTTACAGGTGCTCGGCTTGCCGACGATTCTGTTCTTCAACGCGCAGGGAGAAGAACAGCCCGCGCAGCGCGTCACCGGGTTTATGGATGCTACGGCATTCAGCGCCCATTTGCGCGATTGGCAACCGTGAACGACACTTGAGGAGGATAAATGGAGGAGACTATCGTGCAACGTGAAGATGTCCTGGGTGAGGCCATACAAATTCTTGAAATCGAGGGTATCGCCAACACCACGCTGGAAATGGTCGCCGAACGCGTCGCATACCCGCTTGATGACCTCAAGCGCTTTTGGCCCGACCGCGAAGCGCTGCTTTATGACGCCCTGCGTTATTTAAGTCAGCAGGTTGATGCCTGGCGTCGCCAGCTGTTGCTGGATGAGACGCTGAGCGCAGAACAAAAGCTGCTGGCGCGCTATAGCGCGCTGACCAAATGCGTTAGCAACCACCGCTATCCGGGCTGCCTGTTTATCGCCGCCTGTACATTCTATCCGGATGCCCAGCACCCAATTCACCAGTTAGCGGAACAGCAGAAGCAGGCTTCGCTGGCCTACACGCACGAGCTGCTGACCCTGCTTGAGGTGGATGACCCGGAAATGGTCGCTAAGCAGATGGAATTAATTGTCGAAGGCTGCCTGAGCCGCATGCTGATCAAACGCAGCCAGGCCGACGTCGATACCGCCCAGCGTCTGGCGGAAGATATCCTGCGCTTTGCCCGCTGCCGGATGGGCGGCGCGCTCACGTAATTCGGATTTCCCAAGCCCTGCAAGGCGCATATAATTCCCTGACACTTTCTGTGGCAGGGATCTATATGCGTCCACTTCTCTGGGCCGCCGTAATGGGGCTCTGTTCGACCTCGCTGATGGCCGCCCCTCCTCGCGGTTTCTCTTTCGCCTACAAAGACTGGGAAGTCGCCTGCGATAATACCGGCACCTGCCGGGCTGCGGGCTATGGCGCGACAATGGGCGAAGTCAGCGTCCTGCTGACTCGCAGTGCAGGCGCAGGGCGGCAGGCAACCGCGCAGGTCACGTTTGCGCAGACCGAGCACGATATTCCGCCAGATGCCAGCGTAAATCTTTTTATCAACGATAGCGATCGCGGGACGCTTGAGGCTATCGACGACAGCCATTTTCATTTCGACAGTACGCAAACCAGCGCGCTTATTACCGCCCTGGAGCAAAACGCGAAAATCGAGCTATCGCTCAATGGCCAGCGCAAGCGGCTGTCGAACGCAGGCAGCAGCGCGGTGTTCCTCAAGATCGATGAATTCCAGCGGCGGATCGGCACCGCCGATGCGCTGTTACGTAAAGGCGACGGTGACGACAGCACCGTTCTGCGCGCCATTCCCGCGCCGGAGATCCTGAGCGCGCCGTTTATTCACAGCGCCCAGCCCGTTGCGCTCAACGCGAAACAACAGCAGAAATGGCTACCGCAATTGGAAATCGCGCTCAACAGCCAGTGTGATGACAGGCAAAACGCCGATATTCCGACCAGCGAACGACAAATCACCCTCACTTCGCTGGATAAAAATCACTCGCTACTGCAGACTCTGTGCTGGCGCGCCGCCTATAACGACGGCTACGCGATGTGGGTTGTCGATAACACACAGACCGCCAGGCCACAGCTCATTACTACGGATGCTTCCAGCTATAACGATGGCGTAATCGCCTTCTTTAACAAGGGACGCGGCGTCGCCGACTGCGTCAGCGGAGAAGAGCGAGTGTGGGATGGCAAAGCTTTTGTGCAAAGTCTGAAATACAGTACCGGCATGTGTCGGGAAATCACCCCAGGCGGAACCTGGCAGCTTCCTACCTTCGTCAGCAAGGTTATTCCCCGCAAGCAACGAGAGGCCGATATACTCGCGCTGAAGACGTTGCACGACGCGGTCCTAAAAGAGCAAAAACGCAACCCGGAACTTGCATTAGAGAACATTGCGGAACAGTTTCCGCTCAGCGGACACATCAGCCACTTTACCCTCACCTATGCCGACGACGCGCCGGTCTCAACCACCAAGCCAGCGGCGGATATCAGCGACGATGAGTGGCAGGCGTTTTTACATTCCGATATCAGCGCCGATTCGGAAAACGGCAAAGTCAGCTTCACGCTTATCGACCTCGACGGCGACGGCAAACGCGATCTCATCATCGATAGCTATGTTGGCGGTACCGGCCTGTTCAGCTATACCGGCGTGCTGAAACGCGGTGATAACGCCTTTGAATCGGTGAACGATGCCGACAGCAATGACGACGATAACTTCGATGCCGGCGTGCCCGGCGCCCTTTACTCTATTAACGATCGCGGAGCGAACCAGTGGGGCCGCTGGGTCAGAATCAACGGCCAGGTTTACGCCCTGTGGTTTAACGGCGTGTTTGGGGAAGATAACCTCTATCTGCTGCGTCCGTTTAACCAGAGCGACCTGACGCCGGCCATCACCATCCGCTACCGTTATAACCTCAATATCATTAGCGCTGCGGAAAACGAGCAGACCCCCACCCCCGCCTTAAACGATAAAGATAGAGCTGGCTTATTGAAGTCATTGGACGTCATGCAAGGTAGCCTGCTAAAGGATAAATCTGCTGACGATAACGATGAGCCGATTTGCCCGATCCCGCCTGGCACTGCGAAAGACGATGCGGACAGCTACTATGGCGGCGCTGCAGGACACTATACTGTCGAAACGGTGGCGTGGATCCCGGTGTGGCTCAACGATAAATGCTTTATCGGCACCATTTTCAGCCATCATGGCGCTTACCGCCATGGAGTGGATGCGATCTTAACCATCAGTTCGCCACGAGATGACGAAGAGCTCGTTGGCGATTATGACATCTCCGGAAAACGCCATGCCATCGCCATCACCAGCGGCTGGAAAGTTCGCGAAGGCGATAACGGCGTGATGTGATTTTAAGCAAAACGCCCCTTTTGGCGCAGAATTGCCGCAAAGATAAGCAATCAAACAATAAATAGAGAAATTTCATTGACGCAGTGGGCGGATTACGGTTTAATGCGCCCCGTTGCCCGGATAGCTCAGTCGGTAGAGCAGGGGATTGAAAATCCCCGTGTCCTTGGTTCGATTCCGAGTCCGGGCACCACTATTTAAAGAACCCGCCCAAAAGGCGGGTTTTTGCTTTTCTGCGACCGGACTCTCCATCGAACTGCGTTCGATTATTCGCCGCAACGCGGCTCACCCCTTCGGGGCCAGCGCGACAAGCGCGCTGTTCAACGTCGACTGCATACCGTAGGCCTGATAAGCGCAGCGCCATCAGGCATTCAATGTCCATCGCTTATGGTATTCTCCAATTATCTCACTTCATCCGACGATATTGACAGCCTTTCCTCTACCCTGAACACGGTTTGTACATGACAAAAATGAACCTGAATGAACTTAACAGCTTTATCACGGTTTACTTCGGGCAGGATTATGACCTTATCGATGATAGTGATGAGATCGCCCCCAAAATTGACGCATTTATCGCCGATAGTCATCTCGCCATGAAGTATGGTCTTATCGCAGACATTGACCTTCTGCTGAAAGAAGCAGATAACCCGGAAGAGGAATTCAGGATGCGCTATGGTGCAGACTTTGACCCTCACCTGTGGGGAACAGATGCCCTTAGCTTCCTGAAACGGGTAAGAGATAGAATTAGTCATTCCCTGAATGAGGCGGAGCCGACAGGCCATCAGTAACCCGCGGCTTCCTCACCACACTATCGGTTTGGTCTGATTCAGCAAGATGTCGCTGAAAACGCTAGCGCCGCGTCGCTTTCTTCTTAGCGGGAAGGCGGAACACTTCCCCATTCGGCTTGGCAATTCCCATACGGTACTGCGTTTCTCTGGCTGCCTTGTGGATGTCAGCAAACTCTTCTTTACGCGCCGGCGGCAGCTTCGCTTTTTTCAGGCATTTATTGCGGTGCATCCTAATCCATTCACGGTCATTATCATCGACACACGTCTGCATCACATCCACCCAGCGCGAAGCGGCCCGACGGTACAATCCACGGGCTTCCAGAGACTCGGCAATACTGTCCTTGATCATTCGATAATTTCTCTCACATATGCTAGCTAATTTGCGTATATAAATATAACCACGCCATCCGAAGAAATAATGAAAGAAAACCCCGATAATTTGATCCACGATAAATCTATGCCAGCTCAATATTGAGGGCATTTATAATATTAATTGCTGTGTGCATTAAAACTGCCGAAGCAGTAAGTACTTCCAAAGAGCATTTTTATCATATACCGCGGATTATCATCTGAGTTATTCCTGAACTACGGTTATACCTATCAATGATTGATTAAATTAACATAATACCGTTGTTGAGTAGCTTGTAGTAGATACCTTACTCTGTATTCATTTCCCTTTTTATCGCTTCTGCGCGGGACACTCCAGCAGTCTATTTTTAAAGATAAACAAACAGGCCTCATTAAAGTTGGCCAGTCCCAGACGTTCATAAAGCTCAATGCGTTTACGATACAGGCTTTTCACTGAAGTATTAAGCACCCCGGCAATTTGATCCATGGTCATTCCGGCCCTGAGCAAAGTCAACGTCATATGTTCCTGTGGTTTCAGGCTGAAATTCTTGAGCCATTCTCGGGTCAGCCGCTTACTCTTCACATCAAGAAACAGGCTAAATAAATTAGCCATATCCGTAGGCGTCAAAGACATGTTGAGAAACCACTTTAAGCTCAGCAAATGCTCTTCCCGATGGCGCATATCAAGCATAATACAGCAGATACGTTTACCCGCTTCCGCTGCGCCAGGAATAAGATAATCATAAAAACAAAGCGGCGCCCGACTATCCACCAGCACCGAAAACTCCTCGGCATCACTCTCAAAAAGCTTATGCTCAATCGAATGTAACTGGATGATATCTGGAAAGAAAATTCTTACCCCTTCAAAGAGATAGTGATCCTGAGTAACTAAAAACATTGTCGTTGCCACAAATCATCCCTTTAACAATAAAGCAACAAAACCCCTCCAGGGAGAATATGCACAGCGCCTGGTGGCGTGCTGACTATGGCGAGCAAAATAAAGCATCTGTTTGTCGTTTTAGTAAACCTCCAACCTCTCCATCTATAGTGAATGCTCCACTCCACGACTCTTACGTCATTTCCTAATTATCTGCCCTTCGGCTAATTATAAATAAAAAACTCGCACAAAAAAGAAGCTTTTCCACTATTGAGAATTTTTGTCAAAAATCGTCTTAAATATCTACAGCAACAGCCTAACATTATGCATGGAAAAGCGAACCAAAAACATTAAAACAGAATTTCGGACTCACCTTAACTTATTCCAATTCAGTTAGTTATGCGTAACATCAGACAATTAATTATTGTATAAAAGGACAATTTCCAGATTTATCTTAAAACCACAGGTCTATTATTTGACATATTTTCAGGCAAACATATCAGGTGTACATTAATCGCCACCCCGTTATCGCGAGGAGATATTTTATTACCTTAAATAAGTAATCGCAGCCGCGTACCGTCAGGTAAAAACTCATTACCCCATCCTTTTGCATTCAGCTAAAAGGCCGACGTGTTGTGCAATGGATTCTTGATGGACATATGGTAAATAGTTATGGGAAGATCAACTCGTTTCAATAAGTTATTCTTTTATCGCCGCACGACATTCTCGCTTTCAATTAGTTTATTGTTGTTAACGCCTATTCTGGCTCAGGGGGCTGAGTCGATATATGAACAGCATGTACTACAGGCGCGTGAAGGTAATTACTCTCCTTTTCTCGATTATCTTCAGCAGTATCAGCAACAACATGCCTTGACGCCTGAGCAAGTCGCCGACTGGCTACAAATTGCCTCCTGGGCTGGACGTGATGAAGAAGTTATCCAGGTCTGGCAGCGTTATCAGGTTTATATGGCGCTACCGGCACGCGGTACGGCGGCAGCGGCGCAGGCTTACCGTAATCAAAAACGGTGGTCTTCGGCGCTGGCGCTTTGGGATCAAGCGCTCAGCCAACAGCCGAAGAACGACGATTATCTTATTGGCCGGATTAAAACGCTGGCCGATGCGCGCCATGACGGGCAGGCGCTAAGTGAAGCCCGCCGCTTAGTCGCCACCACACCCAGCGCCGCTCACCTGCAGACGCTCTCCTACGTCTATTTACGTCAGGGAAAAAGCTGGGACCAGCTGCTCACCGATATGCGCGCGCAGGAGCTCGCGCCGCAAAACAGAGAGACGCTCAATAGCCTGATTGAAAGCCTGAGCAGCAATCGCATCAATTCGCCTGCGCTGCAATGGTCAGCCAAAACCACCTTAACGCCCGCGCAGCAGCGAAAGCTGGAAATGGACGCAGCGGCGGAGTGGGTACGGCTGGCGGACACCCCTGCCCGCGGTGAACGGGAGCGCTTTCGCCTGGCGCAAATGGCGCTCAACCGCTACGACGCGCTGTTCGCCCGCTGGCGTCAGGATCCGCAGGCCGCAGAGGATCTTGCCCGCGCGCGTATTGACCGCCTCGGCGCGCTATACACCCGCGGCTATTACACTCAGGTCATCAGTGAATATCAGTCGCTGACCGCCGCTCAGCAGCCCGTTCCTGACTGGGCCATCGGCTGGGTTATCTCCTCTTATCTTGCGCAACAGAACGTCGGGGCCGCGCAGGCGATCGCCCGCCAACATCCCCTTTATCGCCCTGATCCGCAAGATGATCAGCATGAGTTATTTTACGCGCTGCTGGACAGCGGCCAGTATCAGGCCGCCCGCGACTATCTCGCCAAAGTGACTAACGGTGTTCCCTACACCCGCCGCCTTTACGGCTCGCCGACGCCGCAGCCAAACGACCCGTGGCTGAACGCCCAATCGCTGAAGGTACAGTATTTACTGAGTACTAACGCATTGCCGGAAGCCGAGCGTCTCTCCCGCCGACTGGCCGCTACCGCGCCCGGTAATCAGGGGCTGCGCATTGACTACGCGGCGATACTGCAGGCGCGCGGTTTACCCCGCGCCGCCGAACGGGAACTGAAAGCGGCGGAAGCGTTGGAGCCGTCGAATATTCCCCTCGAACGCCAGCAGGCCTACGTGGCGATGGATCTTCAGGAGTGGCGGCAGATGGAGCTATTAACCGATGACCTGCTGGCGCGCAGCCCTGAAGACCTGAGCACGCAAAAATTAGCTCGCGCTCGCGAGGTGCACCATATGTCGGAATTGCGTCTCAACAGTACTCAGGGGATCCACTCGGATAACCCGGTCAGCGGTAGCCACGACTTTAGCTGGGATGCAGCGATTTACGGCCCGCCAATCGCTGATAACTGGCGGCTTTTCGCCGGTAATCGCTTCGCCAAAGGGAATTTTGATGAAGGAAAAGGCTCCAGCCGCCAGCTCTTTGGCGGCATCGAATGGCGCCCGCGTGATGCCTGGGCTGAACTGGAAATCTCCAACAACAATTTTGCCGGCGACAACAAACCCGGCGCCCGGCTTTCCGCCTGGCAAAGTTTCAACGATCGCTGGCAGATTGGCGGCGAGGTCGAACGCCTGTCGCGCCAGACGCCGCTGCGCGCGCTGCGCAATGGTATCAGCGCCAACCGCGGCGAGGGATGGGTTCGCTGGTATCAAAACGAGCGACGCGAATATCGCTTTAGCGCCGCCGCCAGCCGCTTCTCCGACCACAACCGTCGTCAGGAATACACCTTCACCGGCAAAGAGCGGCTCTGGCAATCGCCAACCATCACGCTCGATCTTGAACCTGGGCTTTCCGCCAGCGCCAACAGCCGGACGGATACCCTGTACTACAACCCGAAACGCGACTTCGCCGCCACCTCGGCGCTGGTCGCCGATCACGTCATGTATCAGCACTACGATACCGTCTGGAGCCAGCAGCTTGCGGCAGGCGGCGGCGCCTACTGGCAAAAAGCATATTCGGCCGGCGCTATCGCCATGCTCGGCTACGGCCAGCGAATTCGCTGGAACAACGTGATCGACACCGGCGTGATGCTGAACTGGGACAAGCGCCCTTACGACGGCAAACGCGAAAGCAATCTCTCCATTGCCCTTGATGCGAATTTACGGTTTTAAGGATAAACATGGTCAACAAAAGTATCCGCATCAGCCTGATGGTTATCGGCTGGCTCCTGATGACCTGCGCGCTTCGCGCAGAGACGATTCCTTTTCTGCCGCCGGACGCGCGGCCGCAACCGGAGGCGAATAAGCCCTGGCCGCATAATAAGTTTTTGGTACTGGCCTATCACGATGTAGAAGACGATGCCGCCGATCAGCGCTATCTGGCGGTGCGTACCAGCGCGCTCAACGATCAAATCGGCTGGCTGCTGCACAATGGTTATAAGGCCATCAGCGTGCAAAATATTCTCGACGCCAACGCGGGGTTAATCACACTGCCGCCGAAGGCATTTCTGCTGAGTTTCGATGATGGCTACAGCAGTTTTTACACCCGGGTCTGGCCGCTGTTAAAAGCCTGGAACGTCCCGGCACTGTGGGCGCCGGTAGGCAGTTGGGTCGATACGCCGGAGCAGAAAAAAGTCGATTTCGGCGGTCTGATGACCCCGCGCGAACGTTTCGCCACCTGGGAGATGGTGCGCGAGCTCGCGCAATCACCTCTGGTTGAAATCGGCGCGCATACCTGGGCTTCGCACTATGGTATTCAGGCCAATCCACAGGGTAGCCGCGAACCGGCGGTTGCCAACCGCTTTTATGATAAGGCCAGTGGGCGCTACGAAAGCGACCAGCAGTTTCACCAGCGCATCGATGCCGACGTGCGCAAAGTGAGCGACAAAATCGCCGACGTCACCGGCAAAGCGCCGCGCGCCTGGGTATGGCCCTACGGCGCGGCCAACGGCACATCGCTGGCTATTGCCAAAAATCGCGGCTATCAACTGGCGTTTACCCTAGGCGATGGTCTGGGCGACGTGCGCGATCTGGATAACATTCCCCGTCTGCTTATCTCAGGTAACCCGTCGATCAAGGCCTTCGCCAGCCAGGTAACGCAAATCCAGGAGCGTGAACCGGTTCGGGTGATGCACGTCGATCTCGATTATGTCTACGATAAAGACCCGGCTCAGCAGCGCAAAAATATCGATAAGCTGATCCAGCGCGTCTATGACATGAAAATCACTCACGTTTTCCTACAGGCCTTTTCCGATCCGCTCGGCGACGGCACGGTGAAAGCGCTCTACTTCCCCAACCGCCGCCTGCCGATGCGCGCCGATCTGTTTAATTTCGTCGCCTGGCAATTGCAGACGCGCGGCGGCGCCAAAGTGTATGCGTGGATGCCAGTGCTGGCGTTCGATCTGGACGGTTCGCTACCGCGCGTACAGCGCTGGGATGCACAAAGCAACACGCTGCGCCAGGCTACTCACCCCTATGTACGTCTGTCGCCATGGAATAGCCAGGTGCGCGATGAGATCCGCGATATTTATCAGGACCTTGCCCGCTACGCGACCTTTGACGGCGTGCTGTTCCACGACGACGCGGTACTGACGGATTACGAAGATGCCGGCGCCGGGGCGATGGCTGCCTGGCGTGCGGCGGGCCATCGGGAGGATATCGCGCAGATCCGCCAAAACCCCGCCACGCTGCACGCCTGGACGCGATTTAAAAGTCAGACGCTTATCGACTTCACCCGCACGCTCAGCCAGAGCGTGAAAGCGATTCGCGGCCCGCAGGTGAGAACCGCGCGCAATATCTTCGCCCTGCCGATCCTGCAGCCGGAAAGCGAGGCCTGGTTCGCGCAGAATCTGGATGATTTTCTGGCGGCCTACGACTGGACGGTGCCGATGGCGATGCCGCTGATGGAATCCGTTCCGGTTGCGGAAAGCGATGCGTGGCTGGCGCGTCTGGTGCGCGCCGTCAGCGCCAGGCCGGGCGCACTGAAGAAAACCATTTTTGAGCTACAGGCTAAAGACTGGAGTCTCCCGCAGCAAAACGCCATCCCTGACCAACAGCTGGTCGACTGGATGCGGACATTACAGCTCAACGGCGTCAACAATTACGGCTACTACCCCGACGATTTTCTTAATAATCAGCCTGATATCTCAAAAATCAGGCCCCTGTTTTCATCGTACTGGTATCCCAACAATGACTGATCGCATTATCGCATTTTCGATTTTATGCCTGGTTTTCGGGCTACCGCTGGGCGTGGCCGCCGTTTTCACCGGCGAGTTGATACTGGATTTCGTCTTCTTCTGGCCGCTGTTTATGTCGGTGCTGTGGATAACCGGCGGGCTCTACTTCTGGTTTCAACTGGAACGCCACTGGCCGTGGGGTAAAGAGACGCCGCCGCCGAAACTCGACGGCGATCCGCTGATCTCTATTTTGATTCCCTGCTTTAACGAGG
Source organism: Klebsiella sp. 141161 (assembly GCF_050600815.1). NCBI lineage: Bacteria > Pseudomonadati > Pseudomonadota > Gammaproteobacteria > Enterobacterales > Enterobacteriaceae > Klebsiella > Klebsiella sp. 141161. Next base: position 29,130 of record NZ_JAQIRN010000008.1, on the reverse strand, counting down.
AGAAAAATGCCCGCGAGACCATCGAAGCCGCGCTGGCTCAGCGCTATCGCAACATTGAGGTGATCGCCATCAACGACGGCTCCTCCGACGATACCGCCAGGGTGCTGAATCAACTGGCGGAAGAGTACGACCTGCTGCGGGTGATTCATCTAGCCGAAAATCAGGGGAAAGCGGTAGCGCTGAAAGCCGGCGCTGCCGCCGCGCGTGGGGACTTGCTGGTGTGCATCGACGGCGATGCCCTGCTCGACCGCGATACCGCCGCCTACCTGGTAGCGCCGCTGATTCAGTATCCCCACGTCGGCGCGGTGACCGGCAACCCGCGAATTCGTACCCGCTCGACGCTGATTGGCCGCATTCAGGTCGGCGAATTCTCTTCGATAATCGGGCTGATTAAGCGCACCCAGCGTATTTACGGCCGTGTGTTTACCGTCTCCGGGGTGATTGCCGCTTTTCGTCGCCAGGCGCTGGCGGACGTCGGCTACTGGAGCCCGGATATGATCACCGAAGATATCGATATCAGTTGGAAGCTGCAGCTACGCCATTGGGCGATTTTCTTCGAGCCGCGAGCGCTGTGCTGGATCCTGATGCCGGAGACGCTGAAGGGGCTGTGGAAACAGCGGTTACGCTGGGCGCAGGGCGGCGCCGAGGTTTTTCTGGTCAATCTGCGCCGCCTGTTTCGCTGGGAGCATCACCGGATGTGGCCGCTGTTTCTCGAATATGCCCTCTCCACGCTATGGGCCTTCGCCTATGCGGTCACCATTTTGCTGTTCATCGCCAGCCATTTTGCCCCGCTGCCGGAGAATCTGACCGTCCGCAGCCTTTTTCCGCCGGAATTTACCGGGCTGCTGCTGGGGGTGATGTGTCTGCTGCAGTTTATCGCCAGTCTGTACATCGAACGGCGCTATGAACGCGGCGTCGCCGGCTCGCTGTTCTGGGTGATCTGGTTTCCGATGGTGTACTGGATGATTGGCCTGTTAACCACCATCGTTGCCTTCCCCAAAGTCATGTTGAAACGTAAACGCGCCAGGGCTCGCTGGGTCAGCCCCGATAGAGGTAAAGGAAGAATGTCATGAACGAACAAACCCTGATCTTAACCGAGCATCGCGTGTTGCCGCGCATCTTTGACGGCGTATTAACCGCTATCGCGTGGGCCGGCTTCGCCTTTTTTCTGTATGCCAATTTGCTGATGCAGTTTACCCAGCACGGTAACGACAGCTGGGACGCGATTATGGCGTCGTTTAATACCGTACTGGTCTATTTACTGGTAGCAGCAATTAACGGCTGGCTGCTGATTTTGTGGTATCAGTACAATCTACGCCGTTATAACGCCCGGCGGCACGGCAGCATGGCCTCGCTACGTCATGAAGAGCTAGCGGAGAGCTTTAATATCGCACCGCAAATCATTTCCGAGATGAGCCAATATAACCTGCTGACGGTATATCACGACCAGATTGGCAGAATCATTGATTTAAAAATCAATCAGAGCGAGGAAGACGAACGCTAACGGAACCACAAAAAAGGCCGCATCGCTTGCGGCCTTTGTGCTTACGGGGCGGTGAAATTAGTTACCGCCGGCTTTCTTAATCGCCGCATCCAGCGAGGCTTTGTCGGCCAGTCCCGGGAAGACGGTAATGGTCGCTTCGGTCGCGCCAGTTGTCGGCATGACAATCACGCCAGGCGTACCGCTTAAGCCAATCTCCTGCGCCAGCTGGTTAATGTTTTCCAGCGCCGGTTCGACGTCCGCCGCTTTTTTGGCGTCAAAGTTCACCTTTTTCGCCTGCTGTTGGATGTCCGCCGCCGTCAGTTTGCCTTCGTTATGCCCGGTGGCGTAAACGCCGTTGTGGTAAGTCAGATAGGCCTCGGCCCCTTTCTGCTGATATATCTGCAGACCGGTTTTCGCCGCATCCAGCGAAGTTGCCCAGCGGCTGCCGAAAATCGGCCACTCTTTGAAGGCAAAACGGGTTTGCGGATGGTCTTTAATCACCTGCTCCATAACCGGCGCGAGGCGGCTACAGTAGATGCATTGATAATCGAAGAACTCGATAACGGTGACTTTACCGTTAGCCGGGCCGTAGGTTGGCGTGGCCTTATCCTGCGTCAGCTTGTCGGCATTCTTGATTACCGCCTGGGTAGCGGCGCTGGCCTGCTGCTCCGCCTGAATTTGCTGCAGCTTTTGGCTGGCCTGCAATAGCACTTCCGGATGGGCGACCAGGTAATCAGCGGCGATTTTGCCGATACGCGCTTCCTGCTCCGCGGTGAACGTCGCGGCCGGCGCGTCAGCGGCGCTGGCCAGCGCCGGCAGCAGGGAAGCGCCCGCCAGGGCGAGAATAAGTAGATTCTTGATGCCAGACATATTGAAAAGTCCTTACGAAAAGTAGACGGCAGGTGAGCCTAATCGGACAAAATATCATCCTTTGGCGGCGAATCATTGTCAGTCTATGCATTGATTCGTAACTTTATTTGTCAGACGCCGCGATTCCCCCTACGGCCTGAAGGGTGGTCAGGGGCGAAGAACGGGAGTACCCTGCGCCCATCTTTTTTGATCGACATTATTTGCAATACGAGCCAGGCATGAACGAAATATTGAGTCAGTGGGACTTCGCCGTTATTTTGCTACAAATCATCGCCATCGATTTGTTATTAGGCGGCGATAACGCGGTGGTCATCGCCATGGCCTGCCGCAAGTTGCCGGCGCATCTGCGCACCAAAGCCATTGTTATCGGTACTCTCGGCGCGATTATCGCCCGGGTCGCGCTGCTGGCGGTGGCGATTTATTTGTTGTCGTTGCCGTGGCTAAAAATCGTCGGCGCGTTACTGCTACTGTGGATTGGCATTAAGCTGGTCGCCAACGAGGAAGAAGAGAGCGATATCAGCAGCTCCAGTAGCCTGTGGCGCACCGCCGTCACCATCACCGTCGCCGATGTGATCATGTCGCTGGATAACGTGCTAGCCGTGGCAGCCGCCGGTAAAGGCCATCTCCTGCTGGTGGCGCTGGGGGTATTAATCAGCATCCCGATTATTGTCGCGGGCAGTAAGCTGGTGTTGGCCATACTGACTCGCTTTCCCTCGGTCGTATTGCTGGGCGGCGCGTTGATTGGCTGGATTGCCGGTTCAATGATGATAACCGACCCGACCTTTGTTCAGCTGTTCCCCAATTCCCCGAATTATCTACATTTTGTTGCCGGGGCCATTGGTGCGGCGCTGGTGCTGCTGGAAGGATGGCGGCGCAACTACCGCTCCGGCACCCCAGAATAATCACTGGATGCCGTCATCCCCGACGGCGTCAAGTTTTTGCCACTTTTCTCCGCCACCCTTTCTCATTTGCCCTACTCTTAATAGAGCCGCCTGATCCAGGGATTCTGTGACCAGATTTTTGAGCATAAATGAGATAACACCATGGAATTAAAGGATTATTATACCATTCTAGGGGTTAAGCCAACGGACGATCTGAAAACCATCAAGACCGCCTACCGCCGTTTGGCACGTAAATATCACCCCGACGTCAGCAAAGAGCCCGATGCCGAAGCAAAATTCAAGGATCTCGCCGAAGCATGGGAAGTCCTCAAAGACGATCAGCGTCGCGCCGAATATGACCAACTTTGGCAGCACCGCAACGATCCGCAGTTCAACCGCCAACAGCACGCCCACGAACAAAGCTACAGCCAGCAGGACTTCGACGATATCTTCTCCTCGATGTTCGGCCAGCAGGCGCATCACGCCCGCCGCCAACGCGCCGAGCGCGGCCACGATGTCGAAATCGAAGTGGCGGTGTTCCTCGAAGAAACCCTCGCCGAACAGACTCGTACCATCAGCTACAAGCTGCCGGTCTATAACATCTTCGGCATGGTTGAGAGTGAAACGCCGAAAACGCTGAATGTGAAAATTCCGGCGGGGGTCAGCGATGGCCAGCGAATTCGCCTGAAAGGTCAGGGGACGCCAGGCGAAAACGGCGGCCCGAATGGCGATCTGTGGCTGGTGATTCACATCGCGCCGCATCCGCTGTTCGACATCAACGGTCATAACCTGGAGATCGTACTGCCGCTGGCGCCGTGGGAAGCCGCGCTGGGGGCGAAAGTCACCGTACCGACGTTAAAAGAGAGCATTCTGCTGACAATTCCGGCGGGTAGCCAGGCGGGACAACGGCTGCGCATCAAGGGCAAAGGGTTGGTAAGCAAAACCCACACCGGCGATTTGTTCGCCGTCATCAAAATCGTTATGCCGCCAAAACCAGATGAAAAAGCGCGTGAGCTCTGGCAGCAACTCGCCGAAAGCGAAGCCAGCTTCGATCCGCGTAAGACATGGGGGAAAGCCTGATGGCTAAAGTAACAGTGACGTTTACCATCACCGAGTTGTGCCTGCGCACCGGGGTGTCGCAAGAGGAGCTGACGGAGATCGTCGGCTTAGGGATGATTGAGCCGCACCAGCCGCAGGCTGAAACCTGGCTGTTTGACGACAGCGCGGTGACGATTGTGCATCGCGCAGTGCGCCTGCGTAACGAGCTGGAGCTGGACTGGCCGGGGATTGCGGTGGCGTTGACGCTGCTGGATGAAAATGCGCGACTCACCCGCGAAAATCGGCTACTGCAGCAGCGTCTGGCCCGCTTTTTGACCCACAGCTAAGCGGATTTCCCGGGTCGCGGCGTTCCGCCTTACCCGGGCTACAGTTCGCTCACGGCGCAAACCGTAGCCCGGCTGCGCGTAGCGAAAGCCGGGAAAAGCGCTTAATCCGGCAGCGAGCCGGCGAGATTACGCGCGGAGACGCTCTCGCTCACCGGCGCTGGCGGCTCGGGCGCCTTAACCGGCGCGGCCGCTGGCGTAGATGCCGCAGCGGAAGAGGCTGGCTGAATCTCAAGAAACGAGGCCAGCATTCTACGCAGCGTCTCCGGCGGCGTATCTTCCGCCAGCAGCGCCGCCAGCATTGACGGCAGCCGGCTATCTACTTCACCCAACGCTAACCCTGCCAGCAGCGCTGTACGCGACATATCCCCGCGATCGCCACGATGATGGGCTTCAATTTTCGCGTCCGCAAAGCGCTCGCTGGCGCTGATATCCGGGCGCAGGTATATCAGAACCTTTCTGCGATCCAGAGTCATAGACGCTCCTTAACCAATAATTTTCAGACCACGCACGAGGGCGAACTGCGGCTCGTCGGCCACCACAAAGCGATCTTCGCGCAGACCCATGCGTTCGCGAATCGCATCGGCAACCAGCGGCGCGCCGCCGCCAATCACGATGGCGTGAGAATAGCCTTTAAAACTATCAATCGCCGTCAGAACGCGAGTCGTCAGGCGTTCGATGCTGTTGGAGATAACCTTTTTCACTTCAGATACCGCATCCGGATCGTTGATGTTATCGGTCAGATACTCTTCGTCGTGGCGGTTGATGATTATCTGGTCAACGTTATAACTGGAGGTATCGGTATTCGCCCGCGCCAGCGCCAGCTTAACGGCGTCGGTCACCAGCGATACGCCCAGCTTCGGGTCGCCGTAAATACGCGAAACCGAGGTCATTTGCCCGGCCACCATCGAAATATCCAGCGTGGTGCCGCCGAGGTCGACAATCAGCACCGAATGCGAGGGTTTCAGCTCATCGCACAGGCTGATACCCGCCGGAATGGATTCCGGACGCACGGTGACTTTAGTGATATTGAACACCACGCCTTTATTCAGTTTAACTTCGCGCAGCAGGCTCTTTTTCTTACGCTCAATGTTATCAAGACGATATTGCGCATCTTCATCATAAAATTCAGTCAGCGGCAGGGTGACCACAATCTCGACATCCTGCGGTTCGAGGCCGCTGGTCAGCAGAGCATGGTGAACAGCGATGGAGTTCAACGGGCTGTATTGCCAATCAATATTGTTGGTGGGTAACGCATCGGGGGTGATCAGGTCGAAAGAGTACTTTTCATCATCCACGGTGTAGTTAAATGGCTTCCCGGCGCCGAAGGTGGCAGACCAGCCGCGCTTGAAACTATTGGGGCTGATATGGGTGAAAGTTTCGCCATCTTGCTCCCACAGCATTTTGATATTGGTTGAACCATCATCGATAAAAATGCGCATCGCATTGCTCCATCACTGAGACAAATAAGAGAAAATGTAAGACCCAAAAAGAGTAGCAAGAGTTAAAAAGCAGCGCAAGAGCACGAAAAAGAGACAATTCTGAGTTTTATTTGAGAAACAATGGAGATTTCAATTAACTCATTGAGTTCAAAGAGAGAACTATAAGAGACAAATAAGAGAACTAAAAGTTTTCATTTCTGTCTATTTTAAACGCTTTTTTTGTGCAAAAAGAGAGCATCCCTCCCCTCTTTCGCCAGCGGTTTTCGCACGCTTTTTACACCTGATTGGGTACCACGATCGGCCGTTCCGGCTCGACGACATTTTCCGGTACCCGACGATATTTATCCAGCAGGTGAATCTGAATACGTCGCAACATATCGCCATTCAGTTTGTAATAGCGGAAATAGAGAAACAGCGTCAGAGCAAAAAAGATCGTCGGCAGCGCAATCATAATCGCCTGCATCCCCAGCAGCGTGTGGGATGATTGCACCACATTCGGCACGTAACCGATGATACCGAGCACGATGGCGATAAACCAGGCCGCAAACGCCGAACCGGCTTTGACCACCAGCGTCTGTACCGAGTAGGCGATACTTTCGCAGCGGATATTCATCGTATATTCGCCGTAGTCAACGGTATCGGCCACCATAATGACCTGCAGCACCCAGAACAGCGCGGTGCCAATATTCAACAACACTCCAGCCAGCGAAATCAGCACAATGTTGTAAACCCCGCTCAGCGCCATCAGCAACAGTACGCCGCAGCCCAGCACCGGCATGATCGATGCCCCCGCCCACAGAAAGCGTCGCGACAGACCTTTCACCAGCCGTGGGAACAGGATTAGCGTCAGCAAATTCGCCGCCCCCGCGTAGGACATGTAATACGGGAACATCTCCGCGCTGCCAATCACGTAGGTAAAGTAATAAATCGCGAAGCCGGCAATGATATTCGCCGCCGTGTTATAGGCCAGCGCCATGCCCAACAGGCAGGCCAGCTGATCGTTTTTATAGATGAGCGCCACCATTTGGCGCAGTGAGAGATGGCTGGAATCCTCGCTTACGCCGCTATCCGACGAGTAAACCTCATGGACGTTGCGCAAGGTAACGAGGGTGGAAATTACGAAAAAGGCAATCAGCACCAGGGTAAACATCTGGAAACCGAAGCCGCGATCGGCGCCGCCGACGGCGCTGACAAACGGCAGTGTGACCCCGGCGGTCACAAACCCGGCAAGGCTGGCGAAAAAGCGCGGGTAAGGCACCAGCTGTTCACGTTCGCGTTTATCAAGGGTAATGGTCGGCACCAGCGACCAGAACGGCACATCCATGATGGTATAGGTGAAGCCCCACAGCAGGTAGGTCAGCCACACCCACGCCAGAAGCGCCCCGCCGCTGAAGTGATGGGCGCTGAACAGCATATACAGCACCACCGAGTTGGTGATAGTCCCGATCAGGATCCACGGCTTGAACTTCCCCCATCGCGATCGCGTGCAGTTGACGATCCATCCCATGATCGGATCGGCTATCGCATCGAGGATCCTCGCCACCAGGAACAAGGTGCCAACCACCCCAACCGATAAGCCAACAATATCGGTGTAGTAATACATCAGATACATGTAAACGATACCGATAGCGAAATCTTTACCAAAGGCACCAAATCCGTAGCTGAGCTTTGTTGTCATTGAAATACTCATAGGGTACAGGTCGCTGTCGCCAGCGCCTCCTTTAGCGTTTGATAGAGCATGGCAGGCGCCGCCGGGCCAGATCCCCCGGCGGCATGAGAAGATTAACGGTGCAGCCAGTCCGGCAGCCAGTCGCCGTGGCTGGCGATCAGATCGTCCACCAGCGCGTAGATCTCTTCGATCCCCAGCACCGCGGCGGTGTGCGGATCCATCATCGTGGCGTAATAAACGTAATCGCGATTTTCCGTCAGGATGGCCTCCGTTAGCAGCGTCTGCACGTTGATGTTGGTCTGCATCAGCGCCGCCAGATGCGCCGGCAGCGCGCCTACTTTCGTCGGCTGGATGCCGTTGGCGTCCACCAGGCAAGCAACTTCCACGCAGCAACCCTGCGGCAGGTTGTCGATAAGATTATCGTTGCGCACGTTGCCGTACACCACGCTTGGCTCGCCGGTCCAGATGGCATTCATGATGGTGCTGGCATACTCGCGCGAAGGTTTAACCTCGATACGCTCGCCGCTCTTATAGCTCTCCAGCTCTTTATGCCAGTTGGCCAACTGCTCGACGCAGCGTTTAGGGTACTCATCCAACGGCACTTTATAGCGGGCGATAAGATCGTCGCGCCCCGGCTTGATAAACCATGGCGTGTATTCGGCGAAATGCTCCGACGATTCGGTGACAAAGTAGCCCAGCTTTTTGAACATCTCATAGCGGACGATGTTCTCGCAGCGTGGATTGCCATGCAGGTTCGGCTTCGGCGCCAGTCCTTCGGCGTAGGCCTGCAGCAGGTCGGGATAGATACTGACGTAGCTGCCGTCCGCGAGCTTTTTCTCCAGCGACAGATAGAACGCCATATGGTTAATTCCCGCGCAGCGGTAACGTAAATCCGCCGGGTCGAGGTTAAGGTCGCGCGCCAGCTCTTCCGCTGTGCCTTGCACCGAGTGGCACAGACCCACCTGCTTGATATGCGGGTAGCGGGCGTACATCGCCCAGGTGTTCATCGCCATCGGATTAACGTAGTTAAGCATGGTGGCGTCCGGGCAGACCTCGCTCATATCGTCGCAGATAGCCCACAGGTGCGGGATGGTGCGCAGCGCGCGCATAATGCCTCCCGGCCCCAGCGTATCGGCAATGGTCTGCTCAAGGCCGTGGCGTTTACAGACTTCAAAGTCAGTCACGGTGCAGGGCTCGTAGCCGCCAATCTGGAAAGCGACAACAACAAAATCGGCGTTCCGCAAGGCGGTTTTACGATCGCGATGGCAGCTAATTTCGCCATTCGCGCCGACGGAATCCATCAGCTTTCGTACCACGGTATGTGACTCTTCCAGCCGGGTTTCATCGATATCCATCAGCGCGATATGCGCCGATTTCAGCGCCGGGCGCTGGAAAACATCACCGAGAATATTTTTGACGAACACCGTCGAACCGGCGCCGATAAAGGTAATTTTTGGGGCGGACATCGCGCTCTCTCCATCAGGTCATTGAACACTTTCAGAGTGGCATGCCGCTCGCCGCTGCGCTGCCCCGTTCCCGCCGGAGCATTCCCGGAAACTCAGATCGGCCATTAAGCGCCACAAAATCTGAGCTTTTGGGAATAGATCGGCTTAAAAGGAGAGAAAACGGGCCGATGATTCCGCTAAGCTGTAATCAGTTCAGGCTAAAAACGCAGCCACTCTGACGATCCAGGAATCCGCCCATGATGGAACACCGCTTCACTTCCCTGCCCCCCGACCCGCACATGTGCAGCAGCGATGAAAAGCAGAGCCGCAGCCCGCTGGCGCTCTATTCCGAGTATCAGCGCATGGATATCGAACTGCGCCCCCCGCACGCCATGGCCACCAGCCACTGGCACGGCCAGGTAGAGGTCAACGTGCCGTTCGACGGCGACGTGGAGTATTTGATTAACAATGAAGTGGTGCGCATTGAGAAAGGCTATATCACCCTGTTTTGGGCCTGTACGCCGCATCAGTTGACCCGCCCCGGCGACTGCCAGCAGATGGCGATATTCAACCTGCCGATGCATCTGTTTCTGTCGTGGCCGCTGGATCGCGAACTGATAAACCACGTCACCCACGGGATGGTGATTAAATCTCTTGCCGCCCAGCAGTTAAGCGCTTTTGAAGTACGCCGTTGGCAGCAGGAATTGAATCACGAGAATGAACAGATTCGCCAGTTGGCGATCGATGAAATCGCCCTGATGCTCAAACGGCTGAGCCTCGCCGGCTGGCAGCCGATTCTGGTCAATAAGACCTCGCGCACGCACAAGAACAGCGTCTCGCGCCACGCGCAATTTTATGTCAGCCAGATGCTGGAATTTATCGCCGCCCATTATGACCAGGCGCTGACCGTCGATGCCGTCGCCGAGCACGTTAAACTCAACCCAAACTACGCGATGGGCGTTTTTCAGCGGGTAATGCAGCAGACCATGAAGCAGTACATCACCGCCATGCGCATCAATCACGTGCGCGCGCTGCTGAGCGACACCGATAAGACCATCCTTGATATCGCCCTCACCGCCGGGTTCCGTTCCAGCAGCCGCTTCTACAGCACCTTTACCCGCTACGTCGGCATGCCGCCGCAGCAGTACCGTAAATTGAGCCAGCAGCGCCGCCACAGTCTCGCGCCGCCGCAGCCATAAAAAATGCCGCTTGGGTCTCCCCAGGCGGCATCGTGAACAGTGAAAAGCGGTTAGTCGTTGATACGCGGGTGCTGCTGTACCAGACGGGCGCGTTTTTCCTGCAGGTCGGCGATTTCCTGATCGATATCTTCGATTTTATGTTCGATGTTATCGTAGTGCTCGCCCAGAATTTCTTTCGCTTCCTGGATATCGGACGCCGCCGGCGTCGCCCCTTTCAGCGGACGGTTAGCGGTCTCTTTCATCGACAGGCCGGTAATCAGGCCAATCACCGCAATCACCATCAGATAGTAAGCCGGCATCATCAGGTTCTGGGTGGTTTCCACCAGCCATGCCGCCAGCGTCGGCGTCAGACCGGCGATCAGCACCGAGATGTTAAAGGCGCTGGCCAGGGCACTGAAACGGATGTGGGTCGGGAACATCGCCGGCAGCGATGAGGCCATCACGCCGATAAAGCAGTTCAGCACCACCGCCAGCAGCAGCAGACCGGCGAAAATCAGGCCAATCACGTTGCTGTTAATCATGATAAAGGCCGGGATAGACAGCGTGAACAGCGCGACGCTACCCACCAGGATAAACGGGCGACGGCCAAAACGGTCGCTCAGCATGCCGATAACCGGCTGGACAAACAACATGCCGACCATGATGGCGATAATAATCAGTACGCCGTGATCTTCCGAGTAGTGCAGGTTATGCGACAGGTAGCTCGGCATATAGGTCAACAGCATGTAGTAGGTCACGTTGGTGGAAATCACCAGGCCAATACAGGTCAGCAGGCTGCGCCAGTGCTTGGTGGCAATCTCTTTAAAGGAGACCTTCGGACCTTCCTGCAGGCCTTCGCGGTCGCCCTGTTCAAGGGTATCCACGTGCTGCTGGAACGCCGGGGTCTCTTCCAACGCGTGACGCAGGTACAGGCCGATAATCCCCAGCGGCAGCGCCAGGAAGAACGGGATACGCCAGCCCCAGTCGAGGAAATTCTCTTCACCCACGACGCTGGAAATCAGTACCACCACGCCTGCGCCCATCACGAAGCCGGCAATCGAACCGAAGTCCAGCCAACTGCCCATAAACCCGCGTTTACGGTCAGGCGAGTATTCAGCCACGAAGATCGACGCCCCGGTATATTCGCCGCCCACCGAGAAGCCCTGCGCCATTTTACACAACAGCAGCAGAATCGGCGCCCAGATACCAATAGTGGCATACGACGGAATAAGACCGATACAGAATGTACTTATCGACATGATAACGATGGTGATCGCTAAGATTTTTTGTCGACCGTATTTATCGCCGAGCATCCCGAAGAACAGGCCGCCGAGCGGACGAATCAAGAAGGGAACCGAGAAAGTACCGAGAGCGGCAATCATCTGCACGCTGGGATCGGCATCGGGGAAGAAGACTTTACCGAGGGCATAAGCCACAAAACCATACACACCGAAATCGAACCACTCCATCGCATTACCGAGCGAGGCCGCGGTGATGGCTTTTCGCAGCTTGCCATCATCGATGATAGTGACATCCCTAAGCGTAATCGGCTTTATTTTTTTCCTTTTAAGCATACTTTTCCTCTGTGCTATCGCCTTGAGCGCACGACTCCTCGCCAAATGACGAGGTCATTCGCGACGTACGTTGGGAGCGGCGAAGTGCTGTGCTCCACATTTCAAGCGTAGCAGGTTTGCCTGCACTGTCTTTCTGACAGAGTGTACAACCGAACCTGTTGACGCCTGCTCTGGCCTTAAATTAATAATTCACTTACCAAATAAGCAGTGACGAATTTACTTACATCCCTTTTTACCCTACCAGCGTTTAAATTTGGGATCAACTTCACGAAAAATTCGCCCAGCTTAATTACAGAGCCAAATAAAATGAATAAGTTCAATCTCTGTTTCGCCGCCGATGTTTATTTATGGACTTTATTAACGTCCATTTTTCAGCATATTCTCCGCAAAGCCAAAATAATTACCCTGCGTTATTTCCTGGAAAAAATACCCGACAAAAGTGCGGGATTGCGCTATAATCAGCCGCACTTTCGGCTAATAGCCGCTGTTTAACGGACCAACGTCCTGTTTTTCCCAGTAATCACGAGGAACGCCATGCAACTTCCACACTGCCCAAAATGCCATTCTGAATACACATATGAAGATAACGGCATGTACATCTGCCCGGAATGCGCCCACGAGTGGAACAATGCCGAGCCGGCCGACGACACCGACGCGCTGATCGTAAAAGACGCTAACGGCAACTTACTTGCCGATGGCGACAGCGTGACCGTGGTGAAAGATCTGAAGGTAAAAGGCAGTTCTTCTATGCTGAAAATCGGCACCAAAGTGAAGAATATCCGTCTGGTCGAAGGCGATCACAACATCGACTGCAAAATTGACGGTTTTGGTCCGATGAAGCTGAAATCTGAATTCGTCAAAAAGAACTAATTAATTTTTTTTACGCCAGCGCCATTATTTTTCCGGCGCTGGCGGCAACCTCGCCGGCGCGTCCGAATATCAGCGGTGGATCGCGGCGAAGTTATTTTGCTAATTTCACGAAAATTATTCCCGAATCCTTCCAGCCAAACCGCGCGATCAATTCTCATTTCGTCTCTGCCTTCCCGCCACGCGGCGACGCATTTTCAGAAAAATTCACCCCGCTTTGCCGCCTGGCTTCTTTTGCCCGTCACCAACTACGCTTTATGGGTCATTGATTATCTGAGGTCATGCTTATGTCCCTGAGTCCTTACATTGCTTTTAGCGGCAACTGCGCTGCCGCCATCGCCTTCTATCAGCAGGCGCTGGGGGCGCAGCTTATCCACCAAATCACCTACGGCGAGATGCCGCAGAGCGCCCAGGATGCCGAAGATGGTTGCGCCTCCGGGCAACATCTTGCCGCCGACTGCATCGCCCACGCCAGCCTGCAGGTCGCCGACAGTATTTTGATGTTGAGCGATAGCCCCAGTAGCGACATGGAACATTACGCGGGATTCGTCCTCGTGCTGGAGCCAAAAGATATTGCTGAAGGCAAACACTGGTTTGAGGCGCTGGCCGATGGCGGGCGCATCGAAATGGCGTGGCAGGAGACCTTCTGGGCCCACGGTTTCGGCAAAGTGGTCGATCGCTTCGGCGTGCCGTGGATGGTTAACGTCGTCAAACAACCCTAATCTTCTCCACAGGGCGGCTTCTCCGCCCTGTCATCTCACCGGCATCAACTCTTCATCCTGCGGTCATCGTGACTTAACAGAAATGTAACAAAAACGCGTCAGTATCGGCCCACGCTCAACGGGGATCCCCAAGGTGCTTAGTGAGGCTCGATAACCATGTACTTATCCAGACATCCGACCAGTTACCCCACCCGGTATCAGGAAATTGCCGCCAGGCTTGAACAGGAGCTGCGCCATCACTATCGCTGCGGCGATTATTTGCCTGCGGAACAGCAGCTGGCGGCGCGCTTTGAAGTCAACCGCCACACCCTACGTCGCGCCATCGATCAGCTGGTGGAACGCGGCTGGGTTCAGCGCCGCCAGGGCGTCGGCGTGCTGGTATTGATGCGCCCCATCGACTACCCGCTCAACGCCCAGGCGCGTTTCAGCCAGAACCTGCTGGAACAAGGCAGCCACCCGACCAGTGAGAAGCTGTTGTCGGTGCTACGCCCGGCCAGCAGCCATGTCGCCGAAGCCTTTGGCATTGCCGAAGGCGAAACCGTCATTCATCTGCGCACCCTGCGCCGGGTCAACGGCGTGGCGCTGTGTTTGATTGACCACTACTTCGCCGACCTGCGCTTCTGGCCGGTGCTGCAAACCTTCACCCACGGTTCGCTACACGACCTGCTGCGCGACCAACTCGCCGTCGAACTGACCCGCGTGCGCACCAAAATCAGCGCCCGCCGCGCGCAGGCGAAAGAGAGCAAGCTGCTGGAAATCCCCAATATGGCGCCGCTGCTGTGCGTACGTACGCTCAATAGCCGCGAGGGCGAGACAGTCACGACGGAGTACTCCGTCAGCCTGACCCGCGCCGACATGATTGAATTCACCATGGAGCACTGAATGCACTTCGATACCGCCACCCGCCAGCGCTGGATGTCCGTACTGGCCCACAGTGAACCGCAGGACCTTCTGGCGCGCATGCAATCGCTGCGGCTGGCGCCGGAGTATGAATTAATTCGCGCCCCGGAAACCGGACTGGTACAGCTCCAGGCGCGCATGGGCGGCATCGGCGATCGCTTCTTTGCCGGCGACGCCACCCTGACCCGCGCCGCCGTACGCCTGGCCGATGGCACCCTCGGCTACAGCTGGATTTTGGGCCGCGACCGCCCCCACGCCGAGCGCTGTGCGGCGATCGACGGCCTGCTGCAATCGCCTCACTATTTTCACACCTTAATGGAAACCCTCATTACCCCGCTGGAAGCACAACGCAGCGCGCGCCTTGATGCTCGCCGCGCCGAAGTCAACGCCAGCCGGGTCGACTTCTTTACTCTGGTTCGCGGAGATAACGCATGACATTACAAACCGCCTTTACCCTACCGGTGCAGGATGCCCAACACAGTTTCCGCCGCCTGCTGAAAGCAATGAGCGAGCCGGGAGTGATTGTCTCCCTACAGCAGCTTCAGCACGGCTGGCAGCCGCTGAATATCGCCTCCACCAGCTTGCTGCTGACGCTGGCCGATCACAACACCCCGGTGTGGATGGCCGCCGCGCTGCATAACGATCTGGTCAGCCAAAATCTGCGCTTCCATACCGGCGCGACGCTGGTGGAACAGCCGCAGCAGGCGGTATTTGCCGTCGCCTGCGACACCATCAGCGCCGAACAGCTTAATGTCCTTTCCGCCGGTACCGTGGCGGCGCCGGAAACCGGCGTCACGCTGATTGTTCAACTAGCCAGCCTGAGCGGCGGACGCATGCTGCGCCTGACCGGCGCGGGCATTGCCGAGGAGCGAATGATCGCCCCACAGCTGCCAGACTGCATCATCGACGAATTAACCGAACGCCCGCACCCGTTCCCGCTGGGCATTGACCTGATCCTGACCTGCGGCGAGCGCCTGCTGGCTATCCCGCGTACCACCCACGTGGAGGTGTGCTAAATGTATGTTGCCGTCAAAGGCGGCGAGAAGGCGATTAGCGCCGCTCACGCCTTGCAAGAGCAGAAACGACGGGGCGATGGACGGCTTCCCGAACTGAGCGTTGACCAGATAAGCGAACAGCTCAGCCTGGCGGTGGACCGGGTGATGACCGAAGGCGGCATCGCCGACCGCGAACTGGCGGCGCTGGCGCTGAAGCAGGCCAGCGGCGATAACGTCGAAGCCATTTTCCTGCTGCGCGCCTACCGCACCACCCTGCCGCGGCTGGCGGTCAGCGAACCGGTTGATACCGCCGGTATGCGCCTGGAGCGCCGGATCTCCGCGGTGTACAAAGATATTCCCGGCGGCCAGCTGCTGGGCCCTACTTATGACTACACCCACCGCCTGCTCGATTTTACCCTGCTGGCCAACGGCGAACCGCCGTCGGTGCAGAAAGCCAATAGCGAAACGCAGCCGACGCCGCACGTCTTCAACCTGCTGGCGCAGCAGGGGCTGGCAAAAGCGGAAGCGGACTGCGGCGCGCCGCCTGACGATATCACCCGCACCCCGCCGGTCTATCCCTGCTCGCGCTCCTCAAGGCTGCAGCAACTGGTACGCGGCGATGAAGGCTATTTGCTGGCGCTGGCCTACTCAACCCAGCGCGGCTATGGCCGCAACCATCCGTTTGCCGGCGAGATCCGCAGCGGCTACGTACAGGTGGAAATCGTGCCGGAAGAGCTGGGCTTTAGCGTCAATATTGGCGAGCTGTTGCTGACCGAATGCGAAATGGTCAACGGCTTTGTCGATCCAAAGGATGAGCCGCCGCACTTCACCCGCGGCTACGGCCTGACGTTTGGCATGAGCGAGCGTAAAGCGATGGCCATGGCGCTGGTCGACCGCGCCCTTCAGGCGCCGGAATACGGCGAAGAGATAAGCGGCCCGGCCCAGGACGAAGAGTTCGTGCTGGCGCACGCCGATAACGTTGAAGCCGCCGGCTTCGTCTCGCATCTGAAACTGCCGCACTATGTCGATTTCCAGGCCGAACTGGCGCTGTTGAAACGCCTGCAACGGGAGAACGAACGTGGCTAACCCACTGACTGGCTATAACTTTGCTTATCTTGATGAGCAAACTAAGCGCATGATCCGCCGGGCGATACTGAAAGCGGTGGCCATTCCCGGCTATCAGGTGCCCTTCGGCGGCCGCGAAATGCCGATGCCCTACGGTTGGGGTACCGGCGGGATCCAACTGACCGCCAGCGTTATCGGCGAGAACGACGTACTGAAGGTCATCGATCAGGGCGCCGATGACACCACCAACGCGGTGTCGATCCGCCAGTTCTTTAAACGCGTAACCGGCATCGCCACCACCGAACGCACCGAAGACGCCACCCTGATCCAGACCCGCCACCGGATCCCGGAAACGCCGCTGGTGGAAGATCAGATCCTGATCTATCAGGTGCCGATCCCGGAGCCGCTGCGCTTTATCGAACCGCGCGAAACTGAAACCCGCACCATGCACGCGCTGGAAGAGTACGGCGTAATGCAGGTGAAGCTGTATGAGGATATCGCCCGCTTCGGCCATATCGCCACCACCTACGCCTATCCGGTGAAGGTGAACGGCCGCTACGTGATGGACCCTTCGCCGATCCCGAAATTCGATAACCCCAAAATGCACATGATGCCGGCGCTGCAGCTGTTCGGCGCCGGGCGCGAAAAACGTATCTACGCGGTGCCGCCCTATACCGCAGTCGAAAGCCTCGATTTCGACGATCACCCGTTTAGCGTGCAGGAGTGGGATGAACCCTGCGCCATTTGCGGTTCTCGCCACAGCTATCTTGACGAAGTGGTGCTGGATGACAGCGGCCAGCGGATGTTTGTCTGCTCCGATACCGACTATTGCCGCCAACAGAGCGAGGCGCAGAAAAAATGAGCCAGCCGTTACTTGCAGTCAATCACCTGACCCATCTCTATGCGCCGGGCAAAGGTTTTAGCGATGTCTCTTTCGAGCTGTGGCCGGGCGAAGTGCTCGGTATCGTCGGTGAATCCGGCTCCGGTAAAACCACGCTGCTGAAAGCGATTTCCGCTCGTCTGGCGCCGCAACAGGGTGAAGTGCGGTATCAACAGCGATCGCTATACGCCATGAGCGAAGCCGAACGCCGCCGCCTGCTACGCACCGAATGGGGCGTTGTGCATCAGCACCCGATGGACGGCCTGCGTCGCCAGGTCTCGGCGGGCGGCAACATCGGCGAACGGCTGATGGCGACCGGTGCCCGCCACTACGGCGACATTCGCGCCACCGCCGAACGCTGGCTGCAGGAGGTGGAGATCCCGCCTTCCCGCATCGACGACCTGCCGACCACCTTTTCCGGCGGCATGCAGCAGCGCTTGCAAATCGCCCGCAATCTCGTGACGCAGCCGAAACTGGTGTTTATGGATGAACCCACCGGCGGGCTGGACGTCTCGGTACAGGCGCGCCTGCTCGATCTCCTGCGCGGGCTGGTGGTGGAGTTAGGGCTGGCGGCGGTGATAGTCACCCACGATCTCGGCGTCGCCCGCCTGCTGGCGAACCGTCTGCTGGTGATGAAACAAGGACAGGTGGTGGAAAGTGGCTTAACCGACCGGGTGCTCGACGATCCGCATCATCCTTACACCCAGCTGCTGGTGTCGTCGGTGTTGCAGAATTGATGCTGTTTTGCCGGATGGCGGCTGCGCCTTATCCGGCCTACAGGTGCGTTATTCGTAGGCCGGGTAAGCGAAGCGCCACCCGGCACTCCAACCCCGAGAGGGCTAAAATGATCCGCGTTGAAAACATCCATAAAACCTTTGTTCTGCACCAACAGCACGGCGTACGCCTGCCGGTGCTCGCCGACGCTTCGCTCACCGTTAACGCCGGGGAGTGCGTGGTGCTGCACGGCCATTCCGGCAGCGGTAAATCGACGCTGCTGCGCTCGCTGTACGCTAACTATCTGCCGGACAGCGGTCATATTCATATCCGCCACGGCGACGAATGGGTGGATCTGGTGACCGCCACGCCGCGCAAGGTGCTGGAAGTGCGTAAAACCACCATCGGCTGGGTCAGCCAATTTTTGCGGGTGATCCCGCGGATATCCGCGCTGGAAGTCGTCATGCAGCCGCTGCTCGACCTTGGTACGCCGCGCGAAGAGAGCGCCGCTAAAGCCGCCCGTCTGCTGAGCCATCTCAACGTGCCGGAGCGTCTGTGGCATCTGGCACCATCCACCTTTTCCGGCGGCGAACAGCAGCGGGTCAACATCGCCCGCGGTTTTGCGGTCGACTATCCGATTTTACTCCTTGATGAACCCACCGCCTCGTTGGATACCAACAACAGCGCCGCGGTGGTGGCGCTGATCCAGCAGGCTAAAGCCCGCGGCGCGGCCATCGTCGGTATTTTCCATGATGAAACGGTACGCGGTCAGGTCGCCGACCGCCTGCACCCAATGGGTATCACAGTATGATAATCAATAACGTAAAGCTGGTACTGGAAGACGAAACCATCGACGGTTCGCTGGAAGTGCAGGAGGGGCGGATTTACGCCTTTGCCGAAAGCCAGAGCCGGCAGCCCGGCGCCCTCGATGGCGAAGGCGGCTGGCTGCTGCCGGGGCTTATCGAACTCCATACCGATAACCTGGATAAATTCTTCACCCCGCGGCCAAAGGTTGACTGGCCTGCACACTCGGCGATGAGCAGCCACGATGCTTTGATGGTCGCCAGCGGCATCACCACCGTACTCGACGCCGTGGCGATTGGCGACGTGCGCGACGGCGGCGACCGCCTTGAGAATCTGGAAAAGATGATCAACGCGGTGGAAGAGACGCAAAAGCGCGGGCTTAACCGCGCCGAGCATCGCCTGCATCTGCGCTGTGAACTGCCGCACCACACCACTCTGCCGCTGTTTGAAAAGCTGGTCGACCGCGAGCCGGTCACTCTGGTGTCGCTGATGGATCACTCGCCGGGTCAACGCCAGTTCGCCAACCGCGAAAAATATCGCGAATATTATCAGGGCAAATATCAGCTCAGCGGCGAGGAGATGGAACGCTTCGAAGAGGAGCAAATGGCGCTGGCGGCGGCCTGGTCGCAGCCTAATCGCCAGGCTATCGCCGCGATGTGCCGGGAACGCCAAATCGCTCTCGCCAGCCACGACGACGCCACTCATGAACATGTCGCCGAATCCCACCAGCTTGGCAGCGTGATCGCCGAATTTCCCACCACGTTGGCCGCCGCGCAGGCTTCGCGCCAGCACGGTATGAATGTATTGATGGGGGCGCCGAATATCGTGCGCGGCGGCTCGCATTCCGGCAATGTCGCCGCGCATCAACTGGCCGCCAGCGGCCTGTTAGATATTCTCTCTTCCGACTACTACCCCGCCAGCCTGCTTGATGCCGCTTTCCGCATCGCCGATAGCGACGACAACGCTTTCACGCTGGCGCAGGCTATCCGTCTGGTCAGCAAACATCCGGCGCAGGCGCTGGGTCTGCATGACCGCGGCGTCATCGCCGAAGGCAAACGCGCCGATCTGGTGCTGGCGCACCGCCGCGGCGAGCACGTCCATATCGACCACGTCTGGCGTCAGGGAAAGAGGGTCTTTTAATGCCTGGAAAACTGATTTGGCTGGTCGGCCCCTCCGGGTCGGGAAAAGATAGCCTGCTGGCCGCGCTGCGCCAGCGTGAGCATCCGCAACTGCTGGTCGCGCATCGCTACATCACCCGCCCGCACCAGGCGGGCTGCGAGAACCATATTGCGCTGAGCGAGCATGAGTTTTTCACCCGCGCCGAGCGTAATCTTTTCGCGCTAAGCTGGCATGCCAACAATAATTACTATGGCGTCGGCGTGGAGATCGACCTCTGGCTGCATGCCGGTTTTGATGTCGTCGCCAACGGCTCGCGCGCGCATCTGGCGCAGGCGCGGGAACGTTACGATGACGTACTGGTACCAATTTGTCTCGAAGTCTCGCCACAGGTATTGCGCCAGCGGCTTGAACAGCGCGGCCGGGAAAATGCCGTGGAAATCGCCCAACGCCTGCAACGCGCCGCGCGCTATAAACCGGCCGACTGCCTGACGTTGAATAACGACGGCAGCCTCGGGCAATCGGTAGAGCGTTTCTTCCAGCTGTTGCGCCAGCACGCCGGGCGTGAAGAGAATCAGCATGCCTGAGGGTAAGGTAATACGATGAGCCTGACGATCCGCCTGACCGGCACCGGCGGCGCCCAGCAGGTGCCGGTCTTCGGCTGCGATTGCGCCGCCTGCCAGCGCGCCCGCGTCGATGCGCGCTATCGCCGCCGCCCCTGCAGCGCGGTGGTGCGCTTTAACCATGCGGTCACGCTGCTCGACGCCGGGCTGGCGGATCTGGCGGAACGCCAGCCCGCGGGCAGCTTCCAGCAGATTTTATTGACGCATTACCATATGGACCACGTACAGGGGCTGTTCCCCCTGCGCTGGGGCGTGGGCGATCCGATTGCGGTGTACGGCCCGCCGGATGACATCGGCTGCGACGATCTGTTTAAACATCCCGGCATCCTCGATTTTAGCCACACCGTTACCCCCTTCACGGTATTTGAACTACAGGGGCTACAGGTCACGCCGCTGCCGTTAATCCATTCGAAGCTGACCTACGGCTATCTGCTGGAGTCGGCGCACAGCCGGGTGGCATGGCTTGCGGATACCGCCGGGCTGCCGGAGAAGACGCTGAAGTTTTTACTTAATAATCAGCCGCAGGTGATTGTCATCGATTGCAGCTACGAGCCCAGGGCGCAGACGCCGCGCAACCACAGCGACTTGAATACCGTGCGCGCACTGAACCAGGTACTTGGCTGCCCGCGGGTGATCCTCACCCATATCAGCCATCAGTTCGACCGCTGGATGATGACTAACCCGCTGCCGAAAGGTTTCGAGGCGGGATACGACGGCATGGAGATCGTGCTGGAGTAACCGGCGTCATGGCAATGGAAAATCAGTAATCGTTGTCGAGACGGCGCTGATCGCTTTCCAACTGGCGGCGATCGCTATCGAGCTGGCGCTGGCGCTCATCCAGCTGGCGACGGCGGTCGTCAAGCTGGCGCTGGCGATCGTTATATTGCTGCTGATTATCCCTACGCTGCTGGCGGCTGCCCTGATAGCTGCCGTCATCGTAGCGTCCGTCGTCATAGCGCCCGTCGTCGTCGTCGGAACGGCTGCTGCCCGGATTGTAGGCATCGTTGATGGCTTGCTGAATATTACCAATAGCGTCATCAATAATATCGGCGTGGGCCAATTGGCTGCTCAGCGCCAGCGTGCAAAAAAACAGAGCGGTTGCGTAACGTTTCATCGTGGCCAGTCTCATCAGGGTACTGGTGGTACCTTAATCAACCGTATGTGCGGCGTGTAGCGGAGGAATCTCAAATCCGCGCCATCGCCGCACGCAACGCCTGCGCCAGCTGCGTACGGGTAAAAGGCTTGCGCAGCCGTTCCACCTCCGGCAACGCCGGGTTATGCGCCGGGCGCAAATCCTGGCCGCTAATCAATAGCAGCGCCACCGCCGGGAAACGGCGTTGCGCTTCGTGAATCACCTCGGCGCCGCTCAGCCCGCCGGGGAGCATTAAATCGCTAATCAACAACGCGATATCCCTGGAGGCCGCCAGCATCTGCAGCGCCTGCTCGCCGCTTTGCGCCTCCAGCGTCAGCCAGCCCAGCTGATGCAACTGCTCGCATAACGTCTGGCGCACATCGACTTCATCCTCAAGCACCAAAGCCAGCCGCTCGCCGCTCGTCATCGGTTCGCTATCCAACGGCGCTCGTTCATCCTCCGCCGCTGACGTGGCTCGCGGCAGCTGTAAACGTACGGTGGTGCCCTGCCCCGGCGCGCTTTCAATCGCCACACGCCCGCCCGACTGGCGCACAAAACCGTACACCATCGACAGCCCAAGCCCGCTGCCGCTACCGGTCTGTTTGGTGGTAAAGAAGGGCTCGAAGACCTGCGTTTTTATCTCCTGCGACATGCCGCAGCCGTGATCAATCACCTCCAGCGCCACCATATCCTGACGTCGTCCATCGCTACGGGTAACCCGCTGGTTCCAGGTGCGCAGCGCGATAACGCCTGGCCGTCCCTCCATGGCGTCGCGGGCGTTCATCACCAGATTGATAATCGCGTTTTCCAGTTGCCCGACATCGATCCACGCCGGCCAGGCGGGAGACTGCGCTTCAATTTCGAGACGCAACGATGCGGGGAGCGAATGGCGCATCAGTTCACAGACGTTCTCCAGCAATGGCTGTAGCGCC
Organism: Klebsiella sp. 141161; assembly: GCF_050600815.1. Taxonomy (NCBI): domain Bacteria; kingdom Pseudomonadati; phylum Pseudomonadota; class Gammaproteobacteria; order Enterobacterales; family Enterobacteriaceae; genus Klebsiella; species Klebsiella sp. 141161. Next base: position 6,456 of record NZ_JAQIRN010000008.1, on the reverse strand, counting down.
ACCGCCTGCGGGTTCAGCGCCTGTTTACGCGAAAAGGCCAGCAGCCGCTGAGTAAGTAAGGCGCCGCGTTCGGCGGCCTTCAGCGCCCGCGATATCCGCGGCGCATCGCACTCATCCGGCTGTACCAGTTCGAGGCTGCCGATAATAACCGCCAGCAGGTTGTTAAAATCGTGCGCCAGGCCGCCGGTCAGTTGGCCGACGGCTTTCATTTTTTGGCTATGCAGCAGCGCCTCTTCCAGCCCCTGTCGCTCAATGCGGTCAATTTCCATCTGGGTGGTTTTCTCTCGCAGCAGGCGGGTGGTGTGCTCAAGGGAAGCGGTATTACGGGCGAAAATGTTAAAGGCGCGCGCCAGTTCGCCAAGCTCATCGCGCCGCTGCAGAGCCGGCACCGTCACATTCTGCTCGCCGTGCGCCAGCCGCGACATCGCGCCGGATATCGCGTTCAGATTAAGGCCGAGATTACGATAAATATACCAGCCGGCGCAGCCGGTAATCGCCAGCGCCAGCAGCGCGGCCAGCAGGATAAATGTGCTGATGGAGCGCAACTGCTGGTGGCTTTGCGCCGCCCGTGCCTCAGATGCCTGGGCTACTCTGGCAACGTACCGATTAATATCATCATTAAGCAGCGCAACCAGCGCTTTGATATGAAACATATACCAGCCTATCGCCAGATCGCTCTCTTCAAGCTGCGCCGATAGCGGCGCCAGCCGCGCCAACTCGGCGTTGAAATCCGGCAGGATAAACGCCCGCTCTGAATCGCTATCGTTGCGCGGTAAAAAGCGTCTGATGTCATCGAGCTGCAGGACGATTGAACGCGGCGTCGCAGTGTGTATCGCGGCGACGATCAGCCGGTCCATCTCGTTTAAACGCTGAGGATCGATCGCCGGTTTACCCTCGCGATCGTTGAGATCCTGCAAATGACGCAAATAGCTCTGGTTTTGATACAGCGCGCTCAGCAGTTCATTGCGCTGCAGATGGCGACGCTGCCCGCGCTCCAGCATGCCGCCGACGCTCTGCTGCAGCTCGTTGCTGCGGCGAATAATGCTCGCCACCAGCGTCTGTTCCTGCCGTGCCAGCGGCGCCGAGGCCAGTTGTCCAAGCGAATGCTTCAGCGCCTGTTGGGTTTCCAGCAGCCGTTCCGCTTCGCTTTTATACTCCAGCGCGCCCACTACCTGCGACAGCCGTACCGCCGCGGTGGCGACGTTCGCGGTATCACGCGCCAGATTCATACTGCCGCTCATGTCGGTAAGCGTTTGCAGCTGCACCTGCTCCTGCAACTGACTGGCATGGCGAAAACCGAAAATCGCCACTCCGGCGACCATTAACGTCACCGCCACCATCAACAAGTTAAATGACAGCAGGCGACCGCGGGCGCTAACGAAAAAGTACGGATGGCGAGAAGACATGGCGACTCCGGTCAGGCGTTTTCTCCCATCATTCCCGCACTATCGCCGAAGGTGAAGAAAATTTCTCGGCGTAATTGTGATCTGCATTAACTATTCAAAAATATGACAATTATGAATGGCCGATGACATCACTCATTTACGTTGCGGTGATGAAGTGCCGACATCAACAACGCAGCCAGGAGAGCAGGCATGCAGGGAACACCGGTGCTATCCATGCGCAACATCGCCAAAGTTTTCGGCAAGTTTTATGCGCTAAAAGGGGTGGATCTGACGGTCTGGCCCGGCGAGATCCACGCGCTGATGGGCGAAAACGGCGCGGGAAAAAGCACGTTGATGAAGATCCTCGCCGGCGCCTATACCGCCTCCAGCGGCGAGATCCTGATCGACGGACAACCACAGACGATCAGAGGCCCGAAGGATGCGCTGGCGGCAGGGATCACCTTGATCTATCAGGAGATGCAGCTGGCGCCTAACCTCACCGTCGCGGAAAACATTTTCCTCGGCAGCGAGCTTTCCCGCGGCGGTCTGGTACAACGTAAAGAGATGGAGTCCCAGGCGCAGGCGGTTATCGACCGGCTCGGCGCGCAGTTCAAAGCCAGCGACCGGGTGATGAAGCTGACTATCGCCGAACAGCAGCAGGTGGAAATCGCCCGCGCGCTGCATCGCAACAGCCGCATTCTGGTGATGGATGAACCTACCGCCGCCCTCTCCTCGCGGGAAACGCAGCGCCTGTTTGAGCTGATTTTGCGCCTGCGCGATGAAGGGATGGCAATCATCTACATCAGCCACCGCATGGCGGAGGTGTATGAACTCTCCGACCGGGTCAGCGTGCTGCGCGATGGCCAGTATGTCGGCAGCCTCACCCGCGACCACCTTAGCGCCCCCGAATTAGTACGCATGATGGTTGGCCGTCCGCTCAGCGATCTGTTCAATAAAGAGCGCGATATCCCGCGCGGCCAGCCGCGCCTGCGGGTGCAGGATCTCAGCGACAGCGGCAAAGTGCATCCCAGCAGCCTGGTGGTGCACGCCGGGGAAATCGTTGGCCTGGCCGGGCTGGTCGGCGCCGGGCGTTCCGAGCTGGCGCAGCTGATTTTCGGCGTCCGTAAAGCGACGGGCGGGGTGATTGAAATCGACGGCGAACCGGTTGTTATTCACTCGCCGCGCGAAGCGATCGACCTCGGGATCGGCTTTCTGACCGAAAACCGTAAGGAACAGGGTCTATTTCTCGAACTGGCGGCGCAGGAGAACATCACCATGGCGACGCTTGAGCGCGACGCCAATTGGGGAATGCTCGACCGTAAGAAGGCGCAAACCATCTCCGATGACGCCATCCAGCTGCTGAACATCCGCGTCCCACATGCCCAGGTACGCGCCGGCGGGCTTTCCGGCGGCAATCAGCAAAAGCTGCTGATTTCACGCTGGGTGGCGATCGGCCCGCGCATTCTCATTCTGGATGAGCCGACCCGCGGCGTTGACGTCGGCGCCAAAAGCGAGATTTACCGCATCATGAATCAGATGGCCCGCCAGGGCGTCGCCATTTTAATGATCTCCAGCGAATTGCCGGAAATCGTAGGCATGAGCGACCGGGTATACGTGATGCGCGAAGGCGCTATCGCCGGCGAGTTGCAGGTTGGCGAGATTAGTCAGGAAAGCATTATGACGCTGGCGACCGGCGTGAACGATTCTCACCTTAAGGCAGGACAAGCATGAGCATACCGAAAGAGACCTCCGCGCCGGCGGCGAAATCCGCCTCGGCAAAAAAAATACTGATGGGCGACCTGATGCAAACCGTCGGCATCCTGCCGATTTTAATCCTGATCGTCGCGGTGTTCGGCTTCGTCGCGCCGAATTTCTTTACTGAAAGCAACCTGCTGAATATTACCCGCCAGTCCTCCATCAACATCGTGCTGGCGGCGGGGATGACCTTTATTATTCTGACCGGCGGTATCGATCTGTCGGTGGGGTCAATTCTCGGCACCACCGCGGTTGCGGCGATGGTGGTATCGCTCATCCCGCAATTCGCGATGCTGTCGATTCCGGCGGCCCTGATGCTCGGCCTGCTGCTCGGGCTGTTCAACGGCGCGCTGGTGGCCTTCGCCGGACTACCGCCGTTTATTGTCACCCTTGGCACCTACACCGCGCTGCGCGGCGCCGCCTATCTGCTAGCCGACGGCACCACGGTGATCAACTCCGATATTAGTTTTGAATGGATCGGCAATAACTATCTCGGCCCGGTGCCGTGGCTGGTGGTGATTGCGCTGGCGGTCGTGGCGGTGTGCTGGTTTATCCTGCGCCGCACCACCCTCGGTATTCATATTTACGCCGTCGGCGGCAATATGCAGGCGGCGCGGCTGACGGGGATTAAAGTCTGGCTGGTGCTGCTGTTCGTCTACGGCATGAGCGGGCTGCTTTCCGGGCTCGGCGGGGTGATGAGCGCCTCCCGGTTGTACAGCGCCAACGGCAACCTCGGCGTCGGCTATGAGCTGGACGCCATTGCCGCGGTGATCCTCGGCGGTACCAGTTTCGTCGGCGGTATCGGCACCATCACCGGTACGCTGGTGGGGGCACTGATTATCGCCACCCTCAACAACGGCATGACGCTGATGGGCGTCTCCTACTTCTGGCAATTGGTGATCAAAGGGGCGGTGATCATCATAGCGGTGCTGATCGACAAATACCGTACCCGACACCACCAAAGTGCATAACAACAACATCTTACCTGCGAGGAAAAGCGAATGCGTTTAAAACCGATAGTGACCGCGCTGTGTGCCGGCGCGCTGCTGGCCGCCTCCCCTTTTGCGTCGGCCAAAGATCTACAAGCGATAGGCGTGACGGTAGGCGACCTCGCCAACCCGTTCTTCGTGCAAATTACCAAGGGGGCCGAGCTGGAAGCGCGCAAGCTGGCGGGGGATAAAGTGAAGGTCACGCTGGTGTCGAGCGGCTACGACCTGGGACAGCAGGTGGCGCAGATAGATAACTTTATCGCCGCCAAAGTCGATATGATCATCCTTAACGCCGCTGATTCAAAAGGTATCGGCCCGGCAGTGAAACGGGCGAAAGAGGCCGGGATCGTGGTGGTGGCGGTTGACGTCGCCGCCGAAGGCGCGGATGCCACCATCACCTCCGATAACACGCAAGCGGGCGCTATGGCCTGTAAATACATTAGCGATCGCCTGAACAACAAAGGCAACGTGGTGATTATTAACGGGCCGCCGGTTTCCGCGGTGCAGAACCGCGTCGAAGGCTGCGAAACCGAATTCAAAAAACATCCGGATATCAAAATCCTCTCCGCCAACCAGAACGCTAAAGGCAGTCGCGAAGGCGGACTGGAAGTGATGACGTCGCTGCTGGCGGCAAATCCGAAGATTGACGGCGTGTTCGCGATTAACGATCCGACGGCGATTGGCGCCGATCTGGCGGCGAAACAGGCGCAACGCAGCGAGTTCTTTATCGTGGGCGTCGACGGCAGCCCGGACGGCGAAGAGGCGCTGAAGCGTAAGAATTCGCTATTCGTCGCCACGCCGGCGCAGGACCCGCAGGTCATGGCGGCGAAGGCGGTGGAAATCGGTTATGACATTTTGCAGGGCAAGCCCGCGCCGACCGCGCCGGTGCTGATCCCGGTGAAGATGATCGATAAAAATAACGTCAGCAGCTATAAGGGCTGGACGGTGAAATAACGCTGCAAAGCGGCTGACGGGTCTCCCCTTAGGCCGCTTTGTCGTTATGGATAACGTCAGCGGAGAAAACGTAGCCCAGCCCGCGCAGGGTTTTAATCAACGTGGGCTGGTGCGGATTGACCTCAATTTTACGCCGCAGGCGCATGATCAGCACATCGATCGTGCGGTCGAATACCTCCATGCTCTCATTATGGGTCAGCGCCAGCAGCTGTTCACGGTTCAGAACCCGGCGGGCGTTTTGCGCCAGCGCCAGCAACAATCCATATTCCCCCTGGGTTAACGCCACGCTCTGCTGCTGGGGATTAAACAGCTCACAACGGCGGGTATCCAGCCGCCAGCCGTTAAACAACAGGCCATGATCTCCGCCCGGCACGAGGCTTTCCGTGCCGATCGCCCCGCTGCGCCGCAGCACCGCCTTGACGCGCGCCACCACTACCCGCGCGTTGAACGGCTTGGCGATGTAATCGTCGGCGCCCATTTCCAGCCCGACTACCACATCCGATTCGCTTCCCAGGCCGGAAAGCATTATCACCGGTAGCTCAGACCGCGTGCGCTGCAGCTGTTGCAACACCAGCAATCCATTGGTATCCGGCAAGATCATATCCAGCAGCGCCAGCGCAATATCTGCGCGCCGGGCGACCGTCGCCAGCGCTTCGCCGCCGTTCTGGCAGGCCACCACCTCGAACGCGTGGGCGCCGAGCACGTCGCTCAGCAGCTCGCAGATCGCAGCGTCATCATCAATCACTAAAATGACCGGTTTCATGGTTTACCTCTGCCTGGCGGGAATAGTGTCAGTCTGGTCGATTGTGCAAGCAGGCGACGACAAATCCATTTTTCGCTGCCGTTTTTATAATCGGCGTCACATCTCCGGGCTTTTCGTCACGTCAAAACTGACGATGACCTGTTTTTCGTCAGCATTTCGCCCAAAAAAGCCGCGTACTATCCGTCAATACCCACAATGAAAACATGGCATAGAAGATGCATAGTGACGGTCGATTGCGCGTCAGCGCTAATTGATTAACTGGAGCAAAACCGATGAAAAAAGTCGTCACGGTTTGCCCGTATTGCGCATCAGGTTGCAAAATCAACCTGGTGGTCGATAACGGCAAAATCGTCCGGGCTGAGGCGGCGCAGGGGAAAACCAATCAGGGAACCCTGTGTCTGAAAGGCTATTATGGCTGGGACTTCATTAACGATACCCAGATCCTGACCCCGCGTCTCAAAACCCCCATGATCCGTCGCCAACGTGGCGGCAAACTGGAAGCCGTCTCCTGGGATGAGGCGCTCGATTATGTCGCCACCCGCCTTGGCGCCATTAAAGAAAAATATGGCCCGGACGCGATCCAGACCACCGGCTCCTCCCGCGGGACCGG
>NZ_JAQIRN010000007.1:0-298377 GCF_050600815.1 Klebsiella sp. 141161 | reverse complement strand
CGGTGAGGGGGGGATTCGAACCCCCGATACGTTGCCGTATACACACTTTCCAGGCGTGCTCCTTCAGCCACTCGGACACCTCACCATATTGTCTTTCCCGTTGTTGCTGGGAACGGGCGCTAATGTAGGGAAATACGTATCTCCCGTCAATCAACTTTTTTAAAAAAAGATGCGTTTAGCCAAACTTCAAACAACTTGCTTCTTAAACGCGCGGTAATCGTTTTTTTTGTCGCCATTCTCTTTATTGCTCGATAGCGATGCGGAATTTGTTATGCTGGCAAACCAATACAAAACAAAGAGTAAAACACGACGCAAACCTCAACCTACTCACGCGTCAGTAATCAGGAGTCATTATGGAGATTATTTTTTACCACCCAACGTTCGATACCCCATACTGGATAGCAGAACTGGAAAAACATCTGCCGGGAGCGCGCGTTCGTGAGTGGAAACCTGGCGACAATCAACCAGCCGACTATGCGCTGGTCTGGCATCCACCGGTAGAAATGCTGCAAGGCCGCGAATTGAAAGCGGTTTTTGCCCTCGGCGCAGGCGTGGATTCCATTCTTAGCAAGCTGCGGGAACATCCGGAAATGCTGCCGCTTTCGATTCCGCTGTTCCGCCTCGAAGATACCGGCATGGGCCTGCAGATGCAGGAATATGCGGTAAGCCAGGTGCTGCACTGGTTCCGCCGCTTTGATGATTATCAGGCGCTGAAGCAGGAATCCCGCTGGCAGCCGTTGCCGGAATATCGTCGCGAGGATTTCACTATTGGTATCATGGGGGCAGGGGTGTTGGGCGGCAAAGTCGCGGAAAGCCTGTTGCGCTGGGGTTTCCCGCTGCGCTGCTGGAGCCGTAGCCACAAATCCTGGCCGCAGGTTGAGAGTTTTGCCGGTCACGAAGAACTGGGCGCGTTTCTACAAGAAACCCGCGTGCTGATAAACCTGTTGCCCAATACGGCCGAAACCGTCGGCATCATTAATGAAACCTTACTTTCTCAACTTCCGGATAACAGCTATGTTCTGAATCTCGCCCGCGGCGTGCATATCGTCGAGCCGGATTTACTGGCGGCGCTTAATAGCGGCAAACTGAAAGGGGCGATGCTGGATGTCTTTAGCCGCGAACCGTTGCCGAAAGAGAGTCCGCTGTGGGCGCATCCGCGCGTGGCCATGACGCCGCATATTGCCGCCGTTACCCGTCCGCAGGAAGCAATTGCCTATATCGCCAGCACCATTAGCCACCTGGAGCGGGGTGAAACGGTCAGCGGGCAGGTCGACCGCCAGCGCGGCTACTAATCGATAACCCCGCTACGGCGGGGTTTTTACTGATCATGACTCCTGATTCCTGCTATTCTTGCCACAAATAGAGGAGGAGATTGTGATGTATCCTGTTGACCTGCACATGCATACCGTCGCCAGCACCCACGCCTACAGTACCCTGCATGACTATATTGCCGAGGCCAAACGTAAAGGCATTAAACTATTTGCGATAACCGATCACGGCCCGGATATGGCAGATGCCCCGCACTACTGGCATTTCGTCAATATGCGTATCTGGCCGCGTCTGGTTGATGGCGTCGGCATTCTGCGCGGTATTGAAGCGAATATCAAAAATACCCAAGGTGAAATTGACTGTACCGGGCCAATGCTGACTTCGCTGGATCTGATCATTGCTGGATTTCATGAGCCAGTATTCCCGCCCCAGGATAAAGCCACTCATACTGAAGCGATGATTGCCGCGATTGCCAGTGGCGCCGTCCACATGATTAGCCATCCTGGTAATCCGAAGTTCCCAATCGATATTCCAGCGGTAGCCGAAGCGGCGGCAAAGCATCATGTGGCGCTGGAAATTAATAATTCCTCATTCCTCTCATCGCGTATTGGTAGTGAGGATAATTGCCGGGCGATCGCCGCCGCAGTGCGTGATGCGGGTGGTTGGGTGGCGCTGGGTTCGGACTCGCATACCGCCTTTACCCTTGGCGAATTTACCGAATGCCGCAAAATCCTTGACGCGGTGAATTTCCCGGAAGAGCGGATCCTCAACGTCAGTCCGCGTCGACTATTGAATTTCCTCGAATCACGCGGAATGCCGGCGATTGCGGAATTTGCAGACCTTTAATTTGAACCACTGGAACATATTGTATGAATGAATTTTCAATCCTCTGTCGCGTGCTGGGCTCGCTGTACTATCGTCAGCCGCAGGATCCGCTGTTGGTGCCGCTGTTCACGCTGATTCGCGATGGCAAGCTGGCCGCCAGCTGGCCGCTGGAACAGGATGAATTACTGGAGCGTCTGCAGAAGAGTTGTGATACCCAGCCCTTAACCGCTGATTACAACGCCCTGTTCGTCGGTGACGAATGTGCGGTTTCACCTTATCGTAGCGCGTGGGTTGAAGGGGCCACTGAAGCGGAAGTCCGCGGTTTTCTTACTCAACACGGTATTCCCACTGGCGAAGGCCCGACCGATCATATCGGATCCTTACTGCTAGCCGCATCCTGGCTTGAAGATCATGCCTCGGATGACGAAAGCGAAACGCTGGAAACGTTGTTTGCCGATTATCTATTGCCGTGGTGCGGCACCTTCCTTGGAAAAGTGGAAGCGCATGCGCAAACCGCATTCTGGCGCACCATGGCGCTATTAACGCGTGAAGCGATTTCCGCGATGTGGGATGAACTGCAGGAAGAAAACGACGAATAAATGTGACATGGGTCACTTTTGATGTGAAACAGCAAACTCATGCATTCATATTGTGTGTTCTGGATCGCATTTGGTTGCCGCGTATCTGCTATGATACGCGGCATGAACATACTCTTCGCAATCGCACTCACGACGGGCATTCTCTCCGGCATTTGGGGATGGGTGGCGGTCTCACTTGGCCTGCTGAGCTGGGCCGGATTCCTCGGCTGTACGGCCTATTTCGCGTGCCCACAGGGCGGTCTGAAAGGGCTGTTGATTTCCGCCTGCACGGTCATGAGCGGCGTGATATGGGCGCTGGTGATTATTTACGGTAGCGCGTTGGCGCCGCAGCTGGAAATCCTCAGCTATGTGATGACCGGAATAGTCGCTTTCCTGATGTGCATTCAGGCGCGCCAGCTGCTGCTCTCTTTTGTTCCCGGAACCTTTATCGGCGCCTGCGCGACGTTTGCCGCGAGCGGCGACTGGCGCATTGTCGTGCCGTCTCTGGCGCTGGGATTGGTCTTTGGCTATGCCATGAAAAATAGCGGGCTGTGGCTGGCAGCGCGAGCGGCAAAGAATAAATCTTTGGCTAACGATCACGTCTGATTTTCTTCACATTTCCTCGATGACGGGAGCAAGCTTCCCGTCACGCACTACATGAAAGCCTTTTCGCATCAACCCCTCTTCGATTGTTTTTTCCTCTTAATGCAGACATTTTGAGCAAACAAACCATAATAATTTGATACCGTTTGCAAAAACGAAGAGAAAAAAGTATCAACAGGTACTTCATATATATACTGATTTTGTATGTAGTTGCTTGTATTCAACTGCGCTCATGGATGATTTGTAAGGTTTTTTTGACCGTTACGCAGAGGGGTTTTGCCGTGAAAAAAATGACTGGCGTACTACTTGCTACAGTTTGTTTCCTTCCCGCTTTATTGACTTTTTCGACTACCTCTAGCGCCGCAAGCGGCGTGATTCGTTTCCACGGCGGCGTTGTCGAACCGCCTTGTCAAATTCGTTCTTCAGAAGATCAGGTCTCGATGGCCTGCGCTAAGCAGAAGTCAGTTACTTTTTCTGCTCAGCAGGTGGCCCGAGGGGATCTGCAACATGCCAATATCAAATCTACGCAATTAACCTACATTAATCCTCAGCACACTAACGCTATCCTCGAAGTGAATTATCGTTAACAGTACAGCCCCTGCCGGACCCGCAGGGGTTTTCCCGTCTCTCACCTGATATTCCCACGCAGATTTTTTGTAGCAAAATCAAGATGAATCGGTTTTGTTATCAAAAAGAAAACAAAAAGTAATATATTTGTGTTTTATAACGCAATCATTGCCTTGCCGTAGTCTGGCGGCGCAGTGCGCTCAGGGATGGCCTGTTGCTTCTTTGCTATTCATACAGAGGAGTCTGCCGTGATAAAAAAAATCCACGCCTTAGCGGTGCCATGTCTGATGTTGTCATGCTTATTTGGCTCAGTGAATGCCGCGCCGACCGGCGGCGTTGTCGCCATTTACGGGCAGGTCGTTGACCCCTCCTGCGAAGCCAATAGTGTGGGTGATAAGATTGAAATGGCCTGTCCTCGGCTGCGTACCCATATGGTTTCGCCGCAGGTGCTGACGACGGGGAATTACAGCAATGACGCCGTCCATTCGGCACAATTAAAGTATATTGATCCGCAACATACCCGCGCTATCCTCGAAGTGAATTATCGCTAAATACTGGCCCTCAGGCTTCCGCCTTGGGGGCTATCATGCCATAGTAGACATCACGCTAGGTATGAAGACGTTTGCCGACAGGAGGGGGAAATGGTTGTTCAACCTGAAGTGGTTCTCGGCGATATTACGACGTTGCAGGTAGATGTTATTGTCAATGCGGCCAACCCATCGTTACTGGGCGGCGGTGGCGTTGATGGCGCCATTCATCGGGCTGCGGGTCCGGAATTACTGGCCGCCTGCAAAATAGTCCGTCAGCAGCAGGGCGAATGTCCGCCCGGGCATGCGGTTATCACCAGCGCCGGTAATTTACCGGCCAGCGCAGTGATCCATGCGGTCGGCCCCGTCTGGCACGGCGGCGGCGAGCAGGAAGCTGAATTACTGGCGGATGCCTATCGCAATAGTCTGTTGCTGGCGGCAGCCAATAATTATCGTTCTATTGCTTTTCCGGCTATCAGCACCGGCGTATATGGCTATCCGAAACAGGCGGCGGCGGAAATTGCGGTAAAAACGGTGAATGCTTTCCTCACCCGATATAATCCGCTGGAACGGGTCTATTTCGTCTGTTTTGATAAAGAAACGGCGGAAATTTATCAGCGATTATTACAGGCAGAATGAATCGTGATACCGACAGCGCGCGGGCGCGCTGTCGGTTGCAGATTTTAGTTAACCGACACCGGCGCTTTCGCCGGTTTTTGTTGCGGTTTACCTGAGAACAGGAAGCGCAGCAGCGGAATACGAAGATGGATTTCGTACAATATCAGCGCAATCCCCACCACAAATACCAGTCCGGTGATAAAACCTAACAGGTTCGATTTTATTATCGGCGTAATCCATGCCCCATACAGCAGGGTGAGCGGATGGTGCACCAGGTAGATAAACAGCGAAGCGTTGACGAAGTAAGTCACCCGAGCGGACTGGAAGTTAAGCAGGCGGTGGCCCAGTGAGAACACCACGTTTACCATCCACAGCCCCAGCACCATCGTAATCACCGATTCGGTTTCATACATCCAGCCATCGCCAGAACCATACTGCTGGTTAAGACGATAGGCGATAAAGCCCAGCAGTGCGCCAACAAAACACCAGGGTGACGAGGTGGTGAACATCGCTTTTAGCCGCGGATTGATGAACGTCTGCGCGCCGAGAATGAAGAACGGCAGATAAAACAGGGTCTGCATAACGATAAAGTTAAACAGTCCGTTGCTGAGAATCGGCGGGTATACGATAAAAATGGTGCGACGGATCACCGCATACAATATGCCAAGTCCCAGAAAAATAAGCGATAATTGACTGAGTGTGACGGTGTCACCGAAGCTGACGGTCTGCGTTTTTCGCCGATTGGCCAGCCACTTAAACAGCACTACCCCGGCGGTGGTCAGCACCACAAGCACCAGCAAAAACCACAGATGGGAGATAAGCTCCCAGGCCAGGGTGTTGAATTTGTCATAGCCGGAGAGCGTATGCCAGTCCTGGGCTTTACCATTGACGTATTGCAGCATCAGAAACTGCGGCAGGGTGAGCAGCGGGATCGCGGTGAGCATCGGGATGCCAACTCGCTCTACACGCACTTTCCACCATTTCTTCAGCGGATAGCGGAGAAAGAGCATGTATGAGAAATAGCCGGAAATAACAAAGAAGACCTGCATACGGAAGGCATGGATAAAATCGTTGAACAGCGTTAGCCCCCAGGAGGGCTCCAGGCTATTCACATGCCAGCTGTGGCTGGAGTAGATAAGTGAGATGTGAAACGGGATCCCCAACAGCATCAGCCAGGCGCGGATACTGTCGAAGAAATATTCACGTTCTACTGGTGTTTTATTCATAAATTCACAACAATCTCAGACAATTCGTCTTATCACTCAGGGCGATAACGGTTACATTGCCAGCAACCCTACATGAACTCAGGGTATCTGTCTCCAGGATAAGTACGCAAAGTGCAATATGGGACAGAGAACTGTTTATTCCCTGGTCCGCTAAGCTGAACAATGCAGGGATTATGTTGTCGGATTGCCTGAGTTTCCATTAAAATAGATCGGATCGATTTAAGCACACAAAGGGGGAAGTGCTTACTTACTATGAAACATAAACCACAGATGATGAAAATGCGTTGGTTAAGCGCAGCCGTAATGTTGTCCCTGTGTACTTCATCTGCATGGGCATTCAGCATTGATGACGTAGCAAAACAGGCGAAAACGTTAGCCGGGAAAGGCTATGAAGCGCCAAAAAGTAACCTGCCCTCCGCCTTCCGCGATATGAAATACGCGGATTACCAGCAAATCCAGTTCAATCACGATAAAGCCTACTGGAATAATCTGAAAACCCCATTCAAGCTGGAATTTTACCACCAGGGCATGTATTTCGACACGCCGGTTACTATTAATGAAGTGACCAGCACCAGCGTACGTAAAATTAAATATAGCCCGGATTATTTTAATTTTGGCAATGTTCAGCACGATAAAGACACGGTGAAAGACCTTGGTTTCGCCGGTTTTAAAGTACTGTATCCGATCAATAGCAAAGACAAGAATGACGAAATCGTCAGCATGCTCGGGGCCAGCTACTTCCGCGTTCTGGGCCAGGGTCAGGTCTATGGGCTTTCCGCCCGCGGCCTGGCTATCGATACCGCGCTGCCGTCCGGCGAAGAGTTCCCTCGCTTCCGCGAGTTCTGGATTGAGCGTCCGAAAGCGACCGATAAGCGCTTAACTATCTACGCGCTGCTGGATTCCCCGCGTGCGACCGGCGCCTATCGCTTTGTGATTATGCCCGGGCGCGACACCGTGGTTGATGTGCAGTCGAAGGTTTATCTGCGCGACAAAGTCGGCAAGCTTGGCGTGGCGCCGTTGACCAGTATGTTCCTGTTTGGGCCGAACCAACCGTCGCCGACCACCAACTATCGTCCGGAATTACATGACTCCAACGGTCTGTCGATTCTTGCCGGTAACGGCGAGTGGATCTGGCGTCCGCTGAATAACCCGAAACATCTGGCCGTCAGTAGTTATGCGATGGAGAACCCGCAAGGGTTTGGCCTGCTGCAGCGTGGCCGCCAGTTCTCCCGCTTTGAAGATCTCGACGATCGTTACGACCAGCGCCCGAGCGCGTGGATCACTCCGAAAGGCGACTGGGGTAAGGGTAAAGTCGAATTGGTTGAAATCCCGACCAACGATGAAACCAACGATAATATCGTCACCTACTGGACCCCGGATCAGCTGCCGGAACCAGGCAAAGAGATGAACTTCAAGTACTCTATTACCTTCAGCCGCGATGAAGACAAACTGCATGCGCCAGACAGCGCTTATGTGGTGCAGACTCGCCGCTCAACCGGTGATGTGAAGCAGTCTAATCTCATTCGCCAGCCAGATGGCACCATCGCTTTCATCGTTGATTTCACCGGCGCTGACATGAAAAAAATGGCGGCGGATACCCCGGTAACGGCGCAGGCGAGCATCGGCGATAACGCCGAAATCGTGGAAAACTCGGTCCGCTATAATCCGGTTATCAAGGGTTGGCGTATGACCCTGCGCGTGAAAGTGAAAGATCCGAAGAAAACCACGGAAATGCGTGCGGCGCTGGTCAATGGCGATCAGACGCTAAGCGAAACCTGGAGCTATCAGCTGCCTGCCAATGAATAAGATAACGAATTATATCGACGCATTGCCGCTGTCGGATGCAGAAAAAGCCGCATTACCTGATACGAGCCTGCAAGCCGTACATGAAGCGCTTGACGCAGAGCATCATCATTTTTCGCGCGATGAAGATTCCCCATTAGGATCGGTAAAAGCGCGGCTGGAGCATAGCTGGCCGGACTCTCTGGCCGGCGATCAGCTGGTGAAAGATGATGAAGGACGCACTCAGCTTCATGCGATGCCGAAAGCGAAACGTTCCTCGATGATCCCCGACCCGTGGCGTACCAACCCGGTAGGCCGCTTCTGGGATCGTCTGCGTGGCCGTGATGTGACTCCGCGCTATCTCTCTCGTCTCACGCAGGAAGAGCGCGAAAGCGAACAGAAATGGCGTACCGTCGGCACCATTCGCCGCTATATTTTGCTGCTGCTGACGCTGGCGCAAACGGTAGTGGCCACGTGGTATATGAAGACCATCCTCCCTTATCAGGGATGGGCGTTGATCAATCCATCCGATATGGTTGGCCAGGATCTATGGGTCTCCTTCATGCAGCTACTGCCGTACGTGTTGCAGACCGGTATCCTGATCCTCTTCGCGGTACTTTTCTGCTGGGTCTCGGCCGGTTTCTGGACCGCGCTGATGGGCTTCCTGCAACTGCTGATCGGGCGTGATAAATACAGTATTTCGGCATCCACCGTTGGTGACGAGCCGCTGAACCCGGAACACCGGACGGCGCTTATTATGCCAATCTGCAACGAAGATGTTGACCGCGTGTTTGCCGGCCTGCGCGCCACCTGGGAATCGGTGAAAGCGACGGGTAACGCTGCGCATTTTGACGTTTACGTGCTAAGCGACAGCTACGACCCGGATATTTGCGTTGCCGAGCAAAAAGCGTGGATGGAGTTGATTGCCGAAGTGCAGGGTGAAGGCCAGATCTTCTATCGTCGCCGTCGCCGTCGCGTGAAACGTAAAAGCGGCAACATCGATGATTTCTGCCGTCGCTGGGGTAGCCAGTATAGTTACATGGTGGTGCTCGACGCTGACTCAGTGATGACCGGCGAGTGCCTGAGCGGGCTGGTGCGCCTGATGGAAGCGAATCCGAATGCCGGGATCATCCAGTCTTCGCCGCGCGCCTCCGGTATGGATACCCTTTATGCGCGCTGCCAGCAGTTCGCCACCCGCGTGTACGGCCCGCTGTTTACCGCCGGGCTGCACTTCTGGCAGTTGGGTGAATCGCACTACTGGGGTCACAACGCCATTATCCGCGTGAAGCCGTTCATCGAACACTGTGCGCTGGCGCCGCTGCCGGGCGAGGGTAACTTTGCCGGTTCGATTCTGTCGCATGACTTCGTGGAAGCCGCGCTGATGCGTCGTGCGGGTTGGGGCGTATGGATCGCCTACGATCTGCCGGGCTCCTATGAAGAGCTGCCGCCGAACCTGCTGGATGAGCTGAAGCGCGACCGTCGCTGGTGTCAGGGTAATCTGATGAACTTCCGCCTGTTTCTGGTGAAAGGGATGCACCCGGTACACCGTGCGGTGTTCCTGACCGGCGTCATGTCTTATCTGTCGGCGCCGCTGTGGTTTATGTTCCTCGCGTTGTCGACGGCGCTGCAGGTCGTGCACGCCCTGACCGAGCCGCAATACTTCCTGCAACCGCGCCAGCTGTTCCCGGTATGGCCGCAGTGGCGTCCAGAACTGGCTATCGCGCTGTTTGCCTCGACCATGGTACTGCTGTTCCTGCCGAAACTGCTGAGTATCATTCTGGTGTGGTGCAAGGGGCCGAAAGAGTACGGCGGCTTCTTCCGCGTGACGCTTTCCCTGCTGCTGGAGGTGCTGTTCTCGGTGCTGCTGGCGCCGGTGCGCATGCTGTTCCACACCGTGTTCGTGGTCAGCGCGTTTCTCGGTTGGGAGGTGGTGTGGAATTCACCGCAGCGCGATGATGACTCAACGCCCTGGGGCGAGGCCTTTATGCGTCACGGCTCGCAGCTGCTGCTGGGTCTGGTTTGGGCGGTTGGTATGGCGTGGCTGGATCTGCGTTTCCTGTTCTGGCTGGCGCCTATCGTCGTGTCGCTAATTCTCTCTCCATTTGTCTCGGCGATTTCCAGCCGCGCGACGGTAGGTCTGCGTACTAAACGCTGGAAATTGTTCCTGATCCCGGAAGAGTATTCGCCGCCGCAGGTACTGAAAGATACCGATGCTTACCTGACTCTGAACCGTCAGCGTTCGCTGGGCGATGGCTTTATGCATGCGGTGTTTAACCCATCGTTCAACGCCCTGGCGACGGCAATGGCAACGGCGCGTCATCGCCACGGTCGTATTCTGGATATTGCCCGTGAACGCCACGTTGAGCAGGCGCTGAATGAAACGCCTGATAAACTTAACCGCGATCGTCGTCTGGTTCTGTTAAGCGATCCAGTAACGATGTCGCGTCTGCACTACCGCGTGTGGAACTCCCCGGAGAAATATTCTTCCTGGGTGGGAGAGTATCAGAAACTCACGCTGAACCCGCTGGCGTTGAAAACGAAGTAAGCCGTACGTTAAGGAAAATACCGGCAATTGTGCCGGTATTTTTTTGCCTGAGAGGAAGTGAATGAGAATATTTGTGCTTATCGCCATGACGCTGGTACTCAGCGGCTGCGGCAGCATTATTAGCCGTACGGTACCGGGGCAGGGCCATGGCAACCAATATTACCCCGGCGTACAGTGGGATGTTCGCGATTCAGGCTGGCGCTATCTGACCATTCTCGATCTGCCATTCTCGCTGGTATTTGATACGCTGTTGCTGCCGTTAGACGCCAGCCATGGTCCCTATGAGTAATTAACGCTCGTCCCACTCATCGGCTGCGGTCTGCCCCTCTTCGGTATCCAGGGAAGGCTCCAGCTGAAACTCGCCTTCATCCCATTCGTGTAGCGTATTTTCTTCCACCCACTCCTGGCGTAGCTCGATTTCGTCAAAATCACCGTCAAATACGCTTTGCGCCGCTTCACCACTGAGCATGGGGAGACACTCGCCTTCTTCATCTTCGCTGGCGAAGAATTCAGCCCGCCAGGCGATATCACCGTCCTGGAGTACGTACTTCTGCATATTGAACTGTTCAATATCGGCAGTTTCTTCATCGCTATCGGGATTATCGGCCAAAAACTCTTCCCGGGCGGCGTCGATTGCCTCTTCGAGCGTGGCGTAGAAAACTGATTCCGTTGACATAGCTAACCCCCTAAGAAGAATGAAAAAGGAACACGTTTCAATCTATAGAAGGCGGTTAGCCTGGCGTCAAGGCAGAGAAGCGCTGAAGCGCTTAATTTACCGAACGTTTACCCGGGCCTCCGTCATCCGCTGAAGCGTTATGCCGTGGGCGACGTAGACTGATGGTCGAGTAAAAAGCGTTAAACAGGACGACGCAGGCGGTGACGAGGAACACGGCGCGGAAGCCGTAGTTAGCCGAGACCGAGGCGCCGATTAACGGCCCGGTGACGTTGCCAATATCGCGAAACGACTGGTTATAGCTGAAGATACGCCCCGATATCTGGCTGGTGGAGTTGTACACCAGCAGAGTTTGTACGGCGGGTAATAGCGCGCCGTCGGCGGCGCCGAGCAAAAAGCGCAGAATGCCTAGCTGCAGCGGCGTCTGAACGAATGACATTGGGACCAGCAGCAGCACGGAAATAACCAGGGCAACGATCAGGATCTTTTCCGGCCCAATACGATCGCCGAGCTTGCCTAAACGTGGCGCGCTCAGCAGGGCGGCAATGCCGGGTACGGAGGCAATCATACCGCTAATAAAGGCGATATTGCTGACGTTACCCGCCAGGTCGCGCACGTAGAGCGTCAGGATCGGCGCAATGGAACCCGTCGCCACCTGGATAATCAATGAGGTCACGAACAAGCTGAGCACCAGTTTAGGGTTCTTGAGCGAACCGAAAACGTCCCTGGCATTGAGCATCTCTTTTTTGTTCACCGGAACAAAGTTTTCGCGAATCAAAAATAGGGTGAACAGGAAGCAGATAAACAGCACCGTGGCGGTCATGAAGAAGACGGTGCGCAATCCCCAGTGGTCGGCAAGGAAACCGCCCGCCAGCGGGCCAAGGAGGGCGCCGCTTACCGCGCCGGTTGAAAGCGTTCCTAGCGCCCAGCCGCTTTTCTGACGCGGGATCTGGGTTGCGATCAGCGCATTGGCATTGGGGATAAAACCGCCCAGTAAACCCAGCAGCGCACGCAGGATCAGGAATTGCCAAATGTTTTGCGCCATGCCCATCAGCATCATGACGATGGCCATCCCCAGCGCTGAACGCAGCAGCATAATCTTACGCCCTTTACGGTCTGCTAATCCGCCCCAGAACGGCGAGGCAACGGCGGAAAACAGGAAGGTAATGCTAAACACCAACCCTGACCACATATTCAGCGCGCTATGGCCGGTCACACCCAACTGTTCGACATAGAGTGGCAAAAAAGGCATCACGAGGCTAAAGGCGGCGCCGGTTAAAAAGCAGCCAAGCCAGGTGACGGTAAGATTTCGTTTCCAGTTAATAGGCGTATCAGCAGACGACATAAGGTCTCACTGGCCCGCGGCGCGGGTCAAAATAAAGGAAAATATGAGCCTGCTAATTATGCGCCTGAGAAATGGTTGTCGCAATGGAGTGTAGCTTTTAAAGCTAAAGGAGTATTAAAAAGGATCGGCGGTAAAAATATATCCGGGCAGGGGACCACCCGGATAATGAGTCAATCAGTAGCGTGAAGGCACGCCTTCCGGACGCGTCTTAAAGCGACGATGCAGCCACATATATTGCTCTGGCGCCATCATGATGCATTGTTCGACGATTTTGTTCATCCATGCGGCGGTGGTCTCCGCGTTATCCAACGGCGGATCGCACTCCGGCGGCAGCATGATGAGCTCATAGCCTTTGCCGTTTGGTTTGCGGCGCGGAACAAATGGCACAATGCAGGCTTTGGACATTTTCGCCAGCATCCAGGTACCCGAAGTGGTGGCGGCCTGGTCGACGGCGAACAGCGGCGCGAAGACGCTGGCGGTCGGGCCGTAGTCGTGATCCGGGGCGTACCAGACCACTTCGCCTTTTTTCAGCGCGCGGATCATGCCTTTGAGATCTTTACGGTCAATCATATCTTTGTTGGAACGCAGGCGGCCCCAGGTCTGCAGCCAGTCGATAACCGGATTGTCATTCGGGCGATAGACGCCGATACCGGGCTCGTTCATGCCGAACATGCGCGCGCCCATTTCCAGCGTCAGGAAATGAATACCAATCAACAGAATGCCGCGCTGTTGTGCCTGCACGTCGCGGACATATTGGAAGCCGATGGTGTCTGTCCAGCGCGCAATGCGTCGGGTTGGCCAGAACCATGCCATCCCGGTTTCCATCAGGCCCATGCCGACGGACTCAAAGTTTTGTACTACCAGCTGATGACGCTCTTGCTCGCTCTTCTCAGGAAAGCAGAGCTCAAGATTGCGATAAGCGATTTTTGCGCGGCGTTTCATAAAACGCATTGCCAGGCGACCAATGGCATTACCGAGACGGTAGATAACCGGATAAGGGAGTTGGACAACTAACCACAACAGGCCTATGCCCAGCCAAAGCAGCCAGTAGCGCGGATGGAGCAGCGCGGCGGAAAATTTCGGTAAATGGGTCATTTCATACCTGTCTGATTTAACAACGCGTTCTATTATCGCATTTTTTTGCGCTGCCGCCAAAAGCAGTCTCCTGCTGAAGCAGATTGTTAACGGCTGAAAATTGCGTGGCTGAAATGTAGCGTAAAATGTAGGGATGTAAATTAACGGTGTTTGCTATATGATGCCCGCCGTTTATTTTACTCATTTCCTATGTCGAGCAGGTACACCATGCCAGTGTTACACAACCGCATTTCAAATGAGACGTTAAAGGCGCAGATGCTGGCTGAAACCGAGCCGCGCACGACGATCTCGTTCTATAAATATTTCACTATCGTTGACCCGAAAGCGACCCGCGACGCCCTGTGGCTGGCGCTGACTAAGCTGAATGTCTTTGGCCGCATCTATCTGGCCCATGAAGGTATCAATGCGCAGATCAGCGTGCCGGAAAGCAAGGTCGCGGCGTTACGTGAGTTTCTCGATGGTTTTGACCCGGCGCTGAAAGGGTTACGTCTGAATATCGCGCTGGATGATGACGGTAAATCCTTCTGGGTCCTGCGCCTCAAGGTTCGCGACCGTATTGTGGCCGACGGTATTGATGACCCGACTTTTGATCCCTCTGACGTGGGCGAGTACCTGAAAGCGGCGGAAGTGAACGCGATGCTGGACGATCCGGACGCGGTATTCATCGATATGCGCAACCATTATGAATACGAAGTCGGTCACTTCGAGAACGCGATGGAAATTCCGGCGGATACCTTCCGCGATCAATTGCCGAAAGCGGTTGAGATGATGCAGGAGTACAAAGACAAGAAGATTGTCATGTACTGTACCGGCGGCATTCGCTGTGAGAAAGCTAGCGCCTGGATGAAACATAGCGGTTTCAATAAGGTGTGGCACATTGAAGGCGGGATTATCGAGTACGCGCGCCGCGCCCGTGAACAGGGATTGCCGGTACGCTTTATCGGTAAGAACTTTGTTTTTGACGAAAGAATGGGCGAGCGTATTTCTGATGATGTGATTGCCCACTGCCATCAATGCGGCGCACCGTGCGACAGCCACACCAATTGCCTCAACGACGGCTGCCATTTGCTGTTTATTCAGTGCCCGGCTTGTGCCGAGAAATTTGCCGGTTGCTGCAGCGAAGCCTGTATGGAAGAGCATAAACTGCCGGAAGAGGAGCAGCGCAAATTGCGGGCGGGGCGAGAAAATGGCAATAAGATTTTTAATAAATCCCGCGGCCGTCTTAATACCAAACTAGGTATCCCGGATCCCGACCCGTCAGTAAAACCATAACCAGATGAGGTCGATTACTGCTAGCAGCAGCCACAGCGCGAGATAAATCATAAAGTGCTCGCGTACGTTGTTGACTAACCAGTGGTACAGGCGACGCATACACGCTCTCTGAGATGAAACGGCCTCAATCGAGGCCGTTTTGTTTTATAGCTGGCTATTATTGTGAAAATCGCGCCAGCGAGAAGGGAGTCAGATCAAACTCCGTCGTTTCACCTTGCGCAAATTGCGTCGCAATTTCGCCAAGTACCGGCGCAAACTTGAAACCGTGACCGCTTAAACCGGTAATGAGTAATGTATTGTCGTGACCGGGAAGGGTATCAATGATGAAATCTTCATCTGCCGTATTATCGTAAGTACAGGAGGCGCCGTGCAGGCAGCCGCCGATTCCGGGCAGTACATTGCGCAGGAAGTTGAACGACTCAGAGCCATCGCTGGCGACAGCGCCAAACGGTTTCCGCTCGCCCGGCTCGGAAATCAGCTGGCCGCCATTATGCTTGCCGATCTTCAATTCGTTGTCTTCCGCCGGGAAGCCATAATACTGATCGCCATTCGGCAGCTCGCCGGTGAAAGCCGGGAAGTTATTTTTCGCGCTATAGCGACCATCGGCCTGGAACCAGGCGAAGACTTTACGTACCGGTTGAATGGGCAGTTCCGGCAATAATTTTGTTACCCAGGTTCCGGCGCTGATCAGCAGTTTTTTGCCGCTGTAGCTACCATCGGCGGTATCAATGGTCACGCCGTCGGTGTGATGGTGAATTGCGGTAACCGGGCAGTTGAACAGTTGGGCGCAGCCCGCTTCGCGCGCCAGGCGAATCCAGGTTTCTACCGCCAGCTCGCTGCGTAACACGCCGGAAGCCGGTTCAAAAATAGCCCGGTAATCTTGCGGAATACGAATCTCCGGCCAACGTTTCATGACCGCCTCAGCATCCAACTCTTCCACGTTAAGCTCGAACTGACGCGCGCTGTGAGCCACGTTATTGAGAAAATCGGAGCTCGCGGGGCCAAGGTTAATAACTCCGGTTTTTTCGAATACGGCCTCGCCGCTACTTTGCGCAAATTCGTCCCATAGCTGCTGGGCGCGTAGCACCAACGGCACGTATCTTTCGCCCTCGCCATAGGCGTGACGGATCAGCCGCGTACTGCCATGGTGGCTGCCTTCCTGGTGCGGCGGTTTGTGGGCATCGGTCATCAGGACATTCAGACCGGCGCGACGGGCGTAATAGCCGGCGGCAGCGCCAACGGAGCCACTACCGATAATGATGAGGTCGTATTGCATGGTGAGTTCCGGGTTATTGTTTTATTAGCAGGGTAATTAACATCAGCCGGATGTACAAGCGCGAAAAATAATTCAGGCACCCGCAGGTGCCTGTTCAGTGAATATTTAGACATCATCGGTGATGCTAATGTCTGCGATACTCATTTTCCTGGTAATCGCCAGATTCTATCTTCGCTATTCCTGCTTCCAGAATAGAAATAAACTGACGTGCGACATCCGTCGTTAGCCATAGCGTCTGGCCAATTTCTGCTTCTTTATTGCTTTCTTGCGTGGGGTTTTGGTAGTGCAGGCGCAACATCAGCGCATCGTAGCTATCAACGGTGCTGATGTCCCATCCGACGAGGGGATGGGTCTGGATGACTTCATTATTCTTTTCCATCATAACCCCTTATTCATATGTTAAAAGACAACAATTCTCGAGGTTTAATGCTTGTTTTCTGAAGCACGTTAATTATATCAGCAGTTAAGTACAAACTCGAGAAAATAAATAATTAGAGACAAATTTTGCTCTGATTGGCGGTTTTTTGCGCGAGTTTCGTCCTGGGTCTCATTATTTTTTAAGGAATTTATCAGGATATTAAGGAAAGTCTTAGTTATAAGCGGAGATAAAAAAGCCGGGGCGACCCGGCAAAAAAAAAGCACAATGAGGGAGCAAATTGATTTTGCGTAAGCAAACCCGGAGGCTTAGTCGTGGATAAACCAATCGTCGGCGCTTTCCCAGGTTTCCTGCAGGATTTCGCTAATCCGGTCTTTGTCTTCTTTCAAACCACCGATGACGGACAAATTATTGCCGGCGGCGTAACGTACCGTGACCTGGTTTTCTCGTTCCGGATAATGTTGAGCGATACGCTTAGCGAGTTCGTTATTCAGCGCTTCCAGCGCGCCGCTGGGTAAGGCTGTGGTTTTGGCAATTGACACTTCGATGCGCATAATGGCCCCCTGGGTAATATACTGTTTATTTATACAGTAATGCTTGCGCATTTACAACAGGGGGCAAAAAACTTTATTTTTTCATCGTCCAACGCACGGTTTCACCGGCCAGGAACGGCACCAACGTATCGCCTGGAAGAGCGATACTTTCGGCAACGGTGCTCTCTTCACGTACCAGTTCAACGTAGCTTTCATTCACCGGCAGGCCGTAGAAACGCGGGCCATTCAGCGAGCAGAAAGCCTCAAAATGCTCCAGCGCATTCATCTCTTCAAAGACGGTGGCGTAGCTGCCGAGCGCGGTGGGGGCATTGAAACAGCCCGCACAGCCGCAGCTGGCCTCTTTACGGTGGCGCGCGTGTGGGGCGGAGTCTGTGCCGAGGAAGGCGCGGCTGAACCCGCTGGCGACCAGTTCACGCAGCGCCTGCTGGTGGACGTTTCGCTTGAGGATCGGCAGGCAGTATAGATGCGGACGAATACCGCCAACCAGCATATGATTGCGGTTAAACATCAGATGCTGCGGCGTGATGGTTGCGGCCAGCAGTTCGTTGCCGTCGCGCACGTATTCAGCAGCATCTTTGGTGGTGATATGTTCGAAGACCACTTTTAACCCCGGCAGCCGTTTGCGCAGCGGTTCCATCACCGTCTCGATAAAGCGCGCTTCGCGATCGAAGATATCGATATCAGCATGGGTAACTTCGCCGTGCACCAGTAGCGGCATGCCCAGTTTTTCCATCCGTTCCAGTACCGGCATGATGGCATCGGTGCTGGTTACGCCGTGACTGGAATTGGTAGTGGCGTTTGCCGGGTAGAGCTTGGCTGCGGTGAACACGCCTTCATGGAAACCGCGCTCCAGTTCGTCCGGGTCGAGCGTGTCGGTCAGGTAGCAGGTCATCAGCGGCGTGAAATCATGCCCGGCGGGAATTGCATCGATGATGCGCTGGCGGTAAGCAATGGCAGCAGCGACGGTCGTTACCGGCGGTACCAGATTCGGCATCACGATCGCCCGGCCATAAAACTCACTGGTGTAAGGCACGACGGTTTTCAACATATCATCATCGCGTAAATGAATATGCCAGTCGTCAGGGCGGCGGATTTTCAATACCTGGGGTTGTGCTGTCATGGAAGGCTCCGGCTAATTGGTTCAGTCATCAGGGCTGTTTTTTGCCGGGCACTAAGGATAAGCGTAAACGTTTTCCTTTGCACTCATTTCCGTAAAAAATTAAGGGCGCCATATTCAGCGCCCTTATCGTTTAGTCAGTGAAGGGGATGATGATCTCGCCCGGTTTCACTTCGATGCCTTTAGCGTATTTCTTCGCTAAGGCTTCGCCGGTGCTGGCATCTTCACGCAGAACGTAGGCCGGTTGCTGGTTGAAATAGCTGCGCAGCGACTGATTCAGATAAGGGATCAGCGTCTGTACCACGGAGGTGAGCTTTTCCGGCTTAACTTTCGCATCGACGACTTCCATTTCACGCAGATAAATCGCGCCTTGCTCTTTATTGAACACCGGCAGCGCTTTGAGCTTCAGGTCGATGGTCGCTTTCTGATTGCCAAACAGCGAATTCAGATCCAGATTAGCGGTTCCGCTCAGCGCCACTTTATTCGGCTCTTCACGACCGATGGCGCTGGTCAGGTTTTGCAGTTCAATATGCGCATCCGCTACGCCAGGCAGGCCGATATCTTTGGCGAAGTGATTACGTTTCTGCAGCGCCTGGTTAATCTCCTGCTCGCTAACGGAGTATTGCGTAAGCTGGTTACATCCGCTCAGAAGGCCGCCGACAATCAGCGCGGCCGCGATCAACATCTTTTTCATTGGGTTCCTTAACGTCATGCCATAGCTAATCCTGACACAAAGCAGCATGGTCTGCTAGCCCCGCTTGTACTAGCGGAAAATGCTGAAAAAAAGGATTACCACTTTGGCCGAGCGTCAGGTGCGCGGTTCCAGCATGCCGGAAGCCGATCGTTTTTGGCTGAACTGCCACCACAGCGCAATGAATGTCGCAAAGCCGATAATGCCCAGCATCAGCCACGGCAGTTCGGGCTGATTGAGCACTTTACCGGCGTCAAACAGCCAGCCGCCGCCGGCGTACCCCAGCGCGCCGCCGAAAGCCAGGCCAAGGCGGCTGAAACCCATATAGCTGCCGCGAGCGCGGGCATCGGCCAGTGACGCGCCCAGCGTTTCGCGCGCGGGTTCGGCAATGATTGAGCCGATATAAAAGATACAGATTAGGGTAAACAGCTGCTGCAGTGTGCTGGTTAAGCCAATCGGCAGCATCGCCGCCGTCATCACCAGCAAACCCGCCATCAGACGATGCTCGAGGCGAAAACGTTTCTCGCTCCAGCGGGCGATGGGGTACAGCAGCGTCAAGGAAATTGTCGCTTCAATGGCATACATCCATTTCACCGCCGCCGGAGAGCCTGCAATATCGTTAACCATAATCGGCAGCATGAGCATCACCTGCACGGCCAGCATGTAGTAACCGGTCAGGGTCAGCACATAAGTGACAAAGCGCTTATCGCGTAACACCAGCCCCAGTCCTTCGCGGATTGGCGTTTTGACCGTCGAGAGTTTCCATGCCGGCAGATACCAGGCGTTAAACGCGGCACAGGCAATGAAGAGCGCTGCCCCTGCGCTGCACACCAGACGGAAATCGTACTGTAAGAGCCAACTGCCCAGCAGAGCGCCGATGACCGCGCCGGCGCTATCCTGCATCATCAGGATAGAGAAGAAGCGACCACGTTGATGCGGGCGCACCAGTTTGACCACCAGCGCCGCTCGTGGCGGGTCGAACAGGGTGCCGCCGAGACCGGACAAAATGCATGAAAGCCAGAGCACCCAGGGCTCATGGGCGACGGCCATCGCCGCGAAACCGCCGGCGCGCATCAGCATCCCGGTGACAATCATCGGTTTGGCGCCGAAACGGTCGGCAATCGCGCCACCGAAGATGCCTAAACCTTGTTGCACCAGTTGACGTAGACCGAGGGCAATACCGACCATCAGCGCCGCCCAGCCCATTTGGTCGACAAAACGGATCGATATCAGGGGGAATACGACAAAAAAGCCGAGCACAACCAGCATGTTATCGACCAACAGGAAATATTTACCCAGGCTCCTTGCCTGCGATACGCGGGACATTTCCCCTCCAGGGAAAAAGAAAGATAAGCTTAGATATTCTGCGGTGGCGGCGGTTATTTTCCCAGCATACTGGCGACAATATTTTTTTATCAAAAAGCAAGATCGATTGAGGCTATTCATCGAAAAACGGAGGTGGTGCAGAAAATGGTATGTTGCTGTTTTCCCACCTTCACTCAGGGAAGGTATAGTGAAAGATATCAGTTTGGGGCAGGGAACAGGAGTGAGGAATGTTTGGCTATCGCAGTAACGTACCCAAGGTGCGTTTGACGACGGACCGGCTGGTGGTGCGGCTGGTTCACGATCGTGACGCCTGGCGTCTGGCCGATTACTACGCGGAAAATAAAGGGTTCCTGAAACCCTGGGAGCCGGTGCGCGATGAAAGCCACTGTTATCCCTCCGGCTGGCAGGCGCGGTTATCGATGATTACGGAGTTTCACAAACAGGGTTCGGCATTTTATTTCGCGCTACTCGATCCTGATGAGAAAGAGATTATTGGCGTAGCGAATTTCTCAAACGTGGTGCGTGGTTCATTTCATGCCTGCTATCTCGGCTATTCCATTGGTGAAAAGTGGCAAGGGCAGGGGCTGATGTTTGAAGCGCTGACCGCGGCGATTCGCTATATGCAACGTACGCAGCATGTCCACCGCATCATGGCCAACTATATGCCGCATAACAAACGCAGCGGCGATCTGCTCGCCCGGCTCGGATTCGAAAAAGAGGGTTACGCAAAGGACTACCTCCTCATTGATGGACAATGGCGAGATCACGTATTGACGGCGTTAACGGCCACTGACTGGACCCCAGGGCGCTAAGGAGACAACATGAAATATCAGCTAACCGCGCATGAAGCGCGCATCATTGGTTGCCTGCTGGAGAAGCAGGTAACCACGCCGGAACAGTATCCGCTATCAGTGAATGCGGTGGTTACCGCCTGTAACCAGAAAACCAACCGCGAGCCGGTGATGTCGCTGGCGGAAAGCGATGTCCAGGATTTGCTGGATGAGCTGGTTAAACGCCACTACCTGCGTACGGTAAGCGGTTTTGGCAACCGGGTAACCAAATATGAACAGCGCTTCTGCAATTCCGAATTTGGCGACCTCAAATTAACGGCGGCGGAAGTCGCCATCGTCACGACGCTGCTGCTGCGCGGCGCGCAAACGCCAGGCGAGCTGCGCAGCCGCGCGCAGCGGATGTATGAATTCCGCGATATGGCCGAGGTGGAAAGCACGCTCGACAATTTGGCCAGTCGTGAAGACGGTCCTTACGTCGCGCGCCTTCCGCGCGAGCCGGGTAAACGCGAAAGCCGCTATATGCACCTGTTTTGTGATGACATGGATTCGCTCATTACCGTCGTGGAAGCCGTGTCTCCGCCGAATGACGATTTGCAGGCGCGCGTTGAGGCGCTGGAAAGTGAAGTCGCTGAGCTCAAAATACGCCTTGATTCCCTGCTGGCTCATTTAGGAGAGTAACCGTGACGGCGAAATTACGTGTTGGCGTGGTGGGGCTTGGCGGCATTGCACAAAAGGCATGGCTGCCGGTGCTTGGCGCCGCTGATGGCTGGACGCTGCAGGCCGCCTGGTCGCCGGGGAAAGAGAAAGCGTTACGCATCTGCGAAACCTGGCGTCTGCCTTATGCCGAGTCTCTGGATGCGCTGGCGGCGCAATGTGACGCGGTATTTGTTCATACATCAACCGCTTCACATTATGAAGTGGTTCATCATCTGCTGAATGCAGGCGTTCATGTTTGTGTGGACAAGCCGCTGGCGGACAAGCTCAGCGAAGCCGAATCACTGGTTGAACTGGCGGCACGTCGGCGTTTAACGTTAATGGTGGGATTCAATCGCCGCTTTGCGCCGCTGTATCGTGAATTGAAAGCGCATCTCAATGATGCGGCGTCATTGCGCATGGATAAGCACCGTAGCGATAGCGTCGGCAAAGAACTGCGTTTTACCCTGCTGGATGATTATCTGCATGTTGTTGATACCGCACTGTGGCTGGCAGGAGATAAGACGCGGGTGAATGGCGGGATCCTGCAAACCACTTCTCAAGGGGAAATGCTCTACGCCGAGCATCACTTCAGCGCGGGGCAACTGCAGATAACGACCAGCATGCATCGTCGCGCCGGAAGCCAGCGTGAGTGGGTGCAGGCGGTAACCGATGGCGGGCTGTATGAGGTGAGCGATATGCGCGAGTGGCGCGAAGAGCGGGGCAGCGGAATCTTGCAGCGCCCGGCGCCCGGCTGGCAGACAACGCTTGAGCAGCGCGGATTCGACGGCTGCGCACGGCACTTCATTGAATGCGTGCAAAATCAGACGGTTCCGGAAACCGCCGGCGAGCAGGCGCTTTTAGCCCAGCGGATCGTGGAAAAGCTCTGGCGTGAAGCGATGAGCGAATAACTGGTTGTAACAACTGACAGTAGTAATTCATTGCGAACCCGGTAGACTATCGCCACTTTCCAGCGCCCGCTTTTGCGGGCGTTTTACTCCATGGGTTGTGGAATAAGACAGTAATGAATCTATTAAAATCATTAGCGGCAGTCAGCTCGATGACCATGTTCTCGCGCGTGCTCGGGTTCGCCCGCGATGCTATCGTCGCGCGTATTTTTGGCGCCGGGATGGCGACCGACGCCTTTTTTGTGGCCTTCAAACTGCCAAACCTCTTGCGGCGTATTTTTGCCGAAGGCGCCTTTTCTCAGGCGTTTGTGCCGATTCTCGCTGAATATAAAAGTAAGCAGGGCGAAGACGCGACGCGGGTGTTCGTCTCCTATGTTTCCGGGCTGTTGACGCTGGTTCTGGCGCTGGTCACCGTGGCGGGGATGCTGGCGGCGCCATGGGTGATTACCGTAACCGCTCCGGGCTTTGCCGATACGCCGGATAAATTTGCCTTAACCACCCAGCTGCTGCGCATCACCTTCCCCTACATTTTATTGATCTCGCTGGCGTCGCTGGTGGGGGCGATCCTTAACACCTGGAACCGCTTCTCGGTTCCCGCGTTCGCGCCGACCTTCCTTAACGTCAGCATGATTGGTTTTGCCCTGTTTGCCGCGCCTTATTTTCATCCGCCAATGCTGGCGATGGCCTGGGCGGTCACGGTTGGCGGTATCCTGCAACTGGCGTATCAACTGCCGCATCTGAAAAAAATAGGTATGCTGGTTCTGCCGCGGGTTAACCTGAAAGATGCCGGGGCGATTCGCGTGGTTAAGCAGATGGGGCCGGCGATCCTCGGCGTCTCTGTTAGCCAGATCTCGCTGATTATCAATACCATTTTCGCCTCCTTCCTGGTTTCAGGTTCGGTCTCCTGGATGTATTATGCCGACCGTCTGATGGAGTTCCCCTCCGGCGTGCTGGGCGTGGCGCTGGGCACCATCCTGTTGCCATCGTTATCAAAAAGTTTCGCCAGCGGCAATCACGATGAGTACTGCCGACTGATGGATTGGGGGCTGCGTCTGTGCTTCCTGCTGGCCTTGCCAAGCGCGGTTGCCTTAGGCATTCTCGCCAAACCGCTGACGGTATCGCTATTCCAGTACGGTAAGTTTAACGCTTTCGATGCGGCGATGACGCAACGCGCTCTGGTGGCTTATTCGGTTGGACTGATGGGGCTTATCGTCGTGAAGGTGCTGGCGCCGGGCTTTTACTCGCGCCAGGATATCAAGACGCCGGTTAAAATCGCCATTGTTACTCTGATAATGACCCAGGTGATGAACCTGGCGTTTATTGGCCCGTTGAAGCATGCCGGCTTGTCGCTGTCTATTGGTCTGGCTGCCTGTCTGAACGCCGCGCTGCTTTACTGGCAACTGCGTAAGCAGAAAATCTTCACGCCGCAGCCGGGCTGGTTCGTCTTCCTGCTGCGTCTGGTCATCGCGGTGCTGGTCATGGCCGCAGCGCTCGTCGGCGTGATGTATCTGATGCCGGAATGGTCGCAGGGGACGATGCCGTTCCGCCTGATGCGTCTGATGGTGGTGGTGGTGGCTGGCGTTGTCGCCTATTTCGCGACCTTGCTGCTGCTCGGCTTCCGCCTGAAAGAGTTTGCCCGCCGCACGATTTAAATTCACCGTAACGTCGGGCCTGATTAACCCGTTCCGCTATGCGGAGCGGGTTTTTTTATCTCACGGCGCGTTCTGCGGCCTGTAGACGAGCATTTTCCAGCAGGCGGATAATCAGAGCAATCGCGCCGCTGCTCACCGCCAGAATCACCACGCCATTCCAGCCAGCCAGCACGTACAGTTTACTTCCCAGCACCGATCCCAGAGCCATACCGATGAAGACCACGGTAAACAGCAAGGCGTTAAGCCTGCCGCGGGCCTGGGGCTCCAGGCTGTAAACCAGATTTTGATGCGCTACCAGGCTTGATTGCAGACCAAGGTCAAAACCGATAGCCGATAACGCAATCAGCGCCAGTTGGCCGTGTACCGGCAGGGCGGGCAGCAGCAACATCAGGGCAAAGGAGACGGTGACGAATGCCGCGCCGAGCTGGGTGACTCTCCCCGCGCCAACTTTATCCGCCAGTCCTCCTGCCAGCGGTGCCGCCAGGGCGCCTGCCGCGCCAGCGATACCGAAGCCGCCGGCGACCGCGCTACCCATCTGGTAATGTTCGGCGAGCATCACCGCCAGCGTCGACCAGAACGCGCTAAAGGCGATAGACAAAAAGCCCTGGGCGAATGCCGCGCGGCGCAGCGCGGGATAGCGCTGCCACAAATGGGCCATTGACTTCAGCAACTGCGGATAACTGAGGGTAGAGTGGATCTCAAAACGCGGCACAACACGCCACATTAACAGGCCGATAAAGGCGATACTGACTGCCGCAGCCTGGTACATGACCCGCCAGCCAAATAGCGCGCCGACCAGCCCGCTGACGGTACGTGAAAGCAGGATCCCCAGTAGCAGGCCGGTCATCACCGTACCGACCATCTTCCCCTGTTTGCCCGCCGGCGCCAGAATCGCCGCCGCCGGGACAATATCCTGCGCCATGGTCGCCGCCATGCCAATCAGCAGGCTGACGACCAGTAGCGAGGTAAGCTGACCGGTCAGGCTGCAGAGTAGCAACAGTACCGCCAGCACGGCGCTTTTCAGCAGGATAAGCGTTCGGCGATCGCGGCGATCGCCGAGCGGCAGCAGAAATAATATTCCCAATGCATAGCCAGCCTGGGTTAGGGTGGGCACCAGCCCCATTCCTTCAACGCTGAGATGCAGGTTGGCGCCGATTAACGGCAGCAGCGGCTGGGCGTAGTAGATGGATGCGACGCTGAAGCCAGCGCCGAGCGCGAGAATAAAAATAACCCAGCCGGCCTGGCGGGGGGATAAAGGAAGCGGTGTCATGGTAGTGCCCTCGTAAATGCGTTGGCGCTATTGTTCCCTGAAGCAGACTGGCGCGGAAGATAGGGTAGTGGTAAAACGGTTATACGTAGCACGTATAGGAAAAATATAAATGAAGAAACAAGAGCGTATAGATCGGATTGAGCTGATGCGGACCTTTATTCGCATCGTCGAAGCGGGTTCGCTCTCGGCGGCGGCTCTGCAGATGAGTACGACTCAGGCGACCGTCAGCCGACGTTTGCAGTCGCTGGAGACGTTACTTGGCGCGAGGCTTATTCTGCGCACGACCCATGCGATGAAACTGACCGATGACGGCGAGCGCTGTTATCAACATGCGCGGCGGCTGGTGGAGAGTTGGCTGGCGCTGGAAGATGATTTGCGCATCGAGGAGGACCGGCCGGTTGGCGTGCTGCGGGTGCGGGCGCCGCACGCTTTTGGCCAACAGCAGTTGCTGGGTCCGCTGGTGAGTTTTCTGCAGCGATATCCCGAGCTCTCCGTTGAGTGGATGCTGAATGATAAAACCGTCGATTTTCTTAGCGATAATATTGATTGCGCGATCCGCGTTGGCGCGGAAGTCGATCCATCAACGGTATCGGTACTGTTGGCTGTGGTTCCTCGCAGCCTGGTGGTTGCGCCTGAGCTATTGGCGCGCCATCCGGAACTCAGCGAACCGCAGGCGCTCTCCGCGCTGCCATGGGTCGCTATCAGCACCTTTTATCAGCATGAAGTCACGCTACAGCATCAGGTGGACGGGCAGTTGGTGAGTTTCCCGATTGTCCCTTGTCTGAGTACCGATAGCGTCTACGTTGCGCGTAACACCGCCCTGGCGGGGCTGGGGGCGGCAATTGTTTCCAGTTGGGCGGTGGAGGAGGATATTGCGGCAGGCAGGCTGATTGAGCCGTTTGCGCAGTGGCGGGCTTCGCCGCTGCCGGTGCATCTGGTTTATCCCTGGGCGCGCTATTATCCGACGCGGCTACGCAAGTTTCTCGATTTGATGCGCGAAGTGATGCCACAGGTGGCGGGGATGCAGCGCCCGGACGAGAAGAAATAAAAAAACCGGCCAGTTGGCCGGTTTTTTCGTTGAGCACCGTTACTCTACAGGCTGCGGACGGGTAGCTTCCGCCGTGGCCTGATGAGTGGCGCTATGGCCGCCTGCAGACCCTTTACCCTCAAAGGCAAACGGAGGACGAACCCAATCGCTTTGGCGCGGCGCTTCCGGCACGTATTCCGGAGCCGGTGCGCGGGTCATCGGCGCGGTCGCATGGCGAGTAGCGGTGGTCGCCGGTTGCGCTTTCACCACTGGCGCGGTGCTGATGACCGGCGTCGGTTCAACAACCGGCGCGGCTTCTTCAACGGAGGCAACGGTCGTTTCTTCGACAACAGCGGTTTCTTCTTCGGCAATCGTTGGCTGCGCAGTGACGGTTTCTTCAGTAGCTGGAGCAGGTGCGGTCTCAGTTTCTTCGACTACCGGCTCTGCTGGCTCACTGACTTCTGCCTGCGGCGCAACGCTTTCCGCAACAATTGCGGTCTCTTCAACCACCGCCGTTTCTTCGACGACCGGCGCTTGAGCTACAGTCGCTTCTGGGGTCGGTTCGTTGGCCACTGCCGGTGCGGCAGTTTCAGCCGCGACAGTTTCCGCAACGACAACCGGAGCGATAGTCTCCGCGACGACTGGCGTAATGATAGGCTCAACGCTGGCGGTTTCTTGTACCGGTAACTCTTCCTGCTGCTGATCCTGCACGCGAGCAATCGGATAACGGATCCACGCTTTACCAGATGCCAGCTCAGGCGATGCGCAGGCGATAGCCAACGGCATCGGCGACTGGGTCGGATAACGCTCATCGCGGTAACGGCGACGACGCTGACCGCTTACGCGCAGGTGACGCGGAGAGCGACGTGAACGGCGAGGCATACCGTTAGATTCACGAGCGTCGCCGTTTTCATCCTGCTCAGCGGCAGTTTCAACGACGGCCGGCAGATCGACTTTTGCCAGTTCAGTACGCGGCGTAGTAGATTCCGGCTGCTGCTCGGCTACGGTTTCGATAACCTGCTCGGTTTCCACGGACTCAAAGCGGATTTTCTGCGCCAGCTGACGCGGCTTACGACGCGGCATGCTCTGAACGCGTTCTTCCTGCTCGGTTTCCTGCTGGACTACCGGTTCTTCACGGGTCTGAGCTTTCGCTTCCTGCTGTGCCTGGCGCTTGTCATCATTACGACGACGGTTGCGTTCACGGCGCGGTTGCTGCTGCTCATCACGTGATTTGCCGGTATCAGCCTCATTGCCTGCGGTTTGACGAGATTCGCGCTGTTCAACGTTCTGCGGTTGTTTCTCACGGCGATTACGGCGGTTTTCCTCACGAGACTCACGAGAGTCGCGACCTTCAGCGTTTTCACCACGGTTGTCGCGATTGTCACGATTATCGCGGCTATCGCGGTTATCACGACGGTCATTGCGATCGCGGCGATTATTAGAACGCGGTTTACGACGCTCTTGCTGACGTTCCGGTTTCTCTTCTGTTTTTTGCTCAGTCTTGACTTCCGCCGGTTTGGCTTCTTCTGCGCCAGCAAAAATGTTTTTCAATGCGCCAAAGAAGCGGGACAGCAGGCCAGGTTGGGCAGGCGTTGCTACTTTTGCGGCTGGAGCGGCGGCGGCTTTCGCTGCGACCGGGGCGGCTGAGGTTTCTTCCTGTACCGGTACTGGCGGCGCATCCGGCATCACGAAAGCGGCCAGCGCAGGTTCCTCACGGCGTTTACGCTCAGCAGGTTCCTCGTCGGACGGCATCGCCATCTCTTCTTCGTGCAGTTTCGGCAGCAAATAGCTCAGGGTTGAGGTCTCTTCGCCTTTACGCACGCGCAGTACGGAGTAGTGCGGGGTTTGCATCTCGTCGTTCGGGACGATGATGACGCGAATGTCGCTCTGACGGGTTTCAATCGCGCTGACTGCGGCACGTTTTTCGTTAAGCAGATAAGACGCAATGGGGACCGGAACGATCGCGTGGACTTCTTTGGTGTTCTCTTTCAGCGCTTCTTCTTCAATCAGACGCAGGATAGAGAGCGACAGCGATTCGTTGTCACGCACGGTACCGGTGCCGCTACAGCGTGGGCACACGTGGTGGCTGGATTCACCCAGTGACGGGCTCAGACGCTGGCGGGACATCTCCAGCAGGCCGAAGCGCGAGATATGGCTGATCTGGATACGCGCGCGGTCCTGGCGGACGGCTTCACGCAGGCGGTTTTCAACCGCGCGCTGGTGGCGTACCGGGGTCATATCGATGAAGTCGATAACGATCAGGCCGCCAAGGTCGCGCAGGCGCAGCTGGCGCGCGATTTCGTCAGCCGCTTCGAGGTTAGTATTGAACGCCGTTTCTTCGATATCGCCGCCGCGGGTCGCGCGAGCGGAGTTGATGTCGATAGCGGTCAGCGCTTCGGTACTATCAATAACGATAGAACCACCGGATGGCAGGCGAACTTCACGCTGGAACGCGGATTCAATCTGGGATTCAATCTGGTAGTGGCTGAACAGCGGGATTTCACCGGTGTACAGTTTGATTTTGCTGCTGAAATCCGGACGACCGAGGGCGGCGATATGCTGGCGCGCCAGCTCAAGCACTTTCGGGTTATCGATCAGGATTTCGCCGATGTCCTGGCGCAGGTAGTCGCGGAAGGCACGTACGATAACGTTACTTTCCTGGTGGATCAGGAATGGAGCAGGGCGGCTCTCCGCGGCTTTCTGAATCGCTTCCCAGTGCTTCAGGCGGAAGCTCAGATCCCACTGCAGCGCTTCAGCGGATTTGCCGACGCCCGCGGTACGAACGATAAGACCCATGCCGTCCGGCAACTGCAGGCTCGCCAGCGCTTCTTTCAGCTCGGTACGATCGTCACCTTCGATACGGCGTGAAATACCGCCGGCGCGAGGGTTATTCGGCATCAGTACCAGGTAGCTGCCTGCCAGGCTGATAAAGGTGGTCAGCGCAGCGCCTTTATTACCGCGCTCTTCTTTATCAATCTGAACAATGACTTCCTGACCTTCGCGCAGAACGTCCTTAATGTTAGGGCGGCCATGAGAGCTGTAATTGGCTGGGAAGTATTCGCGGGCAATTTCTTTGAGGGGGAGGAAACCATGACGCTCAGCGCCGTAATCGACAAACGCGGCTTCAAGGCTAGGTTCAATACGTGTGATTTTGCCTTTGTAGATGTTCGCTTTTTTCTGCTCGTGCCCGGGGCTTTCGATATCCAGGTCGTACAGGCGCTGCCCATCAACAAGAGCGACGCGCAACTCTTCCTGCTGAGTTGCGTTGATTAACATTCTTTTCATCGTAACTTACTCATTATTCTTACATTGACGACTAAGCTACGGGCAGAGTAACGCCTTACCGGGTGAAAACCGATGGCCTCGAGTCTGGTTCACGTCGCCAACCTCACGGTTGTCGCGCGCTTAAGAGGCGCAGAGTGTCGGTCGCCTGTGTTTCAAACGGAAACACAGCGCAATTATTCAGGGGAACAGCCTGGGATGTATCACCAGAGAATATTCCATTTATACACTTCATCCTTTAAGTGATTTCGCGTTGGCCGCGCTTGTTCACTTCAATCGATTGCTTGTACAACCGACTGAAGATTCTCTCTTTTGCAGCCTTGACGCACCTCAAACGATGTTGCGTATATTCTCATCGTCTCTCACGTCGCAGGGGTAATGGCTTAACCTGTTCACCTCAATCGGAGGATTCAGATGAACTCCCGGTAGTCCCGGAGTCGTCGCCGTCCTGCCACGCAAAAATCTTATAGAGCCTGTGCCGGTAAGGACTGCAACCCGCAGCCCGCTAACTGTCTGAAAGATCAATACGTCTTACGCCATTGCTGCGTGGATGATCGGTCAGACAAAATTGGTCATTCCGCTAATTTCTTGTTCTAACAAGTGTCAACACGGAAAACAGCCTCATTATTCCATTGCTAACCTTGTTATAGCAAGTTCACTTTTACCTTTTATCACCGGGTTACTCACAGTTTTTTCACCAGCGTCTACAGATTGTTCTAATAACAAACAAAACGCCGATGAAGCATGCGATGAAATCCGGATACTGATAAATATAAGCATATAAAAATGAGTGGCGCTAATGCCCTCGGCTATTTAGAATCGCCGACCATGAAAACTGAGACTCCAACCGTAAAAATGGTTGCCATTTCCGCCGATGAAGCGGGGCAACGTATCGACAACTTTTTGCGTACGCAACTTAAGGGCGTACCGAAGAGCATGATTTATCGCATCCTGCGTAAAGGCGAGGTGCGGGTAAACAAAAAACGCGTCAAGCCGGAATATAAACTGGAAGATGGCGATGAAGTGCGTATCCCGCCGGTGCGTGTCGCCGAGCGCGAAGAAGAGGCCGTTTCGCCGCACCTGCAAAAAGTGGCGGCGCTGTCGGATGTGATTCTCTATGAAGACGATCATATCCTGGTGCTGAATAAACCTTCCGGCACCGCAGTGCACGGCGGTAGCGGTCTGAGCTTCGGCGTGATTGAAGGGCTGCGCGCGCTGCGCCCGGAGGCCCGTTTCCTTGAACTGGTCCACCGTCTCGATCGCGATACTTCCGGCGTGCTGTTGGTGGCGAAAAAACGTTCGGCGCTTCGTTCGCTCCACGAGCAGCTGCGTGAGAAAGGGATGCAGAAGGATTATCTGGCGCTGGTGCGCGGTCAGTGGCAGTCGCACACGAAGGTGGTACAAGCGCCTCTGCTGAAAAATATTCTGCAGAGCGGCGAGCGTATCGTGCGCGTGAGCCAGGAAGGTAAGCCGTCCGAAACGCGCTTTAAAGTAGAAGAGCGTTACGCATTTGCCACGCTGGTGCGCTGTAGTCCGGTTACCGGGCGTACGCACCAGATTCGCGTTCATACGCAGTATGCGGGACATCCGATTGCTTTTGACGATCGCTATGGCGATCGCGAGTTTGACAAGCAGCTTTCAGGGACTGGCTTAAACCGCCTGTTTTTGCATGCGGCGGCGTTGAAATTCACCCATCCTGGCACCGGAGAGGTGATGCGTATTGAAGCGCCGTTGGATAACCAACTGAAACACTGCTTACAGGTTTTACGTAATAGCAAATAGGTAAAGCGGCGGATTGATACTCCGCCGCTTTCTTTTCTGACTAACTGAGTAACGGGTTGTAGCCTTCCCGGCGCAACATCTGGCATAGCGCTATTAGCGGTAACCCAACCAGCGAATTAGGGTCGCGTCCTTCCAGTCGTTCAAATAGCGTAATACCTAATCCTTCGCTTTTAAAACTCCCGGCGCACTGCAGAGGGTTCTCTTTACGGATATAGGCCTCGATCTCCTGATCGCTTAAATGCCGAAAATGGACGTCGAAAGGTTCGCATTCCGTTTGCAGGTGTCCGTTGGCGGAATTATAGAGCGCCAGTCCGGTATAAAAAGTGACAATCGTGCCGCTGGCTTTGCGTAGCTGACGGTGGGCGTTTTCTTCAGTGTGTGGTTTACCGGTAATTTCGCCGTCTAAGACGCAAACCTGATCGGAACCTATAATAAGGTGCTGAGGGAAGCGGGATGCCAGCGCCTGGGCTTTGGCTTGCGCCAGACGCACAACCAACTGGCGGGCGGATTCGCCGGGCAGAGGCGTTTCATCAACCTCAGGCGCTGCGCATTCGAACGGCAGCGAGAGTTTTTCCAGCAGCATCCGCCGCCACGGCGAGGTTGAGGCCAGGAGAAGATTAGACATATTTTTTCATCCACATATAGCGCTTCGCAGAGCATCATTTTAAACTATGCGCCGCAATGTGTGCGAATAAATGGCAAAAGGCAACCTGAGGCTGCCTTTTTCTTTGACTCTATGACATTACAAAGTTAATATGCGCGCCCTATGCAAAAGGTAAAATTACCCCTGACTCTCGATCCGGTTCGCACGGCTCAAAAACGCCTTGATTACGAGGGTATCTACGCCCGTGATCAGGTCGGCCGTGTCGCCGATTCAGTCGTCAGCGTGGACAGTGATGTGGAATGCAGCATGTCGTTCGCTATCGATAACCAGCGTCTCGCCGTTATTACCGGTGATGCGAAGGTATCGGTAACCCTCGAATGTCAGCGTTGCGGGAAACCGTTCCCTCATCATGTTCACACAACGTATTGTTTCAGCCCTGTCAGAAATGACGAACAGGCAGAAGCACTACCGGAAGCGTATGAGCCGATTGAGGTTAACGAATTCGGTGAAATCGATCTGCAGGCGATGGTTGAGGATGAAATCATTCTTTCCTTGCCGGTAGTTCCGGTGCATGATTCTGAACACTGTGAAGTGTCCGACGCGGACATGGTCTTTGGCGAACTGCCTGAAGAGGCACAAAAACCAAACCCATTTGCCGTATTAGCCAGCTTAAAGCATAAGTAATTGAGGAGTAAGGTCCATGGCCGTACAACAGAATAAACCAACCCGTTCCAAACGTGGCATGCGTCGTTCCCATGACGCTCTGACCGCAGTCACCAGCCTGTCTGTAGACAAAACTTCTGGTGAGAAACACCTGCGTCACCACATCACTGCCGACGGTTTCTACCGCGGTCGCAAGGTAATCGCTAAGTAATCACGCCTTACTCCGTGGATTTCACGTTGCAAGAAAACGTAATTAACGTCCTTGTAACGTGAAAGACAAGAGTAAAAGCGTGGTGAAGCTTAGTGAGGATCTCCCCAGGTAACTGGGGAATAACCGAACCGGGCAGCGACGATACCTTGACACGTCTAACCCTGGCGTTAGATGTCATGGGGGGCGATTTTGGCCCATCCGTGACAGTGCCTGCAGCACTGCAGGCACTGAACTCTAATTCGCAACTCACACTTCTTTTAGTCGGCGACCCCGACGCCATCACGCCATTACTTGCCAAAGCTGATTTCGAACAACGTTCGCGATTGCAGATTATTCCTGCACAGTCAGTTATTGCCAGTGATGCGCGGCCCGCTCAGGCTATCCGCAATAGTCGCGGTAGCTCGATGCGCCTGGCGCTGGAGCTGGTAAAAGAAGGCCGGGCCGAGGCCTGTGTTAGCGCGGGAAATACCGGCGCGCTGATGGGACTGGCGAAATTATTGCTCAAACCCATTGAGGGAATTGAGCGCCCGGCGCTGGTGACGGTGCTACCGCATCAGCAAAAGGGCAAAACGGTGGTGCTGGATTTAGGCGCCAACGTCGATTGTGATAGCACGATGCTGGTACAGTTCGCGGTGATGGGCGCGGTGTTAGCTGAAGAAGTCGTAGGGATTAAAAATCCACGCATTGCGCTGTTGAATATCGGCGAAGAAGAGATGAAAGGTCTCAATAGCATCCGTGATGCGTCGGCGATTCTCAAAAAGCTGCCGTCCTTCAACTATATTGGTTACCTTGAAGCTAACGAGTTGCTGACGGGTAAAACGGATGTTCTGGTTTGTGATGGATTCACGGGCAACGTCACATTAAAGACGATGGAAGGTGTTGTCAGAATGTTCCTTTCGCTGCTGAAATCACAGGGAGAGGGAAAAAAACGGTCGTGGTGGCTGATTTTATTAAAGCGTTGGTTACAAAAAAGCCTGAGCAGGCGATTCAGTCACCTCAACCCCGACCAGTATAATGGCGCCTGTCTGTTAGGATTGCGCGGTTCTGTGATCAAAAGTCATGGCGCTGCCAACCAGCGCGCATTTTGCGTCGCAATAGAGCAGGCAGTGCAGGCGGTGCAGCGGCAGGTTCCACAGCGGATCGCCGCTCGCCTGGAATCGTTATACCCAGCAGGCTTTGAACTGCCAGGGAGCAGCAGCGGTAACGGGAATGCCCGACGGCACAACGGGACCAACGGATACGACTGACGCCCTGCGGTTTGAACAACGCGGGTATATTACCCAAGAGTGACTGAGCGTACATGTATACAAAGATTATTGGCACCGGCAGCTATCTGCCTGAGCAAGTGCGTACTAACGCCGACCTGGAAAAAATGGTTGAAACGACTGACGAGTGGATTGTCACGCGTACAGGTATTCGTGAACGCCGTATTGCCGCAGCGAACGAAACAGTTGCTACGATGGGCTTCGAAGCCGCAAAGAAAGCGCTTGAAATGGCGAATGTCAACCCGGAGCAAATTGGTCTGATCGTTGTTGCGACCACCTCGGGCACTCATGCCTTCCCGAGCTCTGCGTGCCAGATTCAATCTATGCTGGGCGTAAAAGGTTGCCCGGCGTTCGACGTCGCAGCCGCCTGCGCGGGCTTTACCTATGCCCTGAGCATCGCCGATCAGTACGTGAAAAACGGCGCCGTTGATTATGCGCTGGTGATCGGCGCTGACGTGCTGGCGCGCACCTGCGATCCAACCGATCGCGGTACGATCATTATCTTCGGCGACGGTGCGGGCGCGGTAGTGCTCGGCGCTTCTGAAGAGCCGGGGATTATCTCCACGCATCTGCATGCCGATGGCCGCTACGGCGACCTGTTAACGCTGCCGAACGCCGATCGCGTTGAGCCGGAAAACCCGATTTATCTGACGATGGCCGGTAACGAAGTGTTTAAAGTTGCGGTCACCGAACTGGCGCATATCGTTGACGAGACGCTGGCGGCCAACAACCTTGAGCGCTCGGCGCTGGATTGGCTGGTGCCGCATCAGGCTAACCTGCGTATCATCAGCGCGACGGCGAAAAAGCTGGGAATGTCGATGGATAATGTGGTGGTCACGCTCGATCGTCACGGTAATACTTCCGCGGCCTCGGTTCCTTGCGCGCTCGATGAAGCCGTTCGCGATGGCCGTATTCAACGCGGTCAGTTGATTCTGCTGGAAGCCTTCGGTGGTGGTTTCACCTGGGGTTCCGCGCTGGTTCGTTTTTAGTATAAGGATTTAAACATGACGCAATTTGCTTTTGTGTTCCCGGGACAGGGCTCTCAGGCTGTCGGTATGCTGGCAGATATGGCCGCGACCTGGCCAGTTATTGAAGAGACCTTCGGCGAAGCTTCCGCAGCGTTGGGTTACGATCTGTGGGCGCTTGCCCAACAGGGCCCGGCAGAAGAACTGAACAAAACCTGGCAAACGCAACCGGCGCTGCTGACCGCGTCCGTCGCGTTATATCGCGTATGGCAGCAGCAGGGCGGTAAAGCGCCGGCGCTGTTAGCCGGTCATAGCCTGGGCGAATACTCTGCGCTGGTCTGCGCAGGCGTTATCAATTTCGCTGATGCTGTTCGTCTGGTTGAACTGCGTGGTAAATTCATGCAGGAAGCGGTACCGGAAGGTACCGGCGCGATGTCTGCAATTATTGGCCTTGACGACGCGTCCATCGCTAAAGCTTGTGAAGAATCTGCGCAAGGGCAGGTGGTTTCGCCAGTGAACTACAATTCACCGGGCCAGGTGGTTATCGCCGGGCACAAAGAAGCCGTTGAACGCGCGGGCGCCGCGTGTAAAGCCGCAGGCGCCAAACGCGCGCTGCCGCTGCCGGTCAGCGTACCTTCGCACTGCGCGCTGATGAAACCTGCCGCTGAAAAACTGGCGGTAGAGCTGCAGAAAATCACTTTTAACGCGCCGACCGTTGCGGTTGTGAACAACGTCGACGTGAAGTGCGAAACCGCGCCGGACGCTATCCGCGACGCGCTGATTCGCCAGCTGTACAGCCCGGTGCAGTGGACTAAGACCGTTGAGTTTATGGCATCTCAGGGCGTCGAGCACCTGTATGAAATGGGCCCGGGTAAAGTCCTCACCGGCCTGACCAAACGTATTGTTGACACCCTGACTGCTTCTGCGCTCAACGAGCCGGCTGCGATGTCTGCGGCGCTTGAGCAATAAAAGAGGAATACCATGAGTTTTGAAGGAAAAATCGCGCTGGTTACCGGCGCGAGCCGCGGTATCGGCCGCGCTATCGCTGAAACCCTCGCCGCGCGCGGCGCGAAAGTTATCGGTACTGCCACCAGCGAAAGCGGCGCGCAGGCAATCAGCGACTATTTAGGCGCCAACGGTAAAGGTCTGATGTTGAATGTGACCGACCCGGCATCTATTGAATCTGTTCTGGAAAATGTTCGCGCAGAGTTTGGCGAAGTTGACATCCTGGTCAATAATGCCGGGATTACTCGTGATAACCTGTTAATGCGAATGAAAGATGATGAGTGGAACGATATTATCGAAACCAACCTGTCATCGGTATTCCGTCTGTCAAAAGCGGTAATGCGCGCTATGATGAAAAAGCGTCATGGACGTATTATCACTATCGGTTCTGTGGTTGGTACCATGGGAAATGCTGGTCAGGCTAACTACGCTGCGGCGAAAGCGGGTCTGATCGGTTTCAGTAAGTCACTGGCACGTGAAGTTGCGTCTCGCGGTATTACTGTAAACGTTGTTGCTCCGGGCTTTATTGAAACGGACATGACGCGTGCGCTGACCGATGAGCAGCGTGCGGGTACGTTGGCGGCAGTTCCTGCGGGGCGCCTTGGCTCCCCAAATGAAATCGCCAGCGCGGTTGCATTCTTAGCCTCTGACGAAGCGGGTTACATCACTGGTGAAACCCTGCACGTCAATGGCGGGATGTATATGGTCTGACCGAGATTTGCGCAAAATGTTCAGGAAGCGCGCAGTCTGCACGCTTGCGGGTACTGTTTTGTGCGAAATCATTTGCGTTATTAGGGCAAACAGCCGCAAAATAGCGTAAAATCGTGGTAAGACCTGCCGGGATTTAGTTGCAAATTTTTCAACATTTTATACACTACGAAAACCATCGCGAAAGCGAGTTTTGATAGGAAATTTAAGAGTATGAGCACTATCGAAGAACGCGTTAAGAAAATTATCGGCGAACAGCTGGGCGTTAAGCAGGAAGAAGTTACCAACAATGCTTCC
Organism: Klebsiella sp. 141161; assembly: GCF_050600815.1. Taxonomy (NCBI): domain Bacteria; kingdom Pseudomonadati; phylum Pseudomonadota; class Gammaproteobacteria; order Enterobacterales; family Enterobacteriaceae; genus Klebsiella; species Klebsiella sp. 141161. Next base: position 260,989 of record NZ_JAQIRN010000007.1, on the reverse strand, counting down.
TTCGTTGAAGACCTGGGCGCTGATTCTCTTGACACCGTTGAGCTGGTAATGGCTCTGGAAGAAGAGTTTGATACTGAGATTCCGGACGAAGAAGCTGAGAAAATCACCACCGTTCAGGCTGCCATTGATTACATCAACGGTCACCAGGCGTAAGTGAACATCTCCAGGCGGTCATTCGACCGCCTGAGTTTTATCTTTTTTTGTCCCACAAGAATCTATTTTCCCTCCCTGGAGGACAACCGTGTCTAAGCGTCGTGTAGTTGTGACCGGACTGGGCATGTTGTCTCCTGTCGGCAATACCGTAGAGTCTACCTGGAAAGCTCTCCTTGCCGGTCAGAGTGGCATCAGCCTGATCGACCATTTCGATACTAGCGCCTATGCAACGAAATTTGCTGGCTTAGTAAAGGATTTTAACTGTGATGATATCATCTCGCGCAAAGAACAGCGCAAGATGGATGCCTTCATTCAATATGGAATTGTCGCTGGCGTTCAGGCCATGCAGGATTCTGGCCTTGAAGTGACGGAAGAAAACGCAACCCGCATCGGCGCCGCTATCGGTTCCGGTATTGGTGGCCTTGGCTTGATCGAAGAAAACCACAGTTCGCTGGTAAATGGCGGACCGCGGAAGATCAGCCCGTTCTTCGTACCGTCCACAATTGTTAACATGGTGGCCGGTCATCTGACCATCATGTTCGGTCTGCGTGGACCGAGTATTTCCATCGCGACCGCTTGTACTTCAGGCGTACACAATATCGGCCACGCGGCGCGTATTATCGCTTACGGCGATGCCGATGCGATGGTTGCCGGTGGTGCAGAGAAGGCGAGTACGCCGCTGGGCGTAGGCGGCTTTGGCGCTGCGCGCGCGCTGTCTACCCGCAATGACAATCCGCAGGCGGCAAGCCGTCCGTGGGATAAAGAGCGTGATGGCTTCGTGCTGGGCGACGGCGCCGGTATGGTCGTGCTGGAAGAGTACGAGCATGCGAAAAAACGCGGCGCGAAAATCTACGCAGAGATCGTTGGTTTTGGTATGAGCAGCGATGCCTACCATATGACCTCTCCACCGGAAGATGGCGCTGGCGCTGCGCTGGCGATGGTTAACGCCATTCGTGATGCGGCAATTGAACCGGGCCAGATTGGCTACGTCAACGCCCACGGAACTTCTACGCCAGCGGGCGATAAAGCAGAAGCCCAGGCGGTGAAATCCGTGTTTGGCGATGCGGCAAGTCGCGTGATGGTGAGCTCCACCAAATCCATGACCGGCCACCTGTTAGGCGCGGCTGGCGCAGTAGAGTCTATCTACTCTATTCTCGCGCTGCGCGATCAGGCGGTTCCGCCGACCATCAACCTGGATAACCCGGATGAAGGTTGCGACCTGGACTTCGTTCCTCATGAAGCGCGTCAGGTTTCCGGTATGGAATACACCCTGTGTAACTCCTTCGGCTTTGGCGGTACTAACGGTTCGATTATCTTCAAAAAAGTATGATCAACCGCTAATGCTGGTTTAAGCGTTGACGAAAGACCCGCCTGGCGGGTCTTTTTTTATTCGGTTTTCTCCGCTTGTTCTCTGCTTTTTATCCTGAGACACTGTGCCACCGGTGAGAGGAGCCCTCTATGTTCTTGATAAATGGTGTCGAGAAGGATGTGCTGGCAGCAAATGACCGCGCAATTCAATTCGGTGATGGCTGTTTCACCACCTCGCGAATCATCAACGGCCAGATAGCCTTTTTCAATGCCCATTTGGGCCGCTTGCAAGATACTTGCGAAAAACTCTTTATACCTTTTACTGAATGGCGAACGTTGGCCGCAGAGATGCAAGAACTGGCAAAGCCGCACAGTGAAGGCGTCCTCAAAGTGGTCATAACGCGTGGCTCAGGAGGCCGGGGATATAGCGCGACAGGCTGCATGCAGCCGAACCGCATGATGAGCGTTTCTTCTTTCCCCTCGCATTATGCGCGATGGCGAGAAGAGGGAATAACCCTGGCGTTAAGTCCGATCCGCCTGGGGCGCAATCCCTCGCTGGCCGGGCTCAAACATCTTAATCGCCTGGAACAAGTCTTGATTCGTTCTCATCTTGAGCAGACAGACGCCGATGAGGCGCTGGTCCTTGACAGCGACGGGTGGCTTACGGAATGCTGTGCCGCGAATGTGTTCTGGCGTAAAGGAAGTCATGTGTTCACGCCGCGCCTCGATCAGGCGGGCGTCAATGGCATTATGCGCCAGTACTGTATAGCCAAGTTGGCACGTTCGCCTTTTGATGTTGTCGAAGTATCCGTGCGCCCCGATGTGCTGCGCGATGTCGATGAAGTGCTGATTTGCAATGCGCTTATGCCGCTAGTACCGGTTCGTCGTTGGGATGACATCTGTTGGTCCGAACGCGATCTTTACCATTTTTTAGCCCCATTGTGTGAGCTGCCTGGTTAGTCATGAAGAAAATGTTACGTTTTGTCTTGCTGTTAGTGGTGGTGTTCGGTATTGCCGCAGCGGCAGGGATGTGGAAAGTCCGCCAACTGGCAGACAGCAAGTTGCTTATTAAAGAAGAGACCATCTTCACCCTTGAGCCAGGAACCGGACGAGTGGTGCTTGGCCAGCAGCTTTATGGCGATAAAATTATTAATCGTCCGCGCGTATTCCAGTGGTTGCTGCGCGTCGAACCCGAACTTTCTCATTTTAAAGCGGGTACTTACCGCTTCACACCGCAAATGACGGTGCGCGAAATGCTGCAGCTACTGGCAAGCGGCAAAGAGGCGCAGTTCCCGTTACGTTTTGTTGAAGGGATGCGCGTTAGCGACTATCTGCATCAGCTGCGCGATGCGCCGTATGTAAAACACACTTTAGAAGACGATAGTTACGAAACGGTGGCCAAAGCGCTGGGGCTTGAGCATGCCGATTGGGTTGAAGGCTGGTTCTGGCCGGATACCTGGATGTACACCGCCAATACCAGCGATATCGCCATTCTTAAACGCGCGCACCAGAAAATGGTCGCTGCGGTAGCGAAAGCCTGGGAAGGGCGGGCGGATAATCTACCGTATAAAGATCAAAACCAGTTACTGACCATGGCCTCTATTGTTGAGAAAGAGACCGCGGTTCCTGCCGAGCGCGATCGCGTGGCTTCGGTCTTTATCAACCGCCTACGTATTGGCATGCGTTTACAGACCGACCCTACCGTGATTTACGGCATGGGTGAGCGCTATAATGGTAAACTGACGCGCAAAGATCTGGAAACGCCGACCGCCTATAACACCTATGTGATTAGCGGTATGCCGCCAGGGCCCATCGCCGTGCCGGGCGAAGCGTCTCTCAATGCGGCCGCGCATCCGGCGAAGACGCCGTATCTCTATTTTGTTGCCGACGGAAAAGGCGGCCATACGTTCAATACCAATTTGGCCAGCCATAACCGCTCGGTTCAGGACTATTTAAAAGTACTTAAGGAAAAAAATGCGCAGTAACTATATCGTCATCGAAGGCCTGGAAGGGGCGGGGAAAACGACCGCACGCAATCTGGTCGTTGAGACACTCGAACAGCTGGGTATCCGCGATATGGTGTTTACCCGTGAGCCGGGCGGCACCATCCTGGCTGAAAAACTGCGCAGCCTGGTGCTGGATATCCAGTCTACCGGCGATGAAGTCATTAACGACAAGGCGGAAGTACTGATGTTTTACGCCGCCCGCGTACAGTTGGTTGAAACCGTTATCAAGCCGGCGCTGGCCCGCGGTCAGTGGGTCATTGGCGACCGTCACGATCTCTCAACTCAGGCCTACCAGGGCGGCGGGCGCGGTATCGATCAGGGAATGCTGGCGACGCTACGCGATGCGGTGCTCGGCGATTTCCGCCCTGATTTAACGCTCTATCTTGACGTGACGCCGGAGGTCGGCCTCAAGCGCGCGCGCGCGCGCGGCGATCTGGATCGGATTGAACAGGAGTCGATGAACTTCTTTAATCGTACCCGCGCGCGCTACCTTGAACTGGCGGCGCAGGATCCGACTATCCGTACGGTGGATGCAACGCAGCCTCTGGAAGCGGTTGAACGTGATATCCGTTCTGTCATCACACAATGGGTTGCGGAGCAACGCGCATGAAATGGTATCCGTGGTTACGCCCGTCCTTCGAGCAGCTAGTGGCTGGTTATCAGGCAGGACGGGGTCACCATGCGTTATTACTGCAGGCGTTGCCGGGGATGGGCGGCGACGCGCTCATCTACGCGTTATGCCGATTCCTGATGTGCCGCCAGCCGGAAGGGCATAAAAGCTGCGGCCATTGTCATAGCTGCCAGCTTATGCAGGCCGGCACCCATCCTGATTACTACACGCTTGCCCCGGAGAAAGGCAAGAGTGCGCTAGGTATCGATGCGGTGCGCGGCATCACTGAAAAACTCTATGAGCGCGCGCGTCTCGGCGGCGCGAAGGTGGTGTGGATCAACGATGCGACGTTGTTAACCGATGCCGCCGCCAATGCTTTGCTGAAGACGCTGGAAGAGCCGCCGGAACACACCTGGTTTTTCCTGGCCTGTCAGGAGCCGGCGCGGCTGCTCGCTACCTTGCGTAGCCGTTGCTTCTCATATCATCTTGCCCCGCCCTCTGAAGCCTGGGCATTAGGGTGGTTAGAGCGCGAAGTGACAATGTCACAAGATGCTTTGTTGGCCGCTCTGCGCCTCAGCGCTAACGCGCCCGCAGCAGCGCTGGAGTTACTGCAAGAGGCCAACTGGGCGCCGCGTCAACAGCTCTGCCAGGCGCTAGCCAGCGTGTTAACCAGCGGCGATTGGCTGTCATTATTACCGGTTCTGAATCACGAACAGGCTCCGGTGCGTCTGCACTGGCTGGCATCGCTGTTGCTGGATGCGCAAAAAAGGCAACAGGGTATTTCGCTTCTGAGTAATCCGGATGCCTGGACGCTGGTTAACCAGCTGGCGCAAACACTCTCGGGCCCGCGTCTTGAAGCTATCACGCGCGATGTGAGCGCCTGTCGCGAACAGTTACTGAGCGTGGTCGGCGTCAACCGCGAACTACTACTCACCGAGCGCCTCCTGCGCTGGGAACATTACCTGCAACCCGGGGCGGTTCTGCCCGTCTCGCATCTCTGAGAATAAGAATATGTTTTTAGTCGATTCCCACTGCCATCTTGATGGCCTGGATTATCAAACGTTGCATAAAGACGTCGATGATGTTCTGGCGAAAGCCGCCGCGCGTGATGTCAGGTTTTTCCTGGCGGTCGCCACGACGCTGCCGGGATACCGCGGGATGCGTGAATTAATCGGCCAGCGCGATGACGTCGTGTTTTCTTGCGGCGTGCATCCCCTGAACCAGGATGAAGCGTATGACTTTGAGGAACTGCGTACGCTGGCGGCGGAGGAGGGCGTCGTGGCGATGGGGGAAACCGGGCTCGATTACTTCTATACCCCGGAAACCAAACTGCGCCAGCAGGAGTCTTTCCGTCAACACATTCGCATTGGCCGCGAATTAAATAAACCGGTGATTGTGCATACCCGCGATGCGCGCGCCGACACGCTGGCAATTTTGCAGGAAGAAAACGTGACGGATTGCGGTGGCGTACTACACTGTTTCACAGAAGATAGAGAGACTGCGGGTAAACTGCTCGATATGGGATTCTATATTTCGTTTTCCGGTATCGTCACATTCCGTAATGCCGAACAGCTACGAGATGCCGCGCGTTATGTGCCGCTCGATCGTCTGCTGGTGGAGACCGATTCGCCGTATCTGGCGCCGGTGCCGCACCGCGGCAAAGAGAACCAGCCGGCAATGGTTCGTGATGTCGCCGAATACATGGCGGTGTTGAAAGGCGTGCCGTTGGAGCAACTCGCGCAACAAACCACCGAAAACTTTGCCAGCTTGTTCCACATCGACCCTGCCAGACTGCAACCTGCCTGATCTTTCTATTATTTTAAGGCTCGTAATTAATACTTAAAGCGAGTAAAGTTCACCGCCGCGACAGAGGCGGTGAACGCATTTTTGCAACATACAGATACACATTATGTAAATCAGTGTAAATTTTTATATGTTGACTGAATGAAACGTGATAGCCGTCAAACAATCTCCGCGTTAATTATTTTACTCTGTGTAATAAATAAAGGGCGCTTAGATGTCCTGTCCACGGCCCGGTTCTCCCCCCGAGCCAATGCGTGAAAACGTAAAAAAAGTACCAAATACTCAGGAGCACTCTCAATTATGTTTAAGAATGCATTTGCTAACCTGCAGAAGGTCGGTAAATCGCTGATGCTGCCAGTATCCGTACTGCCTATCGCAGGTATCCTGCTGGGCGTCGGTTCTGCCAACTTCAGCTGGCTGCCAGCCGTGGTTTCTCACGTCATGGCAGAAGCAGGCGGTTCAGTATTCGCCAATATGCCGCTGATCTTCGCAATCGGTGTTGCGCTTGGCTTCACCAATAACGACGGTGTATCCGCACTGGCTGCAGTCGTAGCTTACGGCATCATGGTGAAAACCATGGCGGTAGTCGCGCCGCTGGTTCTGCATTTACCTGCTGAGGAAATCGCAGCGAAACACCTGGCTGATACCGGCGTGCTTGGCGGTATTATCTCGGGTGCGATTGCAGCCTACATGTTCAACCGCTTCTACCGTATCAAGCTGCCTGAATATCTGGGCTTCTTCGCGGGCAAGCGCTTTGTGCCGATTATCTCTGGTCTCGCTGCTATCTTCACCGGCGTGATCCTGTCCTTTATCTGGCCGCCTATCGGTTCCGCCATCCAGACCTTCTCTCAATGGGCGGCTTACCAGAACCCAGTTGTGGCGTTCGGTATCTACGGCTTCATTGAGCGCTGCCTGGTACCGTTTGGTCTGCACCATATCTGGAACGTACCTTTCCAGATGCAAATTGGTGAATACACCAACGCTGCAGGCCAGGTGTTCCACGGCGACATCCCGCGTTACATGGCAGGCGACCCGACTGCAGGTAAACTGTCTGGCGGCTTCCTGTTCAAAATGTACGGCCTGCCGGCTGCAGCTATCGCGATTTGGCACTCTGCTAAACCAGAGAACCGCGCCAAAGTCGGCGGTATCATGATCTCCGCTGCGCTGACCTCGTTCCTGACCGGTATTACCGAGCCGATCGAGTTCTCCTTCATGTTCGTAGCGCCGATCCTGTATATCATTCACGCGATTCTCGCAGGGCTGGCATTCCCGATCTGTATCCTGCTGGGTATGCGTGACGGGACTTCGTTCTCTCATGGTCTGATCGACTTTATCGTTCTGTCCGGCAACAGCAGCAAACTGTGGCTGTTCCCGATTGTCGGTATTTGCTACGCGATCGTGTACTACGTCGTCTTCCGCGTGCTGATTAAAGCGCTGGACCTGAAAACGCCGGGTCGTGAAGATGCAACAGAAGACAGCAAAGGCGCCGCTACCAGTGAAATGGCCCCGGCTCTGATTGCTGCTTTCGGCGGTAAAGAGAACATCACTAACCTCGACGCATGTATTACTCGTCTGCGCGTGAGCGTGGCTGATGTAGCGAAAGTTGATCAGGCTGGTCTGAAAAAACTGGGTGCTGCTGGCGTAGTTGTTGCAGGTTCTGGCGTTCAGGCCATTTTCGGTACCAAGTCCGATAACCTGAAAACCGAAATGGATGAATACATCCGCAACAGCTAAGACGTAGTGTGGGGAGACTAAGGCAGCCAACTGGCTGCCTTTTTTACGTCGGTATTCTGGTCATTGTTTGGCAATATCCGGAAAATGGGGAGAAATGCTTATTCCCTCAGCAGCTAAGTCTATAGTTGAATAAGAAAAACTGCATTCAGGTTGAAAGAGAGGGAGGAAGTCGCTCATACTCTTAGCTGATCCTGTGCATTCGTGTTTATCTGCAGAGGCAGGCCGGAGCACGGTATAAAACTAATAAGGAATCAGTCATGGCAGAAGAAACGATTTTCAGCAAAATCATTCGCCGGGAAATCCCGTCGGATATTGTTTATCAGGATGAGCTGGTCACCGCTTTTCGCGATATCTCTCCGCAGGCGCCGACCCATATTCTGATTATCCCGAATATCCTGATTCCGACCGTAAACGACGTCACTACCGAGCACGAATTGACTTTGGGCCGTATGATGACCGTCGCGGCCAGGATTGCCCGTGATGAAGGCCTTGCTGATGACGGCTACCGCCTTATCGTTAACTGCAACCGCCATGGCGGCCAGGAAGTCTACCATATTCATATGCACCTGCTGGGCGGTCGTCCGTTAGGCCCGATGCTGGCGCATAAAGGCTAAACCGATGCGCGCTGCTTATTCAGGCGTTTTGATTCTGACGGCGCTACTGGCCGGATGTAGCTCGCGCCCGGAAATTCCGGTTGGCGAACAGCAGACTTTGGTGATGGAATCCAGCGTTCTGGCGGCGGGTATCAGCGCCGATCCGCCGTCGGTCACCGCCTCGGAAATCCAGGCCACCGCTACCTCAAGATTATTTAATGAACGGCAACAGCCCATAACCGTGCACTACCGTTTCTTCTGGTATGACGCCCATGGGCTGGAGATGCATCCGCTGGAACCTGCGCGAAGCGTGACGGTTCCAGCCCACTCGTCCGTGGTGCTCTACGGCAGTGCCAATATTCTCGGGGCGCACAAAGCCCGTCTTTATCTTTATCTCTAAGAGGTCATCATAATGATTAAAATGTGTCGCTATGCGTTAATCACTGCACTGGCGATATTCCTGGCAGGCTGTGTGGGGCAACGAAATGAACCTGCGCCAGTCGAGGAGGCCAAGCCGAAGCCGGAACAACCTGCGCAGCCGCAACCGACGGTACCTGCCGTGCCGACGGTGCCAACGCAGCCGGGTCCAATCGAACACGGCGGTGAACAGCCTTCGCAGCCGTCCCAGCCCGCGCCGCGCGTTCGCCACTATAACTGGGACGCCGCTGTGCAACCGATGGTCGGTCAGATGCTGCAGGCGGGCGGCGTGAACGCAGGTAGTATTCTGCTGGTGGATAGCGTCAACAACCGTACCAACGGATCGCTGAACGCATCCGAAGCGACCTCCGCGCTGCGCAATGCGTTGGCGGGCAACGGCAAGTTTACGCTGGTCTCCTCGCAGCAGCTCTCCGTAGCGAAACAACAATTAGGTCTTTCGCCGCAGGATAGTCTCGGCAGCCGCAGCAAAGCGATGGGAATTGCGCGCACCGTTGGCGCTCAGTATGTGCTGTATTCGAATGCTACCGGCAACGTCAACGCGCCGGAGCTGAAAATGCAACTGATGCTGGTGCAGTCCGGCGAGATTATCTGGTCAGGCAAAGGTGCGGTTCAGCAACAATAAGCTAACGCGCGACGAGCTCTTGTCGCGCTTTTTTCCCCGCTATTCGCCTGTCGCCGCGCTGACTGAAAACGGTCTTAGCGGCGGCAGCTGCATTATCAGCGATGGCGTTCGTCGGCTGGTGTTGCGCCAGCCACACGATCCGCTGGCGCCGCTCAGCCATTTTCTACGCCAGTACCGCGTGCTTCAGCGCCTTCCCGCGACCCTTTCCCCGGCGCCGGTGTTCTTTTCGCCGTGCTGGATGGTGGTGGAGTATTGCACAGGGGAAGTGAAAAGCGGGCTGCCGGAATGCCCCTCGCTTGCCGGGTTATTGTATCATCTGCATCAACAGCCGCGTTTTGGCTGGCGTATCGAGCTGGCGCCGTTGCTTGAATTGTACTGGCAGCAGTGCGATCCGGCGAGGCGTACGGTTTTCTGGTTACGCTGGCAGAAACGGTTATTACGCCGGCGAGAACCACAGCCGTTGCGTTTGGCGCCTCTACATATGGACGTCCACGCCGGCAATATAATTCACCGCGACGACGGGCTGCGCTTGATTGATTGGGAGTATGCCGGAGACGGCGATATCGCACTGGAACTGGCGGCGGTATGGTGCGATGCCCCTACGCGTCGTCAGCTGCTTAAAGCCTATTCACGGCTCGCGCATCTTGATGAGCGTCAGCTGCGGCGGCAAATACAACGCTGGCGACCGTGGGTGCTCATGCTGATGGCGGGATGGTATGAACGGCGCTGGCAGCAGAGCGGCGACCGGCAATTTATTACGCTGGCGGATGCGACATGGCGTCAGCTAAAAATAGAAAATAAAGGATAAGAGAGGTCTGTGTGGGTCCGGTAATGTTGGATGTCGAAGGTTTTGAACTGGATGCGGAAGAGCGTGAGATTCTGGCTCATCCTTTGGTCGGCGGTTTAATTTTGTTTACCCGCAACTACCACGATCCGGCGCAATTGCGTGAACTGGTACGTCAAATCCGCGAGGCCTCGCGTAATCATCTCGTGGTGGCGGTAGATCAGGAAGGCGGACGCGTGCAGCGTTTTCGCGAAGGTTTTACTCGCCTGCCGGCTGCGCAGTCTTTTGCCGCGCTGCTGGGGGTGGAAGAGGGCGGTAAACTCGCCGCTGAGGCCGGTTGGCTGATGGCCAGCGAAATGATCGCCATGGATATTGATATCAGCTTTGCGCCGGTGCTGGATGTCGGCCATATCAGCGCCGCGATCGGTGAACGCTCCTGGCATGAAGACCCGCAAAAAGCGTTGGCGATGGCGCGTCATTTCATCGACGGTATGCATGCTGCCGGCATGAAATCCACCGGTAAACACTTCCCGGGCCACGGCGCGGTGACGGCGGATTCACACAAAGAGACGCCGTTTGACCCGCGTCCGGCAGCGGAAATTCGCGCCAAAGATATGGCGGTGTTCAAAAGTCTGATCGATGAGCAACGCCTGGATGCGATTATGCCGGCGCACGTGATTTACTCTGACATCGATCCGCGGCCGGCTAGTGGTTCAGAATACTGGCTGAAAACGGTGCTGCGCGGCGAGCTGGGCTTTGACGGCGTCATCTTCTCTGACGACCTGTCGATGGAAGGGGCGGCGATCATGGGCAGCTATGCTGAACGTGGACAGGCATCGCTCGATGCCGGTTGCGATATGATCCTGGTCTGCAATAATCGTAAAGGCGCGGTGAGCGTATTGGATAACCTGTCCCCGATCAAAGCAGAGCGTGTTACAAAATTGTATCATAAAGGTTCATTTACCCGTCAGGAACTGCGAGATTCCGCGCGTTGGCAGACGGTCAGCGCACAGCTGGAGGCGCTCCATGCGCGCTGGCAAGAAGCGAAGTCTGCGTAATTAACCTGAAGGGCGTTGTTGTCTGGTGAGGATACGATGATTATCTATTTACACGGTTTTGACTCTAACAGCCCCGGTAACCATGAAAAGGTGCTGCAGCTGCAGTTTATCGACCCGGACGTGCGGTTGATTAGCTACAGTACGCTCCATCCAAAACATGATATGCAGCATTTGTTGAAGGAAGTCGACAAAATGCTGCAGCTCAATGCCGACGATCGGCCGCTGATATGCGGTGTCGGGTTAGGTGGCTACTGGGCGGAAAGGATTGGTTTCCTGTGCGATATTCGCCAGGCCGTGTTCAACCCGAATCTGTTCCCTCACGAGAACATGGAAGGGAAAATCGACAGGCCGGAGGAGTATCAGGATATCGCCACCAAGTGCGTGAACAACTTCCGTGAAAAAAATCGCGACCGTTGCCTGGTAGTGCTATCACGCCATGATGAGGCGCTGGATAGCCAACGTTCGGCTGACTTGTTGCATCATTATTACGAAATCATCTGGGATGAAGAACAGACTCACAAATTTAAAAGTCTTTCACCGCACCTGCAGCGAATAAAGGCTTTTAAGACCCTCGGCTAATCCTGTTTTGTCATAATCAGCCCGCAGCGTGCAAACGCCGCGGGCTTTTTCTTGTCCATAATTGACGTTGTTCGTTTAAAAAATATGCGGTAAAACTTGATGCACATCAATTTTGGTATGACCAATGTTCCGTTCATGCTATTCTCGGTGCTGCTGAATGGTTTCATCGCTGCAACCTATTGTTAACTAAGAGCTATTTGAATAACTTTTAATTAACAATTGGTTAATAATTTTAGGGGGTCTTGTGACTACGCCATTGAAAAGAATCGTTATTGTAGGTGGTGGTGCCGGCGGACTGGAACTGGCTACTCAGTTGGGTAGAAAGCTGGGCCGCAGCAAAAAAGCGAAAATTACGCTGGTGGACCGCAACCATAGCCACCTGTGGAAGCCGTTGCTGCACGAAGTGGCGACCGGTTCTCTGGATGAAGGCGTTGACGCGCTGAGCTACCTGGCGCATGCGCGCAACCATGGTTTTCAGTTCCAGTTAGGCTCGGTGGTGGATATCAATCGCGAAGGGAAAACCATTACCCTTGCGGAACTGCGTAACGAGAAAGGCGAGCTGTTGGTTGCGGAGCGTAAGCTGCCGTACGACACGCTGGTAATGGCGCTGGGCAGTACCTCCAATGACTTTAACACGCCAGGGGTTAAGGAAAACTGTATTTTCCTGGATAACCCGCACCAGGCGCGCCGTTTCCATCAGGAAATGCTCAACCTGTTCCTCAAGTATTCTGCAAATCTCGGTGCGAACGGTAAGGTCAATATCGCTATCGTCGGCGGCGGGGCCACCGGCGTTGAGCTGTCGGCTGAGCTACATAATGCGGTGAAACAGCTGCATAGTTACGGCTATAAAGGGTTGACCAACGAAGCGCTGAACGTGACGCTGGTCGAAGCCGGCGAACGTATTCTTCCGGCACTGCCGCCGCGTATTTCCGGCGCTGCGCACAATGAACTGACCAAACTCGGCGTTCGTGTCCTGACGCAGACCATGGTGACCAGCGCAGACGTTAACGGCCTGCACACTAAAGATGGGCAGTTTATTGATGCCGATCTGATGGTATGGGCGGCGGGTATCAAAGCGCCTGATTTTATGAAAGAGATTGGCGGCCTGGAGACCAACCGTATTAATCAGCTGGTGGTGGAGCCGACGCTGCAGACCACCCGTGACCCGGATATTTACGCCATCGGCGACTGCGCCTCCTGCGCTCGCCCGGAAGGTGGGTTTGTCCCACCGCGCGCCCAGGCGGCGCACCAGATGGCAACCTGCGCGCTGAATAACATTCTGGCGCAGATGAAAGGCAAAGCGCTGAAACCGTATGTCTATAAAGATCACGGTTCACTGGTCTCGCTGTCGAACTACTCCACCGTTGGCAGCCTGATGGGCAACCTGATGCGCGGGTCGATGATGATTGAAGGGCGAATTGCGCGCTTCGTGTATATCTCGCTGTATCGCATGCATCAGATTGCGTTACACGGCTATTTCAAAACCGGCCTGATGATGTTGGTAGGACGCATTAACCGCATCATTCGTCCGCGTCTCAAGCTGCACTAAGCGGCAGGCAATCAGGATAGCGCCATCGCGGCGCTATCCTGAAAACACAGCATATCCTTCTGCCAGAATCGCTAATTCCTGTTAGGAATCCTCTGAATCCCCTTGATTTGCCGTAGGTTCCCGCATTTTTCATCCGCTTTCTGATTTGCATACCCCCTGAGCAGAACGCAGAATTGCTAGTAACAGCAATGAAGGAGGAACTCCCGTGAATAAATCAATGTTGGCGGGTATTGGGATTGGCGTTGCCGCCGCGTTGGGCGTCGCCGCCGTTGCCGGTCTCAATGTATTAGATCGTGGCCCGCAATATGCGCAAGTGGTGTCCAGTACGCCAATAAAAGAAAGCATAAAAACGCCGCGTCAGGAATGCCGTAACGTGACCGTTACCCATCGTCGCCCGGTTCAGGATGAAAACCGTATTGCCGGTTCCGTTCTCGGCGCGGTCGCCGGCGGCGTGATTGGCCATCAGTTTGGCGGCGGTCGTGGTCGAAGCGTAGCGACCGTTGTCGGCGCGTTGGGCGGCGGCTATGCCGGCAACCAAATTCAGGGCTCAATGCAGGATAACGACACCTATACCACTACCCAGCAGCGCTGTAAGACGGTCTACGATAAGTCGGAAAAAATGCTCGGTTATGACGTCACCTATAAAATCGGCGACCAGCAGGGCAAAATCCGCATGGACCACCAGCCTGGGGCGCAAATCCCGCTGGACAGCAACGGTCAGCTGATTCTGAATAACAAAGCGTAAAACAGCAGTTTTAAGCTATTAGCCCCTCAATCACTCAGGCTGAGGGGCTTTTTTTATCAGAACGTTAACGCGTAGTTCAGGCCGAAGGTCCGGCCGCGGCCTTTATATTCGTACAGCCCGGCGCTGCCATAGGTTGGACTATACAACAGCGGCGCACGCTGTCCCCAGATGGTGACGTAATCCTCATTCAGCAAGTTCTCGATGCTAAAGGTCAGTTTACCCACCGGGAGCAGATAGCTACCGATAAAATCGACGGTGTTGTACCCATCAAGTTTATTCCCGCTGGCATCGCTTAAATCAAATACCTGCTGGCTTTGCACACGCAGCGACCACGGGTCCGGCGCCCAGCCGACCCAGGCAGTAGCTTTCGACGGCGAGGCCAGGGTGACGTCCCACTTCTGCCAACTGCCATCAGTTTTTACTTGCGATTTCAGCACGTTGAAGTTAGCGCCCAGACTCCAGTCGCTATCAGGCACGAAGTAGTCCACCGCGCCTTCCACGCCGTAAATGCGTCGTTTATCCGATTGCACATCAATGGTCATATCGCTGCGGTTAACCACGATGGTTTTGTCTGATGTCGAGTAATAAGCGGCAAGCTGGGTGCGCAGGTTGTCGCCGGTGTAGCGCCAACCCAGCTCCCAGGAGTTAACTTTGATCCCCTGCAGCGGCGAGTCGCCGACGTTAACACTGGAGACCAGCGGCAGATGGCCGTTGACCGCGGCGCCGTAGCTGCCGATACCGTAATATTTACCCGGATCCGGGAGTTCGACGCCCTGAGAGAAGTTAAACCAGGTCTGCTGGCGTTCGGTAATGTGGGCGACGATCCCGGCGTTAAAGAGGAAGTTATCATAATCGGTCTTGCCGCCAGGAATGGCATCAGCCGACCGGTATTTACCTTTGGCGACATCCTGCTGTTGCGCATAGCCGACAAAATCATCAACCCGATTTTCCGTCCACTGATAACGGACGCCGCCGCTAAGGGTGAAGATGTCGTTCAGGTCATAACTGCTTTGCAGGAACGGCGCGAGATTGGTGATGCTGTAGCCAGGGTAACGGCCCGTGGTATAGGCTGACTGGTTATTCAGGCCGCCGGAAGCCATCGCTTTATCCAGATCGAAAAACACCTGGTTGGAATTAAAGGTTTCATGGTCGGCATCAACGCCCCAGGTTAGATCCCATCCCGTTAGCGGCTGGCTGTTGAAGGTAATTTTAGCGCCGTACTGGTCGGTATCCTGCTGTGAGGCGGAAAAACTGCTGATTTTACCTTTGCTCAAGGCCGGGAAGGGGTAGAAGGTCAGCGATTCGTCGCGATAGTAAATCTGGCTGACCAGGTTCTGACCGAAGAAGTCGGCGTCGGAATATTGCAGGCTGATCAAATGACGTTCGGTGCCGGGTACGCGGTCAGAGTTAAGCCCGTTAGAGGTCCAGGCTTTACTTTCGCCAAGTACCGCCGACATATCTTTGCCCAGATTCAGGCCATAATCATCGCCCTGGCTTTTATAGTACTGCGTGACTAGCTGGAGCTGACGCTGGTCATCGATTTCTATGGTACCGCTGCCCATCACGTCGAGTCGGTCTGAATGCTGTAAGCCGGTTTGCGTATTATCGAGGATCAGCGCGTCATTGTTGCCGTCATACCAGCCGCCGAAGCGCTGATAGGCCACCGATAGACGGCCGGAAGCATGATCGGTACCGCCGCTGACGGCCGCCGCCACCCGTTCATCATGGTCGTTGCTATTGGCAAAGCCGGTTTTACCACCCAGCTCCAGATCCACCTGGCGTTCCTGCTGGCCTTTTTTCGTAACGATATTAATCAGACCGCCGGTACTACCGCCGCCGTATAACGACGTCGCGCCGGAAATAACTTCAATATGCTCGATGTTAAACGGATCGATGGCATCAAGCTGGCGGCTATCGGTGCGCGATGAATTGAGGCGCACGCCGTCGATCAGCACGACGATGGCGCGTCCGCGCATGTTCATGCCGTAGTTGGTACGCCCCTGGCTGCTGACATCTATCCCGGGGATCAGCTGCGCGAGGACATCTTTAAACTCTTTACCACCCTGAACCTGTTGCTCGATTTCCTGGCCTTCAATCACCCAGGTGGTTTGCGCCATCTCAGCGACGGTACGGTGGTTACGGTTGGCGCTGACGATAATATCGTCTTCATCGGCAGCCTGCGCAGTAAACGCTGGCAGAGCGGTGGCCAGCAGCAGAGGATTGAGCAGCCAGAGGCGCTTGTTCATTCGCATTCCTTGATATGAGTTAGTCAGTACTGTTGTTATTTTTTTCAGCCACAGGCGCGGCTGTTACAGCGTGAAACATATAGAAAGACAAATGCGAATTTTGCACATATTGATTATCGTTATCAATATCATTTACAACAAATCAACATAATGAAAATATTGAGAAAAGTAAGGGTATTCAGCAGAAGGGGAAAAAACCGGCGAGCGACGGTCGCCGGTAGGGGATTAAGGTTGCAGGATTTGCGGCCACAGGCGCAGCGTAGTGTCGCTTATTTGTTTCAGGGTAGCGAAATCAGCGCCTTCGCGCGCGCTGATTGACATTCCTTGCAGCACGCAGTTTAAAAACTGCGCCAGCTGCAAGACATTGCCCTGCGCAGGGAGCTCGCCGCGCTGCTGGCGTTGCTGTAAAAATTGCGTCAGCGTTTGTTCCTGCACCGCGTGGCGCGACTTAATGGTGTTGGCGATATCGGTTGACGAGGCGGCCAGCGCCGCGGAGGTGTTAATCATAAAACAGCCTGCCGGGGTATCTTTGCTGGTAAAGCAGGTGGCGACGGCGGTGAAATAGTCGCGCAGCGCCTGATCGACGGTTTTAGCGTCATCGAATAGCAGGGCTTCGTGTTTGGCGGCGAAGCGGGAAATGTAGCGATCCAGCACCGCGCGGAATAAGCCTTCTTTGTTCACGAACTCGGCGTACAGCGTCGGGGCTTTCGCACCGGTCGCTTCGACGAGATCGGCCAGCGAAGTTGCTTCATAGCCGTGCTGCCAGAAAAGTGTCATGGCCTTGTCCAGCGCCGCGTCCCTGTCGAACACTTTAGGTCGGCCACGGCTTTTTTTTGCGCAACTTTGAACGTCAGTTGTCATGATGCCGTTGTACCTATGTTGGGTTGTTGAACGGCCATTATAAAAATAAACGCGTCACGCTGCCAGCGGCAGAAGTCCAAAAATAAATAATTCATATATGTATGAAAATTAAGCATTTTATAAATAGTTAAATGATCGTTATAAAAATGAGTTGACCTGTGACGTGGATCACATTATCATTTACCTATCGATCGTTAAGTTAATTCTTACGACCCTACTATAAAAATCATCTGCATAGGTATAATAATCATGAAAAACGTCCAAAAACTGGCGCTTGCCGCCGTACTGAGCTCACTCTCATTCGCAAGTTTCGCCGCTGTTGAGGTGCAATCCACCCCAGCAGGTCAACATAAAATCGGTACCGTTTCCGCATCCGCCGGCACCAATCTGGGTTCGCTTGAAGATCAGCTGGCGCAGAAAGCCGACGAGATGGGGGCGACCTCTTACCGTATTACTTCGGTAACCGGTCCTAACACCCTGCACGGTACCGCGGTTATCTATAAATAAATGTTGTAACCCCTGTCATGCCACTGACAAAACGCGTTCCTGACCCCCTTCAGCAGAACGCGTGTAGTAAGCAGTAAAAGTCGTTCCCTTTGTTATGCCACTCTCGCGACGCGGTCCACACCCCTTCATGGGACCGCGCCCCGCGAAACCTCGTCAGCGACGCTGACGATTGCCACAAAAAAACCCGCCGTGCCTGGCGGGTTTTTTACTTTCTGCAATTCGGAAATGCATTACAAGGCTTGCTCGGCGGAAACCTGATGGCGGGTCACATCGATCGGCATTCCTGAACGCAGCTCCATCGCGCTTTCCATCACCTGCTGATTGGTCTGCGGCGCCTGTTTAAAGTTCTTCATGCTGGCGTTCAGGACGATTGGCAGCGTCTGCGGATCGTCATTGATATGTTCGGACAGTGGCTGGTGGACTTCCACCAGACGGGTACCGTTTGGTTCTACCGAAACTTTGATTGGTTCGTTGATGATATTCACCCTGGTGCCCGGCGTGATTTTGTTATACAGCGACTTGATATCGGCATCGCGCAGGCGGATACAGCCTGAACTGACGCGCATCCCGATACCGAAATCGGCGTTGGTGCCGTGCAGCAGATAGACGCCGCCGTAGGCCGCGAGACGAATCGCGTGATGCCCCATCGGGTTATTCGGCCCGGCTGGAACGACCGCAGGTAAATCGATCCCCATCGCTTTATATCGTGCGCGGATGTTGGCGGTTGGTGTCCAGGTGGGGTTGGCGCGCTTATCGGAAACGGTAGTGACCATCGTCGGGGTCAGAGTATCGCCGCCAAGCTGGCCGATACCGATCGGGTAAACGGTCACGCTATTCTGTCCCGGCGGATAGTAGTACAGGCGCAGCTCGGCGATATTGAGCACCAGACCTTCACGGGGGGCGTCAGGCAGCAGCGTCTGTAGCGGGATAGTCAGCACGCTCCCGGCGCGCGGCACATAAGGATCGACGCCAGGATTAGCCTGCAGCAGCGCGAGAAAACCGACGTTGTATTTTTTAGCAATCGCTTCCAGCGATCCGCCGTTATCCTGCACCACATGAAACTGATTCTGCCCGACCAGCCGGCTACCGCTCGGCGGTAGCGGCCAGGTATTGGCGCGGGCGGGAAGGGCCAGCGTCGCCGCGAGAGCGAATGCCGTAAGCCAGGTTGAAACACGCGAGATATTTATCATTACCATAATTCCACAATAAACAAACGGTTATTTTTATAAGATAATCAATGTCAATTATGGCGCGGGAGAGTGTTGGGAAATCCAGGTGGATTGCAAAATGTTTGTAAAGTTTGCTAACTGTGACAGGTAAAGAGATGCGGTTCTGACAACCGCATCTCTTTTTTATCATGCGCTGGCGTTCTCTTCTAGCTGACGCATAAACTGGTTTACCCAGTCCATGCGCGTTTTACGCTCATCAAGCTCCTGGAAGAATTTGAGCCTTGTCGGCCCATCCAGCCGGTAATGCTGCGGCTGTTTCTGCAGTAGACCGATAAGCCAGACCGGGTTAACGTTATTTTTCTCATTAAACTCGATCACGCCGCCTTTTTCATTGCACTCCAGCTTGCGGATCCCCAGCTTTTGCGCCTGCTGGCGTAGGCGCGCGATATCCAGCAAATTACGCGCCGCATCCGGCAATGTGCCAAAGCGATCGATCAGCTCGACTTTGATTTCATCGAGATCGTGTTCATTTTTGGCGCTGGCGATACGCTTATAGAACGACAGGCGGGTGTTAACGTCGGGAATAAAGTCATCCGGCAGCAGCGCCGGCATGCGCAGCTCCACTTCCGTCTGCTGGCTGGTGAGATCTTCCAGCGACGGCTCGCGACCCTCTTTCAGTGCATCGACAGCGTTCTCCAGCAATTCCATATACAGTGAAAAGCCGATAGTTTCCATCTGCCCGCTCTGACCTTCTCCCAGCAGTTCGCCAGCGCCGCGGATTTCAAGATCGTGGGTCGCGAGGGCAAAGCCGGCGCCAAGGTCTTCTAACGACGCGATAGCTTCCAGGCGTTTCTGCGCGTCGGTGGTCATGGCTTTCGGATGCGGGGTGAGCAGCCAGGCGTAGGCCTGATGGTGCGAACGACCCACGCGGCCGCGCAGCTGGTGCAGCTGGGCAAGGCCGAAGTGATCGGCGCGCTCAATGATGATGGTATTGGCGGTCGGGATATCGATGCCGGTTTCAATGATTGTCGTGCAAACCAGCACATTAAAACGCTGGTGATGGAAATCGTTCATCACCCGTTCCAGTTCACGTTCGCGCATCTGGCCGTGACCGATGGCAATTCGCGCCTCCGGTACCAGTTCAGCCAGACGATCCGCCGCTTTCTGAATATTTTCAACATCGTTATACAGATAGTAGACCTGGCCGCCGCGCAGGACTTCACGCAGAATCGCCTCGCGAACCACCAGCGCGTCGTATTCGCGGACAAAGGTTTTTACCGCCAGACGGCGAGCTGGCGGGGTGGCGATAATGGACAGATCGCGCATTCCGCTCATCGCCATATTCAGCGTACGCGGGATCGGCGTGGCGGTCAGCGTCAGGATATCGACGTCCGCGCGCATCGCCTTGATACGTTCTTTATGACGCACCCCGAAGCGGTGTTCTTCATCGACGATAAGTAGACCCAGGTCGCGCAGCTTGACTTCATTTTGCAGCAGCTTATGGGTACCGATCAAAATATCGATTTTACCCTCAGCCGCCTGTTCGAGGATCTGCGCCTGCTCTTTAGCGCTGCGGAAACGCGATAGCATCTCAATGCGTACCGGCCAGTTGGCGAAGCGGTCGCGGAAGTTATCGTAGTGCTGCTGGGCGAGCAGGGTGGTCGGCACCAGCACGGCCACCTGTTTGTGGTTTTCGACGGCGAGGAAAGCGGCGCGCATCGCCACTTCGGTTTTCCCAAAGCCAACGTCGCCGCAGACCAGACGGTCCATCGCCAGCGGCTGGCACATGTCGCTGAGGACGGCGTTAATCGCCTGTGCCTGATCCGGCGTGGTTTCGAACGGGAAACCGTCGCAGAATAATTGATACTGCTCGCGGTCATGCTTAAAGGCGAAGCCTTCTTTGGCCGCGCGCTGGGCGTAAATATCCAGCAGTTCGGCGGCCACGTCGCGCACTTTCTCCGCCGCTTTTTGCCTTGCCCGCGCCCAGGCGTCGCCGCCGAGTTTATGCAGCGGCGCATTTTCTTCCGCGCCACCGGCGTAGCGGCTGATCAGATGTAGCGATGATACCGGCACATACAGTTTGGCGTCGTTGGCGTAGGTCAGCATCAGGTATTCGCCTTTGATGCCGCCCGCTTCGAGGGTGGTCATCCCGGCATAACGACCCACGCCGTGTTCAAGGTGCACCACCGGCTGGCCGATATGCAGTTCCGCCAGGTTGCGAATGAGCGTATCGGGGTTGATGGTACGGCGGGAATCCTGACGGCGGCGGGCGACGCGTTCGCCCAGCAGATCGCTTTCGCAAATCAGCGCCAGATTGGCCTGACTGTCGATAAATCCGTGCTCGGCGGCGCCGATCATCAGGAAGTGGCCATTTCCGGTGGCTTCCTGCAGGCGCAATATATGTTTTGGCGCAATTTTGATGCGCGCCAGCATTTCGCCCAGCGCCTCGCGGCGGCCTTCGCTTTCAACTGAGAAAATCACCGGGCCGCTGAAGGATTCAAGGAAGCGACGCAGATTGTCCAGCGGCGCTTTATTCTGCGCCTGGATCGCCAGCTCGGGCAGGGGTTGATAGCCGAGGTTAGTATTAGCGGCTTTCTCCGCCAGACGCTCGGTTTTTAACTGGATCCGCGGCCATTTTTTCAGCTCGCTAAAAAGTTCGTCGCTACGAAGCCACAGTTGTTCCGGCGGTAACAGCGGGCGCATCGGATCGACGCCGCGGTTTTCAAAGCGGGCGCGGGTTTCATTCTGGAAACGCTCGGCGCTGTGCTCCAAATCGCCGGTATTCACAATCAGCGTACTGGGCGGGAAATAGCTAAACAGCGGCGGCAGCGGTTCGTTGAAGAACAGCGGTTGCCAGTATTCGATCCCGGCGGGTAGGGTACCTTTGCTCACCTGCTGGTAGATATGTTCCGGATCGCGCTTCACGTCAAAACGATCGCGCCACTGGCTGCGGAACAGCTCGATCGCCGCCTGGTCGGTCGGGAACTCATGCGCCGGCAGCAGATTGATGGCCTCGACTTCTTCCAGGGTACGCTGGCTATCAACATCGAATAACCGCAGGCTGTCTATTTCGTCATCAAAGAAATCGAGGCGATAGGGCTGCTCGCTACCCATCGGGAAAAGGTCGAGCAGCGCGCCGCGGGTCGCGTATTCGCCGTGTTCCATCACCTGATCGACATGGCGGTAACCGGCGCTATCTAACTGCGTGCGTAGCGCATCGCGCGACAGACGCTGCCCTTTTTTCATTACCAGCGCGTGACCGTGCAGATAATTATGCGGGCAGACCTTCTGCATCAGAGTGCTGACCGGAACGATAAGCACGCCGCGCTGCATGGTCGGCAACTGGTATAAAGTGGCAAGGCGCGAAGAGATAATATCCTGATGGGGCGAAAAGCTATCGTAAGGCAGGGTTTCCCAGTCAGCGAGGCCTATCACCATGCTATCGGTAAATTGCCTGATTTCATCATTCAGACGCAGGGCGTTTTGCATGTCGGGCGCAACCAGCACCACCGGGCCGTGATGGCGTTCGGCCATTTCGGCTACCAGCGTGGCGCAGGCGGCGCCGGTGAGTTCGCCAAGCTGGCGCTGATCGCCGGCTTTGACCGGCAGAGTATAGCGATATTGTTCAGGCATAACGGTTGTCAGGATCCCTTAGCGCCTATCCCATCAGGCGATTGTTTGTACTGTTTGGCCGCAGTCGGCCAACTCGCTCTACGATGTAGGGGCAAATTGCTGATATTCAATGTCTCTGATTATCCGCAATTGGTCTGATTTCGCCAACCCGAATGGCCTTCTGCGCCAGGTTTTCTACAGCGCGTGGCGATTGATAAATATATACACTCTAAATTAACTTCCTGATTTAAAACTATTATTTTGTTGTTTTGGCGAAAAAATCTACCGTATCAGCGATTTACGCGTTGGGTTATGCCATATATACTCGAACATCGGCTATCAGCAACCAGATGGATTACATGTACCAACCTGCCGCACTATTTATCGGCCTTCGCTACATGCGCGGGCGCGCAGCCGACCGCTTCGGCCGTTTCGTCTCCTGGCTTTCGACCATCGGCATTACGCTTGGCGTGATGGCGCTGGTGACCGTCCTGTCGGTGATGAACGGTTTTGAGCGCGAGCTGCAAAACAACATCCTGGGGCTGATGCCGCAGGCTATCATTAGCGCCCAACAGGGCTCTATCAACCCGCAAAAAATGCCGGAAAGCGCCGTTAAGCTGCAGGGCGTGACGCGCGTCGCGCCGCTCACCACCGGTGATGTGGTGCTGCAAAGCGCCCGCAGCGTCGCCGTCGGCGTAATGCTGGGCATCGACCCGGCGCAAAAAGATCCGCTGACGCCTTACCTCGTCAACGTCAAACAGAGCGATCTGCAGGCAGGTAAATATAACGTCATTCTCGGCGAACAGCTGGCGGGTCAGTTGGGGGTTAACCGCGGCGATCAAATTCGCGTCATGGTGCCTTCCGCCAGCCAGTTTACGCCGATGGGACGCGTGCCGAGCCAGCGTCTGTTTAACGTCATCGGCACCTTCGCCGCCAACAGCGAAGTTGACGGCTATCAAATGCTGACCAATATCGATGATGCCTCTCGACTGATGCGCTATCCGCTGGGCAATATTACCGGCTGGCGATTGTGGCTTAGCCAGCCGCTGCAGGTTGACACCCTCAGCCAGCAGACGCTGCCGGAAGGTACCAAATGGCAGGACTGGCGCGAGCGTAAAGGCGAGCTGTTCCAGGCCGTGCGGATGGAAAAAAATATGATGGGGCTGCTGCTGAGCCTGATCGTCGCCGTCGCCGCTTTTAACATTATTACCTCGCTTGGCATGATGGTGATGGAGAAGCAGGGCGAGGTGGCTATTCTGCAGACCCAGGGGCTGACGCCGCGGCAGATCATGGCCGTCTTTATGGTACAGGGTGCCAGCGCCGGGATCGTGGGCGCCCTGCTTGGCGCGCTGCTCGGCGTGCTGCTGGCCAGCCAGCTTAATAATTTAATGCCGATTATCGGCGCGTTTTTGGACGGCGCGGCCCTGCCGGTGGCGATTGAGCCGCTGCAGGTGATTATTATCGCTCTGGTGGCGATGGCACTGGCCCTGCTGTCTACGTTGTATCCTTCCTGGCGCGCTGCCGCCACCCAACCCGCTGAGGCTTTACGTTATGAATAAGATCCTGCTGCAATGCGACAACCTGTGCAAACGCTATCAGGAAGGCAACGTGCAAACCGATGTGCTGCACGATGTCAGCTTCAGCATTCAAGAGGGTGAAATGATGGCGATTGTCGGCTCTTCAGGCTCCGGCAAAAGTACGCTACTGCACCTGCTTGGCGGGCTGGATACGCCGACCTCCGGCGATGTTATTTTCTCCGGTCAGCCGATGAGCTCGCTCTCCGCCGCGGCTCGCGCCGATCTGCGTAACCGCGAGCTCGGGTTTATCTATCAGTTCCACCATCTGCTGCCGGATTTTACCGCGCTGGAAAACGTGGCGATGCCGCTGCTGATTGGTAAGAAAAAAGCGGCGGATATCGAACGCCAGGCGAAAGCGATGTTGCAGGCGGTCGGTCTGGAGCACCGTAGCCACCATCGTCCGTCGGAGCTTTCCGGCGGTGAGCGCCAGCGCGTGGCGATTGCTCGCGCGCTGGTGAACAAACCGCGGCTGGTACTGGCGGATGAACCGACCGGCAACCTCGACGCCCGCAATGCCGACAGCATTTTTGAGCTGCTGGGCGAGCTTAACGTGGCGCAGCGTACCGCTTTCCTGGTAGTGACCCATGACTTGCAGCTGGCGAAACGAATGAACCGCCAACTGGAGATGCGCGATGGCCGCCTGACGGCTGACCTGACCCTGATGGGGGCCCAGTAATGGCTTCACCGTTATCGTTACTGATTGCGCTGCGTTTTAGCCGCGGCAGACGCCGCGGCGGTATGGTCTCGCTGATTTCCGTCATCTCTACTATCGGCATCGCATTAGGGGTGGCGGTACTGATCGTCGGCCTGAGCGCGATGAATGGTTTCGAGCGCGAGCTCAACAACCGCATTCTGGCGGTGGTGCCGCACGGCGAAATCGAGCCGGTTAACCAGCCGTGGAATAACTGGAACGAAGCGCTGACGAAAGTTGAAAAAGTGAAAGGCATCGTCGCCGCTGCGCCTTATATCAACTTTACCGGGTTGGTGGAGAGCGGCAGCAATATGCGCGCCATTCAGGTCAAGGGCGTCGATCCGCAGCAGGAGAGCCGCCTGAGTTCATTACCAAACTTTGTGCAGAACAATGCCTGGGCTAGTTTTAAAGCCGGCGAGCAGCAGGTGATTCTGGGTAAAGGTGTCGCCGATGCGCTGCACGTGAAGCAGGGCGATTGGGTGTCTATCATGATCCCCAATTCAGATTCCGAGCACCAGCTGTTGCAGCCGAAACGCGTCAGGCTACACGTGAGCGGCATTCTGCAACTGAGCGGCCAACTGGACCATAGCTTCGCGATGATCCCGATGGCGGACGCCCAGCAGTATCTGGATATGGGCAGCAGCGTGACCGGCATCGCCATTAAAGTCACCGACGTCTTCCACGCCAATACGCTGGTACGCGACGCCGGCGAGGTAACCAACAGCTACGTCTATATAAAGAGCTGGATCGGCACCTACGGCTATATGTATCGTGATATTCAAATGATCCGCGCCATTATGTATCTCGCCATGGTACTGGTGATTGGCGTCGCCTGTTTTAACATTGTCTCGACGTTGGTGATGGCGGTGAAAGATAAAAGCGGCGATATTGCGGTGCTGCGCACGCTTGGCGCGAAAGACGGCTTAATCCGCGCGATTTTCGTATGGTATGGTTTATTGGCCGGTTCGGTCGGGAGCCTGATCGGGGTGGTTATCGGCGTGTTAGCCGCGCTGAAGCTGACATCGATTATCAACGGTATCGAAGCGTTGATCGGGCATAAATTCCTTTCCGGCGACATCTATTTTATTGACTTCCTGCCGTCTGAATTGCACTGGCTGGATGTCGTTTATGTGCTGGTGACAGCACTGTTGCTGAGTTTGCTGGCCAGTTGGTATCCCGCCCGCCGCGCCAGTCGTATTGACCCGGCGAGGGTGCTGAGTGGCCAGTAATTTATCGTCGTGGCCCTTCAACGCTGCATCTATTAAGCCAATTCTGTGACAGCAGAGGCCGCCCAAAGGATGTGGGGTTGGGGCTAATAAGAGGAATGGCTAAATGTATTACGGATTTGACATTGGCGGCAGCAAGATAGCGTTGGGGGTGTTTGATAACGCCCGGCAACTTCAGTGGGAAAAACGCGTTGCCACTCCAACGGAAAGCTATGAGGCTTTCCTGCAGGCGATTGAAGCGCTGGTTCGCGAAGCCGATCGGCGCTTTGGCGTGGAGGGCGCGGTCGGTATCGGTATCCCCGGCATGCCGGAAACCGCGGACGGCAAGCTGTATGCCGCCAACGTACCCGCCGCCAGCGGCCACCCGCTGCGCGTTGATCTCAGCGCGCGCCTGGGGCGCGAAGTACGTCTTGATAATGACGCTAACTGCTTTGCGTTATCTGAAGCGTGGGATGATGAATTTACCCAATATCCGCTGGTGATGGGATTAATCCTCGGCACCGGCGTCGGCGGCGGGATCGTGCTTAACGGCAAATCGATTACCGGTCACAGCTACATCACCGGCGAGTTCGGCCATATTCGTCTACCGGTGGATGCCCTGGAAGTGGTGGGGCGCGATTTTCCGCTGACCCGCTGCGGCTGCGGCCAGCTCGGCTGCATTGAGAACTATCTTTCCGGCCGCGGATTCGCCTGGCTGTATCAGCATTTTTATCACCAATCCTTAACTTCGCCGCAGATCGTCGATCTGTGGCTGCAGGGTGATGCGCAGGCGCGGGAGCACGTCGAGCGTTATCTCGATCTACTGGCCGTTTGTCTGGGCAATATCCTCACCATTGTCGATCCGGATCTGCTGGTGTTGGGTGGCGGATTATCTAATTTTACTGCTATAACCGAAGGGCTGGCGCAGCGCCTGCCGCGTCATTTGCTTCCGGTCGCCCGGGTGCCGCGCATTGAGCGCGCGCGTCATGGCGACGCCGGAGGTATGCGCGGTGCGGCCTTCCTTCATTTGACTCATTAATTACAGGGGTAGCTATGCTGTCGCGCCGCTTACATCGCTTAAGCCGTTTCCGCCGTAAAAAACGCCAGTTGCGCGATCGCTTACGGCAACGTGTCTTCTTCGGCGAAGACAAAACGCCGCCGCAGGCAATAGATAAACCGCGGGTGGTGGTGTTAACCGGCGCCGGTATTTCGGCAGAGTCGGGGATTAAAACCTTCCGCGCCGCCGACGGCCTGTGGGAAGAACACCGGGTGGAGGACGTGGCGACACCGGAAGGTTTTGCCCGCGACCCGGCGCTGGTGCAGGCGTTTTATAACGCCCGCCGCCGCCAGTTGCAGAGTGCGGAAATCGCGCCCAATGCCGCGCATCTGGCGCTGGCGAAGCTGGAAGAGGCGCTTGGCGATCGTTTTCTGCTGGTGACGCAGAATATTGATAATCTGCACGAGCGCGCGGGTAACCGCCGGGTTATCCATATGCACGGCGAGCTGCTGAAAGTACGCTGTTCGTGGAGCGGGCAGGTGCTGGAATGGACCGGCGACGTGACGGCGGATGACAAATGCCACTGCTGCCAGTTCCCGGCGGCGCTGCGCCCGCACGTGGTATGGTTTGGCGAGATGCCGCTGGGAATGGATGAGATCTACAGCGGGCTGGCCGAGGCCGATATCTTTATCGCTATCGGAACCTCCGGTCACGTTTATCCGGCGGCGGGTTTCGTCCATGAAGCCCGTCTGCACGGCGCGCATACCGTCGAGCTAAACCTTGAACCCAGCCAGGTCGGCAGCGAATTCGCTGAGAAACATTACGGGCTGGCAAGCGAAGTAGTGCCCGAGTTCATTGATAAGCTGCTGCAGGAAAACTCGCTATAAACTGAAGCAGCCTGCCAGGTAGCATGGGCACAGCCCATTGCTTCCGGCAGCGCTGTTGACAAGGATGAAACGTCATGACAGGAGTCAGACTATGCATAATCCGCTGGTTATCGAAGCGATCATGTTGATCGCGGCCATTGTCGTCGGCGTATGGAGCCAGAGAGCTTTACCTATATATAGAAACATCTTAACGGTCGGAAGTTTCCGACCGCGATGAGTTATTGCTTAAAAAAATTGAATACCTGTCTGCCTGAATAATATGGACAAATTTTAATGCTCGCAAGAACAGGTCTGTAAGCCACTCTGGCTACTTCTAACTTTTAACTATCCAACGTAGATTCCGTCTGCGCGGAGTCAGACCACGGGGTGTCGGGAAGTCTTCGCATAATCCAGCGCATTGCTAATGCGTCTAGTAAAATGAAGGGAACAATAACTATAGAAAATGTTAAGAAAAATGGGTCCCTGAGAGGAAAGATTGTGGTCCATTTGTCATTCTGATTGGCACGTAGCACTATTCGACTGCTGATTGCCGTGATGCAGTATTTATAGCTGTATTCGTTTTCAGGTGAGACTAAACGCAAGTTGGGCATCGCGCCACTCATATAGTGGTTACACCATTCCCATGATGCTTCATAGCCAGAGATAATCGTAGTCATATCGGCTTTAAGGCGAGAGTAGGGAGACCACATCGGTAAAATATCTTCGCTAATGGTAAAACTGGTTTTGGTACCATTAGATGAAACAGCATGCCAGCGGTACCACGACTGGGGACCATAATAGCGACTGACATGCTGACCAAAATGGGCCTCTATAAGATTCCAGTCATAAATGATTGTTTCAATGGGCCATTTAGCAAAAATATTAAATGTACGCTGATGTTTTTGAATATAAACTTTCTGCTGTTGGCGATTTAACCTGATGGTGAGCGTTTTAGGGTGTTCTAAAGCGCATCGTAATGCGTAGATACAAAAATAAATTAATGCACAACCTGCCAGACCAAGGAAGAGTAAAATGTCATTTTCCTCCAGTAGACTAAAGCAAAGGTATAGGAAAGGTGAAGTGATAATTATCAGTAGTGTCGGTATTGTTACATTTCGCGTCATGCTATTCATGTTCATACCGATATTCATGTTGGTTATTATATCACAATAAATATCATTCGCCGTAGTAACGCCGAACAACGGTGGCATTGCTCTGTTAATTTCCAATGTGGCCACTCCTTGTAATGTTATCAAATGTCGCCGATATACGGAAATGACTATTTTTAATTGTTCGACGTTGATTCCGCCCGTGCTGAATCAGACCACGGGGTGTCGGGTTTTATTCGTAACACCACATACGTTATTAATGCATCAGGTATCATCATTGGCAGCATGAAAAGAGCCAGAATCCAGAAGAAAGGGTTCCGGAAAGGAATAATAGTTGACCATTTATCATTTATATCAGCACGCAGGAAACCCCGACTAACTAATAACATGCAATATTTAAATGAGTGTTGAGGCTCTGGCGGTAAAATATGGACAGGCGTCATCATGCCGCGCATGTAGTTTTCACACCATGCCCATGATTTCGCATAGCTAAAGAGAAAATCTTCGTTTTCAATGGTAAAACGTGAAAATAGCGAAGCACTATGATCGGCGCTAATAACAAATTTTCTTTGGTAACCGCTGGGTTCAGTAACACGCCACTCATACCACGTACAACCGCAGCTTTTCCCGGATCCGGTCTTAAAGTTAGCGACTATCTCTTTCCAGTCATAAGTCAGCGTTTCGATAGGCCATCTGGCAAAGATGTTATAGGAAGTAATATGATGTTGAATATACACCCGCTGTCGCTTGCGATTCAGTCTGATGATTAAGCTTTTAGGCTGTGTTATGGCCACGCGTAGCACATATATACTGTAGTATAATATAAAAATAACGAATAATATGGCGTAAAAGATTTCATCGGAATGGGTTAGTAGAGGCCCCACCAGAAAAAGAGAGTAAATAGTTCCAATTATTAAAAGTAACCATATAGTTACGCCAGTTCCATTTCCTCGGAGGATGTTTCTTTTTATATCGCAGTGAATATCATTAACTTCTGTAATACCGAAGAGTGGAGGGGGGTTAATTTTTATATCATTCATTATTCCATTTCCTTATGTAAGAGCGGCGGTTAATCCTTTAGGTATTTCTGCTGGTTATGTTTTTATCGCTAAATAATGGCGGTAGAGTTGCCTTCTCTTATTTATCCCGGTTAGGGCTACCCGCAAAGCGGCAACATCGATGTAAAGTATCGACGGCGACGGGTGAGATGCAATACATATAATTATTGAATAAATTCGGATGAAATGAATAACCCGCAGTACTTTATAAGCCTGTGTTTTCGCGGGTGATTGACAGTGAATATATTAATTTTTTATATGCTGGATAACATCGCGCTATCCAGCATAGTATGACAATTAGCGACCGGCTTTCAACTTCTGGTAATACTCTTCATAAATGGCGCTGGCGCTGCCGACGTCATTTTGCCATTCGCCTTTTTCGATAGTGGCGGCATCCGGATACAGCGATTTATCGTTGGCGACTTCCGGGCTGAGCATTTTGCGCGCGGCCAGGTTTGGCGTCGGATAACCGATAGTTTCGGCTACCTGTTTCGCGACATCAGGGCGCAGCAGGAAGTTAATCAACTTCAGCGCGCCGTCAACGTTTTTGGCATTCGCCGGAATCGACAGGCTATCCATCCAGAAAATGCCGCCTTCTTTTGGCCAAATCACTTCCAGCGGGGTGCCAGCCTGACGCGCGACATAAGCGGAACCGTTCCAGACCATGCCAAGGTTCACTTCACCTTCCATATACGGGTTTGCCGGGTTATCGGAGTTGAACGCCGCGACGTTTGGCATCAGCTTTTTCAGCTCGTTATAAGCCGCTTCAATCTCTTTTGGATCGGTGGTGTTGCCGGAATAGCCCAGTTTGCGCAGCGCCATCTGGAACACCTCGCGCGCGTCGTCGGTCAGCAGCAGGCTGCTTTTATATTCCGGTTTCCACAGGTCGGCCCAACTGGTTACGGTTTTCGGGTCGATAGCATCGCTATTGACGCCGATTGCCGTCGCGCCCCAGATGTAGGGAATCGAGTAGTCGTTATTCGGGTCGAAAGGTTTGTTCAGCATCTGCGGATCGAGGTTGCTGAAGTTACTCAGCTTGCTCTTGTCAATCTTTTGCAGCATGCCTTCTTTACGCATTTTGTCGACGAAATAGGTCGATGGTACCACCAGATCGTAAGCGCCGTCTTTATAGGTTTTGAGCTTGGCGTACATGGTTTCATTCGACTCGTAGGTCGAATAGATCACCTTGATACCGGTCTCTTTGGTGAACTGTTCCAGCAGGCCTGGCGGCACGTATTCGGTCCAGTTATAGAAGTAGAGCGTTTTGCTATCGTCCGCCTGCGCGGCGCCCATGCCCAAAGCCAGAGCGCCCGCAGCGAGCAGGTGGCGTGACCATTTTTTCATTTTAACGTCCCCTGAGTTTTATCACGTGCAATTAACTGACTGGCGATAACCATCACCAGCGAAAGAACCAACAGAATCGTCGCCAGCGCGTTCACTTCTGGTGAAACGCCGACCTTCACCATGGAGTAGATCTTCAGCGGCAGGATTTCATAACCCGGACCAGTAACGAACGATGAGACCACCACGTCATCCATCGACAGGGTAAAGCTCAATAGCCACCCGGCCGCTACCGCCGGCAGCGCCAGCGGCAGGATGATTTTGCGCAGGATGGTCATCTCGCTGGCGCCGAGATCTTTCGCCGCTTCCAGCATGCGCACATCAAAGCCTTTCAGGCGAGAGAACACGGTCACCACCACGAATGGCAGACAGAAGGTGATATGCGAAAACAGCAGCGACCAGAAGCCCAGCTGAATACCGATCAGCATAAACAGCACCAGCAGGGAGATAGCCATCACGATATCCGGCGACATCATCACGACGAAAAGCATTCCGCTGACGAACGGTTTACCGCGAAAACGGTAGCGATACAGCGCCACGGCGGTGAGTGAGCCGATAAGCGTGGCGAAGGTTGCCGACAGCACCGCCATGGTCAGCGAGTGCTGGGCGGCCTGCAGTAGGCTATCGTTATTCATCAACAGGCTATACCAGTCGGTGGTGAAGCCTTGCCAGTTGATACCAAAGCGTGAACGGTTAAACGAGTTAACGATCAGAATAATAATAGGGATGTAGAGATACGCGTAAATGGCGGTCATAAAGCCGCCGCGCAGCAGTCGACCGATCATTCCAGCTCCACCTTTTTATTCAGCAGGCGCGCCGCGCGCCAGTAAATCAACAACATCAGCCCCATCACCAGCGTTAAGGTAATACTGGTTGCCGCGCCGAATGGCCAGTCGCGGATATTAAGGAACTGACTCTTGATAACGTTGCCGATCAGCAGATTTTTGGCGCCGCCCATCAGGTCTGAGACGTAAAAGAGCCCCATTGCCGGCAGCATCACCAGCAGACAGCCGGCGATAATTCCCGGCATGGTCAGTGGAATAATGATGCGGATAAAAGTCTGCAGCTTGCTGGCACCGAGATCTTTTGCCGCCTCCAGCAGCGGGCGATCCAGTTTCTCAATACTGGAGTAGAGCGGCATCACCATAAACGGCAGCAAAATATAGACCAGGCCGATGATTACCGCTGACGGCGTGTACATAATGCGTACCGGCGTATCGATAATCCCTAACCACAGCAGGAACTCGTTCAGATAGCCTTTGGTACTGAGGAAAATTTTCAGCCCATAGATGCGGATCAGCGAATTCGTCCAGAACGGGACGATCAGCAGGAACAGCAGCAGCGGGCGTACCTTTTGCGGCAAGCGCGCCAGGAACCACGCGAACGGGTAGCCCAACGCCAGGCAGGCGAGGGTCGCCAGCAGCGCCATATTCAACGAGTGCAGCAGCACATCGTAATAGAGCGGATCCAGCAGCCGCGAGTAGTTATCCAGCGTGAAGACCATTTTGACGAAGTTCGCATCGTCGCGGGTCAGGAAGCTGGTGGCGATGATCATCAGGTTGGGCAGAAAGACGAACAGCACAAGCCAACCCACGATGGTGGCGATCACCACATTTTGGAATTTACTGGTGTTCTTCATCGGCCAGCACAACCTCCCAGCTTTCTACCCAGTTAATCGCCA
This sequence comes from Klebsiella sp. 141161, assembly GCF_050600815.1. Classification (NCBI taxonomy): domain Bacteria; kingdom Pseudomonadati; phylum Pseudomonadota; class Gammaproteobacteria; order Enterobacterales; family Enterobacteriaceae; genus Klebsiella; species Klebsiella sp. 141161. The sequence continues at coordinate 228,087 of NZ_JAQIRN010000007.1, read as the reverse complement.
TTTTCTGGTCGAGTGAGTGGTCAAAGTCCGGATCGTCTTCATTGAAGAATTCGCTGACCATAACCATCTTGCCGTTTTCCAGCTCAACAACTGACTCAAGGGTCATCCCCTTGTAGTTGCGTTCGCGCACGTAACCGATAAGGCCATCCGCTTCGCTGCCGTGATGAATTTCATCAACGCGGAGATCTTCCGGGCGCAGTAGAACGTTCAACTGTTGCCCTTTTTCAACGGCGAAGTTGACATAGATATTGCACTCGCGGCCTTCGACGCAGGCGCGTACGCGCTGTTCATCCAGGCGTTCAATAACGGTCGCGTTGAAGATGTTGATTTCGCCGATAAAACTGGCGACGAACAGATTCTTCGGCTCTTCGTAGATTTCACGCGGGGTACCGTCCTGCTCGATTTTGCCATCGCGCATCACCACAATGCGGTCGGACATGGTCAGGGCTTCTTCCTGGTCATGGGTGACGAAAACAAAAGTGATGCCGAGCTTGCGCTGTAGCGCTTTGAGTTCGTTCTGCATCTGCTTACGCAGCTTGTAGTCGAGCGCCGAGAGGGATTCATCAAGCAGCAGCAGACGCGGTTTGTTGACCACCGCCCGGGCGATGGCGACGCGCTGCTGCTGGCCGCCGGAGAGCTGGTGAGGCTTACGCTGGGCAAACTCTTCGAGCTGTACCATTTTCAATGCGTCCACCACCCGCGGGGTGATTTCTGCCGCCGGGGTTTTCTGCATCCGCAGGCCGAAGGCGACGTTTTCGAACACGGTCATGTGCGGGAAAAGCGCATAGCTTTGGAATACGGTATTGACGTGGCGGTTTTCCGCCGGGACATGGGTAATATCCTGGTCTTCCAGGTGGATACGTCCGATATCGACGCTTTCCAGACCAGCGATTAGACGAAGAACGGTTGTTTTACCGCAGCCAGAGGGGCCAAGCAGGGTGAGAAATTCACCATTATTGATGGTTAAGTTGAGATCGGAGATAACGGTCTTACCATCAAAGCTTTTGCGAATTCCCGCCAGTTGTACCAGCGGAGAAAGCGAACGCGGTTGTATATTCAATTTTTGACTCTGTCCCATGTAGACGCAACGGAAAAGGGATCGCTGCGGGGTTTGTGATTAACCACCTTTGGGGTTGCACATAATTAATAAGGGCCAGCATTTTACGGCAAACGATTGTAATCGCCAATCATTGTTGTACCGCGGTGTATCACCTTTACACATAATGCACGTAAATGTATTAAATTTTGGTTTACGGGCTAAAAATGACCTGACGCAATATTTGTCTTTTCGCCCTTATTGATAATGTTGTCACAAAAAAAGAGGGTGGCCACATGGATAAATTGCTTGAGCGTTTTCTGCAGTATGTTTCTTTAGATACGCAATCGAAGCCTGGCGTGCGTCAGGTTCCCAGTACCGAAGGACAGTGGAAGCTGCTGCGCTTGCTGCAGAACCAGCTGGAAGAGATGGGGCTGGTCAACGTGACGTTAAGTGAGAAGGGCACGGTGATGGGGACCCTGCCGGCCAACGTCGCAGGCGAAATCCCGGCCATCGGTTTTATTTCCCACGTTGATACCTCGCCGGATTTCAGCGGTAAGAACGTGAATCCGCAAATTGTCGAAAACTACCGCGGCGGCGATATCGCCCTCGGCATCGGCGATGAAGTGTTGTCGCCGGTGATGTTCCCGGTTCTGCATCAACTGTTAGGCCAGACGCTTATCACCACCGACGGTAAAACGCTGCTCGGCGCCGACGATAAAGCGGGCATCGCAGAGATCATGACGGCGCTGGCGACGCTGCAGGCGAAAAAGATTCCTCACGGCGATATTCGCGTCGCCTTCACGCCGGATGAAGAAGTCGGCAAAGGCGCGAAGCACTTTGACGTCGCCGCGTTTGATGCCCGCTGGGCGTACACTGTGGATGGCGGCGGGGTCGGCGAACTGGAGTTTGAAAATTTCAATGCCGCCTCGGTGACCATTAAAATTGTTGGCAATAATGTGCATCCCGGCACCGCGAAAGGGGTGATGGTTAACGCTTTATCGTTGGCGGCGCGTATCCACGCCGAAGTGCCGGCCAGTGAGGCACCGGAAACCACCGACGGTTATGAGGGCTTTTATCACCTGACCAGTATCAAGGGCAGCGTTGATCGGGCGGAGATGCACTACATTTTGCGTGATTTCGATCGCAAGCAGTTTGAAGCGCGCAAACGCAAAATGATGGAGATCGCCAAAAAGGTCGGTAAAGGGCTACATCCGGATTGCTACATCGAACTGGTGATCGAAGATAGTTATTACAACATGCATGAGAAGGTGATTGCCCATCCGCATGTAGTGGACATCGCGCGTCAGGCGATGGTGGACTGCGATATCGAGCCGCAGATAAAGCCAATCCGCGGCGGTACGGACGGCGCCCAGCTCTCTTTCATGGGGTTACCGTGCCCGAATCTGTTTACCGGCGGCTATAACTATCACGGTAAGCACGAGTTTGTCACTCTGGAGGGTATGGAAAAAGCCGTGCGGGTGATTGTGCGGATTGCGGAGCTGACGGCAAAACGCTAAATCCAGAGCCCGGTCCTGTAGGCCCGGTAAGGCGTGAGCCGCCACCGGGCAAAAAGAGTCCATCTAAGCTGAAGAGGAGGGAACCTCTGATGTCAAATTATCGCCGCAGCTATATCCCCGGCGGCACTTGGTTTTTTACCGTCAATTTGCAAAACCGTCAAAGCGATCTTCTGACTCGTCGAATCGATCAACTCCGCACGGCGATCGCACTCGTTAAATGCAAAAAGCCCTTCCAGATTAACGCGTGGGTTATTTTACCTGAACATATGCACTGTATCTGGACGTTGCCGGAACGCGATTCCGATTATTCCGGTCGTTGGCGGGAGATTAAAAAGTCTTTTACGCGTGCGTTAGCGCAAAGCCAGATTTGGCAGCCGCGTTTTTGGGAACATACCATCCGTAATGATGAAGATTATCGGCGTCATATGGATTACGTTTATATCAATCCAGTGAAACACCGGCTTGTCGGACGCGTGAGTGATTGGCCATATTCAACGTTCCATCGTGATGTGAGGCAGGGGTTATATCCTGAGGATTGGGCTGGGGATACGGTCGAAATAGGTGCCGGAGAGCGGCGGTAATATGCCGGATGGCGGCTACGCCTTATCCGGCCTACGGTACCGATGCCATTTGTCGGCCCAGTAAGCGTAGCGCCACCGGGCGGGGTATGGGTTGATGCCGTTTGTCGGCCCGGTAAGCGCAGTGCCACCGGGCAGGATGTGGGTTGATGCCCGTTTGTAGGCCCGGTAAGCGTAGCGCCACCGGGCAGGGTGTTGTTGATGCCGTTGTAGGCCCGGTAAGCGCAGCGCACCGGGCAGGGTGTGGGTTGATGTGGTTTGTAGTAGCGCCACCGGGCAGGGTGTGGTTGATGCCGTTGTAGGCCCGGTAAGCGCAGCGCCACCGGGCAGAGTGCCGACTCAGTCCTCGAAGAACCAATAGCCGCTGTTGACCAGCGCCGCCAGCATGGCGAGGAACGACGGGTCTTCCAGCGCATCGCCGAAATGTTCGGCGCGCAGCGACAGGTGCGTTGCCAGCGCGTCAAGCGCCGGGCGGTGCGGAGAATTGATTTTCTCGCCGTTGACGAACACTTCGCCATCGATTCGCAGCACGCGCAAGCCGCCGAGGCGGGCGAGCTTATCGCCCTGCTGCAGCGCATCGTAAATTTCATCTGGCTGATATGGCGGCTCCGGCGGCGCCACGTCAAGCTCGTGGCGGGATTGGGTAATGAACTCGCCAAACCACTGCTTAAAGTGCTCAGGTTGGTTAATCAGCCCCAGCATCATCTCACGCAGGCGATCCAGTTCAACCGGCAGAATATCGGCCGGATGGTCGCGGGATGGCACGTCCGGGTCGGCATAGCGCTGGCTGCCCAGTTCACGTTGCAAAATATAGTCAGCAAAGCCGCTGAACAGCTCGCGGGCATTCGGCGCACGATAGCCGACCGAATAGTTAAGCGAATTTTCCAGCGAATAGCCTTCATGCGGGAATCCTGGCGGAATGTAGAGAATATCGCCAGGTTCCATCTCTTCATCGATGATGGCTTCAAACGGATCAACCTGCAGCAGATCGGGATGCGGGCAGTGCTGCTTCATCGGCACCTTTTCGCCCACGCGCCAGCGCCGGCGACCGGTACCCTGAATGATAAACACGTCGTATTGATCAAGGTGCGGGCCCACGCCGCCGCCGGGGACGGAGAAAGAGATCATCAGGTCGTCGATACGCCAGTCCGGCAGAGCGCGGAAGGGGTGCATCAATGCCGCCGTCGGCTCGTGCCAGTTGTTCACCGCTTGCACCAGCAGCGACCAGTTGTTTTCGCTAAGATGATCGTAGCTTTCAAATGGACCATGGCTGACCTGCCATTTTCCGTCCTGATGACTCACCAGGCGGCTGTCGACCTCGCTCTCCATGGCCAGGCCGGCCAGTTCATCCGGGCTGATTGGGTCGATGAAATTGGCGAAGCCGCGCTTTAACACTACCGGGCGTTTTTGCCAGTAGCGTTCGATAAAGTCGGGCCAGTTTAGCGTTAATTGATAGTCCATATTTATATTCCACAGCAGGTGTCTGTCTGGGATTATAACGGATGCGGCGCCGCGGCGATGCAGGCGTCGTTAAAAAACTGTTGCGTTAGCTCTCTTTATCATCAGGAAGCTGGCGGCCAAAGATAACTTCCATGCAGGCGCCGCCGAGCAGGCTGTCGCCGGTCAGGATATCGCCGTCGTACTGTTCAACGATATCGCGGGCGACAGACAGGCCGACACCCTGGCCCGGGCGCAACGTATCGGCGCGCTGGCCGCGATCGAATACCGCCGTGCGCTGGTTACGGGGAATACCGGGACCGTCGTCCTCCACCAGAATATGCAACTGGTTGTCGTTGGTCTGGCGTACCGAGACTTCGACAAACTCCAGACAGTACTTGCAGGCGTTATCGAGCACGTTGCCCATCACTTCCATAAAGTCGTTCTGCTCGCCGACAAAGCTTATCTCCGGCGAAATATCCAGCGTGATGTTAACCCCTTTACGCTGGTAGACCTTATTTAAAGCAGAGGTCAGGCTATCCAGCAGTGGGGCGATCGGGTGTAGTTCGCGGCTGAGAAGCGCATTGCCGCTGCGCATGCTGGCGCGGTGCAGATAGTAGCCGATTTGCTGCGATATGCGGCTAATCTGCTCCAGCATCACCGGCTCCGCTTCGCTGACGCTAATTTTCTCGCCGCGCAGCGAACGTAGGGTGCTTTGCAGCACCGCCAGCGGTGTTTTCAGGCTGTGGGTTAAGTCAGTGAGGGTGGTTCGGTATTTGTCGTAGCGGTCACGTTCGCTTTTCAGCAGGCGATTGAGGTTACTGACCAGGCCGGTAAGTTCACGAGTGGTGTGAGAATCGAGCCTCTCACGATGATGTTCTTCCAGCTCGCGGACCTCTTTCGCCAGTGATTCGATAGGGCGTAAACTCCACCAGGCGGCAAGCCACAGCAGCGGGATGACCAGCAACAGGTTGGCCGCCAGCACGTAGATAAACCAGCTCCACACCATGTAAGAGCGTTTTAGCTCCACCGGAATGGTGTCGACCACCACAATGCTTAATTGCGGCATCTTCGCGGTGGCCGGATAGAGATTAATCGCCACCGAGTGGGTCATCTCCGAGGAGTCATCTTCCTCGCGGATGGCGTCAAGCTGCTCGCGAATTTCATCATTATTGCGCAGCAACAGACTACTGCTGCCAACATCGGCTTCGATTTCATGGAAGCCGTTGCTCTTCAGCCATTCAGGTTGGATTCGCTTCACCAGCCAGGGGACGTCATGCTGCGCCCACAGCAGTTTGCCTTTGGCATCGTAAATCAGCGTCACCGTCGGGCTCTGCATGTTCAGGTGTTCGGGGATATCGACATCGATATGGTTATTTTCCCACTTCGCCAGCATATAGAACAGGTTGCTCTCGCCGCGCAGCAGGCGGAAGGTGGTTTTATCGAAGCTTACGCTGTAGCCTACCAGCGCAACCATGCCGTAGGCCAGAGACAGGATCAGCACTACGGCGGCGGTCGCCAGCAGAAAGCGGACGCGCAGAGAAAGCGGAAGGATATGTCGCAACACGCCTTTCATCCGCGCAGTTCGAATAAGTAGCCCTGACCGCGCACGGTGGTGATCACGTCCTGCGGATATTGCGCCTGGATTTTTTTGCGCAGCCGCCCCATCAGCACATCGATGGTGTGGCTTTCGCGGAGTTCGGCATCAGGGTAGAGCTGTAGCATCAGCGAATCTTTGCTCACCACTTTGCCGCGGTTACGGATCAGCGTTTCCATGATGGTGTACTCAAAGGCGGTGAGCTTAATCGGCTGGTCATTGACCGACAACTCGCGGCGGGATAAATCTACCTGGAACGGCGGGATCGAGATAACCTGCGAGGCCAGGCCGCTATTGCGACGCAGCAACGCCTGCATGCGGGCGGCGACCTCTTCGATATGGAAGGGTTTGGTGACGTAGTCATCGGCGCCGGCGCTCAGCACCTCGACTTTATCCTGCCAGCCTTCACGGGCAGTCAGCACCAGTACCGGTACCGATACGTCGTGACTACGCCAGCGGCGGATCAGCGACAGGCCGTCTTCATCCGGCAGGCCAAGGTCAACGATGGCGACATCCGGGATATGCTCGCCCAGGTAATAATCTGCTTCCTTTGCATCTTCCGCGGCATCCACCTGATGCCCCAGTTCCTGTAGCTGGACCTTGAGGTGATGGCGCAGCAGAGCATTATCCTCAACGACGAGTACGCGCATGCCCATTCTCCATTTCATTTACGATTTGAATAGTTTAACGCGATTATGTGGCGCTGGGGGTAAACATTATTTAAACCAGGCGGGAGAGAGCGTGTTTCTGCGTGGAAAGTCGTGATTGACAGGTAGCATGCGCGAAGAGATTGCCCATGCTACCTGAGTCAGGCTGGTTACTTCAGCTCGTCGACCATGGTGGTCGCGCGACCGATGTAATTAGCCGGGGTCATCGCCTTCAGGCGGATTTTTTCTGCTTCCGGCAGCGGCAGGCCGTCGATGAACTGCTGCATGCCTTCGGCGTCGACGCGCTTACCGCGGGTCAGCTCTTTCAGCTTCTCGTACGGTTTTTCGATACCGTAGCGGCGCATGACGGTCTGGATCGGCTCAGCCAGCACTTCCCAGTTGTGATCCAGTTCGTCCAGCAGACGATCCTGGTTCAGCTCCAGTTTGCTCACGCCTTTCAGGGTGGATTGGTAAGCGATCAGCGCATAGCCGATGCCCACGCCGAGGTTACGCAGCACGGTGGAGTCGGTCAGGTCGCGCTGCCAGCGGGAAACCGGGAGTTTGCTGGCCAGGTGCTGCATGACGGCGTTCGCCAGGCCGAGGTTGCCTTCGGAGTTTTCGAAGTCAATCGGGTTCACTTTATGCGGCATGGTTGAAGAACCGATTTCGCCCGCGATGGTTTTCTGTTTGAAGTGGTTGAGCGCAATGTAGCCCCACACATCGCGATCGAAATCGATCAGGATAGTATTGAAGCGCGCCATACAATCAAACAGCTCGGCGATGTAGTCGTGCGGCTCGATCTGGGTGGTGTACGGGTTCCACTGAATTCCCAGCGAGGTAACGAACTCTTCACTGAACTGATGCCAGTCAACTTCCGGGTAGGCGGCGATGTGGGCGTTGTAGTTACCGACCGCGCCGTTGATTTTACCGAGGATTTCCACCTGGTTCAGCTGACGGTACTGGCGCTCCATACGGTAGGCGACGTTGGCCATCTCTTTGCCCATGGTGGACGGGGTCGCCGGTTGACCGTGGGTACGAGAAAGCAGCGGCACGTCACGGTATTGGGTCGCCAGATCTTTAATCGCGTCAATCAGCTTGCGCCAATAAGGCAGCACCACTTCGTCACGGGCGGTTTTCAGCATCAGCGCGTGCGACAGGTTGTTGATGTCTTCAGAAGTACAGGCGAAGTGAATGAATTCTGACACCGCGTGCAGCTCGGCGATATCGGCGACTTTTTCCTTGAGGAAATATTCTACCGCTTTCACGTCGTGGTTGGTGGTGCGTTCGATGGTTTTGATACGCTCCGCGTCCTCTACGCTGAAGTCGGCAACGATTTTATCAAGGAAACCGTTTGCGTCGGCAGCAAAAGCAGGAACTTCCTTGATCGCTGCGTGCGCGGCCAGTTTTTGCAGCCAGCGGACTTCTACCTGTACACGGAATTTCAGCAAACCGAATTCGCTGAAGATACCGCGCAGCGCGCTGACTTTATCGCCGTAGCGGCCGTCTACGGGGGAAACGGCGGTCAGTGAGGATAATTCCATAAATCATAACTCCGGGGTTAAATGAGCAAGAATTTGTTTTGCCTGGTTAACCAGACGATTGCGAGAAAACATGAGCTGCAGACGTCCGCCGCCAACCTGATGCCAGAGCACGGCGGAACGAATGCCGGCGAGTAGGGTAGAGCGTACCTTCGCCTGAACCTGCGGGCTTTGCAGCACGGCAGGGGAACCTGTGACCTGAATGCGAGGCCCCAGCGGGCTGATGACGTCAACGTAAATGCCGGCCATCGCGCTGAGCAGCGTTTCAGATTGTAGATCAAAATGTTCTAACTGACGGCGCAGGCCGCCGATGCGGTTGCCGAGGGTATCCATCGCCCCTTTGCTGGCGGCGAGTTTACGTTCCAGCACCATCAGGCTTAATGTGTAGCGGGTGAGTTCCGCGTTGAGGCCCTGACGGCTGCTGGTATTCAGCACGCCGAGCAGAGTCTCAAGCCCGAGACGAAGATTGGCTTCACTACCACCGAATACCGCCAGCGTTGAATCCGGGTCGAGATCGATGATGCTGTTCAGCGAAACGTGCAGGGCGTCACTGTCGCAATGCCCCTGATGCGCCAGTTGCTGAACCAGCCGCGCTGCCTGGCATACGCCCGCCAACGCCAGAGTGATGTCATAATAATTCTTCGCCACGCTTACTCCTTGTAACCCGCCGGGCGTTAATCAGGCATCCGGCGGAAAATGGTCGTTCAAGACGCCAGCGGCAGGCGCTGTTCGATAATTCCGCCGCCGAGACACACTTCGCCGCTATAGAAAACAGCCGACTGTCCCGGCGTCACGGCGGCGACGGGTTCATCAAAGATAACCTCGATGCGGTCGTCATCCAGCGCCTTCACGGTGCAGGGGATGTCGGTCTGGCGGTAGCGGGTTTTCACCGTGCAGCGAAGGGTGCCCTGCAGCGGCTGACGATCGACCCAGTGTAGCTGCTGGGCAATCAGGCCGACGGACATCAGACGCGGGTGATCGTGACCCTGGGCGACGATCAGCACGTTGTTTTCCACGTCTTTATCGACCACGTACCACGGATCTTCGCTACCTTCTTTGGTGCCGCCGATGCCGAGCCCTTTACGCTGGCCGAGAGTGTGATACATCAGCCCCTGGTGTTCGCCGATCTCATCGCCGTCGACGGTGATGATTTTGCCCGGCTGCGCAGGCAGATAGCGGCCCAGGAAGTCGCGGAACTTACGCTCGCCGATAAAGCAGATGCCGGTAGAGTCTTTTTTCTTCGCGGTGATAAGATCCAGCTCTTCGGCGATTTTACGCACCTGCGGTTTTTCCAGCTCACCGACCGGGAACAGACTTTGCGCGATTTGTTCGTGGCTGAGGGTGTAGAGGAAATAGCTCTGGTCTTTATTACCGTCGAGCCCGCGCAACAGTTGGCTTTTGCCGTTGACATCGGCGCGGCGCACGTAGTGACCGGTGGCGATGTAGTCAGCGCCGAGGTCTTCTGCGGCGAACTCAAGGAAGGCTTTGAATTTGATCTCTTTGTTGCACAGGATATCCGGGTTCGGCGTACGGCCTGCTTTATACTCTTCGAGGAACAGCTCGAAGACGTTATCCCAGTATTCTGCGGCAAAGTTGACGGTATGCAGTTCAATACCGAGCTTATCGCAGACGGCTTGCGCGTCGGCGAGGTCGGCAGCGGCGGTGCAGTATTCCTCACCGTCGTCTTCCTCCCAGTTCTTCATGAACAGGCCTTCCACCTTGTACCCTTGCTGTTGCAACAGGTAGGCGGAAACAGAGGAATCGACGCCGCCGGACATGCCGACGATCACTTTTTTTGGACTTTCTGACATTGGAATACTCACCACATTGAACTTCAAGGCGGCGTATTCTAGCACGCGTCAACCGTTCAGGCACCCCCTGTGAACGGCCAGTTAAATTCCGCAATCAGCGACAGCGGATGCCGCGGATCCTGCTGATAGCTGCGAATGCTTTCCGCCACCAGCGGCGAGCGCAGGTTTTTAGCGTTAAGAATTTCCTCAGCGTTGAGCCACAGACAGCGGTCGATGTCGCTATCATGCGGTTCAGTAGCGCACGTATCGTTAAGCTCAATGGCAAACAGAAAGCGCAGGAACGGCGTATTATCCGGGGCTTGCCACTGGTGCATGCGGATGAAGTGCTGCGGCGCGGCGCGAATACCGGTCTCTTCCCACAGTTCGCGTTCGGCGGCCTGCGCCAGGGTCTCATTGGCCTCAAGATGACCAGCTGGTTGGTTCCATAGCGCTTTGCCGTTAATCGTCTCTTCAACAATCAGGAATTTGCCTTTGGCGTGTACCACGCAGGCGACGGTGACGTGCGGTTTAAACATCGAGCTTCCTTATGAATGCGGTTATTCGGTTTGACGCCACTCGCCGTTGGCTAAACCATCAAGCGTATAGCCGCCCATGGCGTAGCGAATTAGCCTTAGCGTCGGGAAACCGACGTGGGCGGTCATCCGGCGAACCTGACGGTTGCGTCCCTCATAGAGGGTGATTTTTAGCCAGCGAGTGGGAATCGATTTACGCTCGCGAATCGGCGGATTGCGCGGCCAAAGCCAGGCGGGTTCATCCACCAGCTCCACGCCGGCAGGTAGGGTGGGTCCATCGTTTAGCGTCACTCCGTCGCGCAGCGCGCTGAGCGCGTCTTCTGTAGGTTCGCCTTCCACCTGAACGTAATAAATCTTGCCGGTGCGCTTACCGGGCTGGGTCAGTTTTGCCTGTAGCGCGCCATCGTTGGTCAGCACCAGCAAACCTTCGCTGTCGCGGTCAAGACGACCGGCGGCGTAAACGCCGGCGACCGGAATAAAATCCTTCAGCGTGCTGCGCCCGGACTCGTCGGTAAATTGCGGCAACACATCGTAGGGTTTATTGAACAAGATCACAGTTTTAAGCTGGCGTTCTTTACGTTGTCTGGTCACTTGTTGTGTGCTGAATCGCTCAACGCGATGTTTTCTAAATGAAGTTTTCTGCATGGTATTTTCAGGCTCTCTCAATTGCCGCATTATAGCCTAATTACGAATGCCTTTCATGGACGCAAACATTCAGGTAGTATTGACATGCTCATTACAAATTATTAACAAAAAATTGCTCAAACCGATTCGCAATACAGGCAGGAAGGCAACACGGACGCGAATCTCCGGTTAGCGGGGCGACCCGGTACTCAGGAGTAGGCCGACTAAGCCAACACCAGGCTCGCGTGAAGAGGGAAGAGCAGAACCAGAAGCGCTCGAAGGAGAGGTTAATGGAAAGCAAAGTAGTAGTTCCGGCGGAAGGTCAGAAAATCACCCTGCAAAACGGCAAACTGAACGTCCCTCATAACCCGATTATCCCGTTCATTGAAGGCGATGGTATCGGTGTTGACGTTACCCCAGCGATGCTGAAAGTGGTTGATGCCGCCGTTGAGAAAGCCTATAAAGGCGAGCGTAAAATTTCCTGGATGGAAGTTTACACCGGTGAAAAATCTACCCACGTTTACGGCCAGGATGTCTGGCTGCCTGCTGAAACCCTCGATCTGATTCGTGATTACCGCGTTGCTATTAAAGGTCCACTGACGACGCCAGTTGGCGGCGGTATCCGTTCTCTGAACGTGGCGCTGCGTCAGGAGCTGGATCTCTACGTTTGCCTGCGCCCGGTACGTTACTATCAGGGTACCCCGAGCCCGGTTAAACACCCGGAGCTGACCGATATGGTTATCTTCCGTGAAAACTCCGAAGATATTTATGCGGGTATCGAGTGGAAAGCAGATTCTGCCGAAGCTGACAAAGTTATCAAATTCCTGCGCGATGAGATGGGCGTGAAGAAAATTCGCTTCCCGGAACATTGCGGTATCGGCATCAAGCCGTGCTCTGAAGAGGGTACCAAACGCCTGGTACGCGCCGCTATCGAATACGCGATCACCAACGATCGTGATTCCGTGACCCTGGTGCACAAAGGCAACATCATGAAGTTCACCGAAGGCGCGTTCAAAGACTGGGGTTACCAGCTGGCTCGCGAAGAGTTCGGCGGTGAGCTGATCGACGGCGGCCCGTGGGTGAAAATCAAGAACCCGAACACCGGCAAAGAGATCGTGGTTAAAGACGTGATCGCCGATGCGTTCCTGCAGCAAATCCTGCTGCGTCCGGCTGAATACGATGTTATCGCCTGTATGAACCTGAACGGCGACTACATTTCTGACGCCCTGGCGGCGCAGGTTGGCGGTATCGGTATCGCGCCGGGCGCCAACATTGGCGACGAGTGCGCGCTGTTCGAAGCCACCCATGGTACTGCGCCGAAATATGCCGGCCAGGATAAAGTGAACCCAGGTTCCATCATCCTGTCTGCAGAAATGATGCTGCGTCACATGCAGTGGTTCGAAGCCGCAGACCTGATCGTTAAAGGCATGGAAGGCGCAATCGCTGCCAAGACCGTGACCTATGACTTCGAACGTCTGATGGAAGGCGCTAAACTGCTGAAATGCTCTGAGTTTGGCGACGCGATCATTAAAAACATGTAATCCGGTTTTCTGGATTAATGCGAAACGGGAGCCTAAGGGCTCCCGTTTTTATTTTCTTTGTACCGGGTTATCCATAATTAAATAACAGTGAGCTATTCATGCCCACTGCCGCTTGCTACGGTAAATCATCCATTGGCTTTATTGATTGCCATATTTTGCCTGGTTATCCAGGTTATTATTAGAGGTGATATTATGAAAAAGATTATTTTGACCCTGGTATTAGCATCAGCGAGTATTTCTGCCTTCGCGGGCTATCATCCGGTCGCAAGGACCGCAGCCGTAGCCTCAGCCGATCATCCGGTGGCGGTAGCGGCGGCAACCGGCGATAACGGTAACCATCCGGTGGCGCGCACCGCGGCTGTCGCTTCGGCTGACCATCCGGTGGCGGTGGCGGCGGCAACCAGCGATAACGGTCGCCACCCAGTTGCGCGTACCACGGTTGTCGCTTCAGCGGATCATCCGGTCGCGGCGGCGGCAGTGACCAGCCATTAATAATCCTCTTCCCGGCGCCACGCCGGGATTTAGCTACTGCTCACGTCTGCGCATCGATTTCCTTTCCTGCTCCGTTTTACGCTATATTGGCGCTATTATCGTAAATTATCTCTTTATCACAGGTAACATCTGCCATGGCTTTGATCCCTAAAAACTATGCCCGCCTGGAAAGTGGCTATCGCGAGAAGGCGCTTAAAATTTATCCATGGGTCTGCGGACGCTGCTCGCGCGAGTTTGTCTACTCCAACCTGCGTGAATTGACGGTACATCACATCGATCACGATCATACCAATAACCCGGAAGATGGCAGCAACTGGGAACTATTGTGTCTGTATTGTCACGATCACGAGCATTCCAAGTACACTGAGGCCGACCAGTACGGTACAAGAGTGGTGGCCGGTGAAGATGCGCAAAAGGATGTCGGTGAAGCCACCTACAATCCTTTTGCCGATTTAAAAGCCATGATGAACAAGAAGAAGTAGCTACGCTTCGTCGTAATGCGCATAGCCTGGCTGCTAATTGACGCCCAGACGCAGGGCTAAATCCTGCGGGTAGGGATCAAAATAGTTCTGCGTCTGCAGATAGCGATCGGGATATTCGGCCAGGTAGTGCTTAAGCAGCGTCAGGGGCGCCAGAATAGGGAGCAGCCCCGCGCGATAATGTAGTATCACGTCACGCAGCTCACCGCGCTGACGGCTATTCAACCGTTCGCGGAAATAGCCCTGAATATGCATCAGCACATTGGTGTGGTTTTTCCTGGAGGCGGTATTTTTCAGGATCGCCATCAGTTTATCGCGGTAGGCGACGAAAAAGGCATCCAGGTCCTGCCATTGATGCATCGAGGCGACGAAAGGGCCAATTTCGCGATAGCCGGCCTGATGATGCGCCAGCAACTGCAGTTTATAGCGGCTATGAAAATCCATTAACGCCCGACGGGTCAGGCCATTGGCCCGCAGCGTATTCAGTTCATGTAGGGCGAAAAGACGCTCGACGAAATTCTCTCTTAACTGCGGGTCGTGCAGTCGTCCATCCTCTTCTACCGGCAACCACGGATAGGCTTCCATCAACGCGCGGGTAAACAGGCCGGTACCTTCTTTGCGCCCGCGGTTGCCTTTTTCATCATACAGGCGCACGCGTTCCATGCCGCAGCTCGGTGATTTGGCGCAGACGATAAAGCCTGCTAATTCGCCGAGCCCAGGCAGGTAACCGGCGGTAAAATTCTTCATTTTGCCCGTGACATCGTCGTGCGGGTCGCTGCTAAAACGCATCTGAATCTCACCTGCGCCGGTCTGCACCAGGCGCAGGGCCGGTCGAGGAGAGCCCAGGCCGATGGCCATTTCCGGACAAATGGGTTTGAAGGTTACCCACGACGCCAGTTCATCCATCGCAAATGGCGATCGTTTATGTCCGCCATCAAAGCGCACGGACGAGCCGGTTAAACAGCCGCTGATGCCAATGACAGGTTGCTTATTCATGGCGTACTCCTCGCTTTGTTCTCACTGGATGAGCCGTCCCGCAAAAGCGTTCGACCCGATATATTAAACTTACACAATCATGATTTTTTGTCCAAGTTTTTGGTGTGCTTTTTTAGCGGAGAACATGGCGCACAGGTGCAAAGCTTTTTTTACAGCGAGATAACGTCCAGAGAGGCAACGTGCTGGCGCCAGAGGTCTATCTGCCTCTGGCGTGCGGCGGTGAGCTGGCCCGAGGTCACCAGTAACCAGCGGCGTTGAGGGAATATTTCCGGAGCCAGCGCGGTGGGCGGCATCGGCAGCACATCAATGCGATGACCTTGTCCGGTGCGCATGAGCGCTTCCAGCCAGATTTCACATGGGTCGCTCAGGTGCCAGCCGGTAATCAGAGAGTTATCGCCCGGCGCGCGTTTATCGCCTTCAAGACAAAAAGAGGTGTAGGAGATAATGATGCCGTCGAGGATCTCACGCAGGGTCTGCATCGCCGGCACATTAGCCGATACCTTACTGCGTAACGGGCGCAATACGTTGGTAACCAGCTCAGGGCGGGGATATTCCCGACCGGCGTCGTAAATCAGCTGGCGCAGGGATTCGATTTTTCCCTCTTTCAGCCGCTGCAGCATGTTGTCCTGCAGGACAAGCCAGTTATTGCCTGGGCCGCTATCAGGGCGGGTCAACAGCGGTTTGACCTGGCTTACGGGAACACCTTTTTTTACCCAGTCGAGAATTTTCAGCGCCAGCTGGACATCGTTATCGTTATAGAGGCGGTGGCCTCCATCGGTGCGCTCGGGTTTAAGCAGGCCGTACCGGCGTTGCCAGGCCCGCAGCGTGGTTGCGTTGATGCCGCAAAGACGGGAAAATTCGCCGATGGAGTAAGACATTGCAATTACCTGATAACCGAGATTGCTTCTAATATACTACGGATGACGGCCGGTTGAATGCCGTATTGCTGGTAATTAAGCGCTGGTCTTATGGTTTAAAATCGACCGTGACATTATTAAATCCTTGATAAGCTTCATCATCAGGCGCAGCAGGAATTTTGGCCTGCTTAATTGCAGCTAATAGCTTGTCGCAGAGTTGCCGATCGCCTTTTTCTACGCTGGCGGAATTCACAGTGCCATCGCGCTGAAGCGACATACGAAGTGTACAGGTTTGGCCGGAATATTCCGCGGAATCAGGCATTTTGGCTTTGACGGCGGTCATTATCTGATACGCGTAGTTAGCCCGACTTGATGGTTTCGACGAAGGGAGGCTGGCGAATAGATCGTCTACTTCGGTGGCGCTCGCCGCCGCGCGCGGCGTGGGCTGAGGATGATGACAACCTGCCAGCAGTAAAGGGAACAATAACAACACCAACGACGATTTGTTCAGCATGGTAACGCGTCCTTGTTTGTTTGGTATGGGCCAATCATAACGGTAGGCGCTACGCCCTGATAGCTGCTAAACATAGGTGCTTCTACCGTTCGCTCACCGATTCCCTGAGGACGATTATCACGACGGTAAGCGCAGTGGTGGCGTTTGAGAGCCGGAGACGCTTCGTCGCCAGGCGCCGGGCGCCTGACCATACTGGCGTTTGAAGCTGCGGTTAAAAGATTGCTGGGAGTCGAAACCCAGCGCTATCGCTACGTTTAAAATGGGCTCGTCGCTGTTGGCTAAGCGCTCGACCGATCTTTGCAGCTTATGCATGCGAATATATTCAGCGAGAGGGTAACCGGTGTGCTCCTTGAAGATCCGCTGCAGGTGCCATTTCGAATAGCCCGCGCGCCTGGCAACGGTCTCGATATCCAGACGGCTCTCGAGATTATTGTCGATCCAATCGAGTAGATCATGAATTACCGCAGCAGTATTCATCTTGCGCTCCACGTAATTATAAAAGCATCTTTAATTGTTGCATTTAAAGGTGGCTCGTTTTGGCATTAATTGCAAGTTTTATTGTTGCAATTAATTCCTTGCCGTAAACAGGCCTTTCTACAGCCAGAGGAATAGCACAGAAAGTGCAACAATTATTCTTGCACTTAGTTAAGCGCCTTCCTACAATCGCCGCGATAGTGTATTCGCAACTGTTACAGTTTTGTGGCGATGAACGACACAAATGGCCTCAAGCCTGCCCGGACAAAGGAAGTGGCGCGGCGTCTCCCGCAGCGTCTTGCCCGGCGGCGACAATTACCGGAATAAAAATAATGAGCCTGCAAAAAACCTGGGGAAAACGTCATCTGACTGCAGTAGGTATGGTGCTACTCTCGGCGCTGCTCGCCGGCTGCGATGAAGGCGTCGCGCAAAACGCCGCGCCGCAAGCGCCTGCCGTCAGCGCCGCTGAGGTGGTGGTGAAATCCATTAGTCAGTGGGATAGCTTTAATGGCCGGATTGAGGCGGTGGAAAGCGTGCAGCTACGTCCCCGCGTCTCTGGCTACATTGATAAAGTGAATTACACCGACGGTCAGGAGGTGAAGAAGGGGGAGGTGTTATTCACCATTGACGATCGAACCTATCGCGCGGCGCTGGAACAGGCGCAGGCAACCCTGGCGAGAGCGAAAACGCAAGCCAACCTGGCGCGCAGTGAAGCAAACCGCACCGATAAATTAATCAATACCAATCTGGTTTCCCGGGAAGAGTGGGAGCAGCGCCGCTCCGCTGCGGTCCAGGCGCAAGCGGATATTCGCGCCGCCCAGGCGGCGGTTGATGCCGCGCAGCTTAATCTGGACTTCACCAAAGTGACCGCGCCCATCGACGGCCGCGCCAGCCGCGCGTTGATCACCAGCGGTAATCTGGTCACCGCCGGCGATACCGCCAGCGTTCTTACCACGCTGGTGTCGCAGAAAACGGTTTACGTCTACTTTGACGTGGATGAGTCTACCTATCTTCACTATCAAAATCTTGCCCGCAGGGGGCAAGGGGCCTCCAGCAACCACCAGGCATTACCGGTTGAGATCGGCCTTGTGGGCGAAGAGGGCTACCCTCATCAGGGCAAAGTGGATTTTCTGGATAATCAGTTAACGCCGAGCACCGGTACGATCCGCATGCGCGCGCTGCTGGACAATTCGCAGCGTCTGTTCACGCCGGGACTCTTTGCCCGCGTCCGCTTGCCGGGCAGCGCTGAATTCAAAGCCACGCTTATCGACGACAAAGCGGTACTGACCGATCAGGACCGTAAATATGTCTATATCGTTGATAAAGAAGGTAAAGCTCAGCGTCGCGATATCGCGCCGGGGCGGCTGGCTGCCGGTTTACGTATCGTCAAGCAGGGGCTGAACCCAGGCGACAAAGTTATCGTCGATGGCTTACAAAAGGTGTTTATGCCGGGGATGCCGGTTAACGCGAAGAACGTTGCCATGACTACCAGCGCCGCCCTCAACTGATCCCTTATCTGAGAATCCGATCTATGGACTTTTCCCGCTTTTTTATCGATAGGCCGATTTTTGCCGCCGTGCTGTCGATTTTGATTTTTATCACCGGCTTGATCGCCATTCCGCTGTTGCCGGTCAGCGAATATCCTGACGTCGTACCGCCCAGCGTGCAGGTGCGGGCGGAATATCCCGGCGCCAACCCGAAAGTGATTGCGGAGACCGTGGCGACGCCATTGGAAGAAGCCATCAACGGCGTCGAAAATATGATGTACATGAAATCCGTCGCAGGCTCTGACGGCGTGCTGGTCACTACCGTCACTTTCCGTCCGGGAACCGACCCCGATCAGGCGCAGGTTCAGGTGCAAAACCGGGTATCACAGGCCGAGGCGCGTCTTCCGGAAGATGTGCGGCGTTTAGGTATCACTACCCAGAAGCAATCGCCAACGCTGACGCTGGTTGTGCATCTGTTTTCACCCGGCGGTAAGTACGATTCACTGTATATGCGTAACTACGCCACGTTGAAAGTCAAAGATGAACTCGCGCGTCTGCCCGGCGTCGGGCAGATCCAGATTTTCGGCTCGGGTGAATATGCGATGCGCATCTGGCTGGATCCCAATAAGGTTGCGGCGCGCGGGTTAACCGCATCGGATGTGGTGACGGCGATGCAGGAGCAAAACGTTCAGGTTTCCGCCGGACAGCTGGGCGCCGAGCCGCTGCCGAAAGAGAGCGATTTTTTGATCTCTATTAACGCTCAGGGGCGTCTGCACACGGAAGAAGAGTTTGGCAATATTATTCTGAAAACGGCGCAAGACGGTTCGCTGGTGCGCCTGCGCGACGTGGCGCGTATCGAAATGGGCTCGGGTAGCTATGCGTTACGTTCCCAGCTTAACAATAAAGACGCGGTCGGGATTGGTATTTTCCAGTCGCCAGGGGCGAATGCTATCGATTTGTCTAACGCCGTTCGCGCTAAAATGAACGAACTCTCCACCCGTTTCCCGGAAGATATGAAATGGGCGGCGCCGTACGATCCGACGGTGTTTGTGCGCGATTCGATTCGCGCGGTGGTGCAAACGCTGCTGGAAGCGGTGGTGTTGGTGGTGCTGGTGGTGATTTTGTTCCTGCAGACGTGGCGAGCGTCGATTATTCCGCTGATTGCGGTGCCGGTATCGGTGGTGGGCACCTTCAGCATTCTTTATCTGTTGGGCTTTTCGCTGAATACCCTGAGTCTGTTCGGGTTGGTACTGGCGATCGGTATCGTCGTGGATGATGCCATCGTGGTGGTGGAAAACGTCGAACGAAACATTGAAGAGGGGCTGGCTCCGCTAGCGGCGGCGCATCAGGCGATGCGCGAAGTCTCCGGGCCGATTATCGCTATCGCGCTGGTGTTGTGTGCGGTGTTCGTGCCGATGGCATTCCTCTCCGGGGTAACGGGACAGTTTTACAAGCAGTTTGCGGTGACGATTGCGATATCGACGGTGATCTCCGCCATCAACTCGCTGACGCTCTCGCCGGCGCTGGCTGCGCTGCTGTTAAAACCGCACGGTGCGGCGAAAGATTTCCCGACCCGGCTTATCGATCGCTTGTTCGGCTGGATTTTCCGTCCGTTTAACCGTTTTTTCCATCGTAGCTCAAACGGCTATCAGGGGCTGGTGAGCAAAACGCTCGGGCGACGCGGCGCGGTGTTTGTGGTCTACGTCCTGCTGCTCTGCGCGGCTGGCGTGATGTTTAAAGTCGTACCCGGCGGATTTATTCCGACGCAGGACAAGCTGTATTTAATTGGCGGCGTGAAAATGCCGGAAGGCTCTTCACTGGCGCGCACCGACGCCGTGATCCGCAAAATGAGCGAAATCGGTATGAATACCGAAGGCGTGGATTATGCGGTGGCCTTTCCGGGGCTTAATGCCCTGCAGTTCACCAATACGCCGAATACCGGGACGGTCTTTTTTGGTCTGAAACCGTTCGACCAGCGAAAACATACCGCTGCGGAAATTAACGCCGAGATTAACGCCAAAATCGCGCAAATTCAGCAGGGCTTTGGTTTCTCGATTCTGCCGCCGCCGATTTTAGGACTGGGTCAGGGTTCCGGCTATTCGTTGTATATTCAGGATCGCGCCGGTCTGGGTTATGGCGCGTTGCAAAACGCGGTGAACGCGATGTCGGGTTCAATTATGCAGACGCCGGGAATGCATTTCCCTATCTCGACCTACCAGGCGAACGTGCCGCAGCTGGATGTGCAGGTCGATCGTGATAAAGCGAAAGCGCAGGGCGTGTCGTTGACCGACCTTTTCGGTACGCTGCAAACCTATCTGGGGTCATCGTATGTGAATGATTTTAACCAGTTTGGGCGTACCTGGCGCGTGATGGCGCAGGCCGATGGGCCGTTCCGCGACAGCGTGGAAGATATCGCTAATTTACGCACCCGCAATAATCAGGGCGAAATGGTGCCAATTGGCAGTATGGTGAATATTAATACCACCTACGGGCCGGATCCGGTGATTCGCTACAATGGCTATCCGGCGGCGGATTTGATTGGCGATGCCGATCCCCGCGTGCTCTCGTCCACGCAGGCGATGACGCAGCTGGCGGGCATGTCTAAGCAGATACTGCCGAACGGCATGAATATTGAGTGGACGGATCTCAGCTTCCAGCAGGCCACGCAGGGCAATACGGCGCTGATCGTCTTCCCGGTCGCGGTCCTGCTGGCGTTCCTGGTGCTGGCGGCGCTGTATGAAAGCTGGACGCTACCGCTGGCGGTTATCCTTATCGTCCCGATGACCATGCTCTCCGCGCTGTTTGGCGTCTGGCTGACCGGCGGCGACAATAACGTATTTGTGCAGGTGGGGCTGGTGGTGCTGATGGGGCTGGCGTGTAAAAACGCGATTCTGATTGTCGAGTTTGCCCGCGAACTGGAAATTCAGGGTAAAGGGATTATGGAAGCGGCGCTGGAAGCCTGTCGAC
The DNA here is from genome assembly GCF_050600815.1 of Klebsiella sp. 141161. Classification (NCBI taxonomy): domain Bacteria; kingdom Pseudomonadati; phylum Pseudomonadota; class Gammaproteobacteria; order Enterobacterales; family Enterobacteriaceae; genus Klebsiella; species Klebsiella sp. 141161. Next base: position 206,980 of record NZ_JAQIRN010000007.1, on the reverse strand, counting down.
TACGTTTACGCCCGATTATCATGACCTCGATTGCCTTTATTGCCGGGACGATCCCGCTGATTCTTGGCCACGGCGCGGGGGCTGAAGTGCGCGGCGTCACCGGGATCACGGTGTTCTCCGGTATGCTCGGCGTGACGCTGTTTGGCTTGTTCCTGACGCCGGTGTTTTATGTGACGCTGCGAAAACTGGTGACGCGTAGCAAACAGGCAAGGGACGTCTTGCCCGCGTAGGTCGCTGCTAATAACAAAAAACCGCCTTTTCGTTTAAGGCGGTTTTTTTTCGCAACAAGAAAAGTTAATGCGCTTCTTTATAGCGGGCAGTCAGCTCAGGCAGCGGATCGCAGCCGCTGGTATCGGCTTTTTTGACCTCTTCCAGGGCGCTTGCCACGGTGTGGCGAGCTAACACCGCGAGCGACGCCTGCTCGGCTTCATCGGCTACGGACTTAAAGTACCAGCAAGCATTGGCGCTGACCACGCAGCGAGCCGGGACGTCAGGGCGAGACGCCCACAGTTTTTTATCTTCAATAACGGAAAGATAGATATCACGCAGCGTGATTTGGTCGGCAGGGCGGCCAAGATGAATAGAGCCGTTGCGGCCAAGCGTGGAAACGATGATACCGTCGCGGGTGAGCGGAACCATGAGTTTACGGATAAAGCTCGGGTTGGCTTCCAGGCCGTAGGCCAGGATCGCGCTCGTCGAACGTTCACCCAATTGCTCCGCCATCGCTACGCTGAGAACCATCTGCAAAGCTGTCGGGAAGCGGTAATCTAACATTTTCTTATCCTGGATTGCGGTGAATCTTGTTCTTTTTGGCACCGCAGAGGTAAATAATCAGTGAGTAACACTATAACAAATACGGTAATTTTTTTGAAGCAATCTTAGCCAGGTCCCTCGCTTGCGGCCGCCAGCAGCGGCACGACGACATCGCTGATGGGGGTGGCAACGCCCAACCTTCGGCCATAGCGTTGTATGACTCCGTTACGGATGTCCCATTCCAGCGGACGATTGGCCTGACGGTCGGCGAGTATCGAGGTGCTTAAATCCGCCGGCGCCTGATGAAACCCATCAACAATTTCCTGCGGCACGCTATCGGCGAGTACCGCCCCTGCGGCGCGCGCCACCGCCAGACACTCGTGAAGATAGGCCAGCGCCAACCCGGTGATGTCCTGGCGCGAAAACATCCCGGCGCGGCGATTCGCCAGTACCATCAGGCCAGCGACGGCATTTTGCAGCAGTTTCCGCCACGCGACCGAGGTGAAATCTGCCGTCAACTCAACCGCGCAGCGGGTACCGTTGAGAACCTCGACTATCCTCTTCACCTGCGGCGTATCGGGTAGCGTCAGGCGCGGTTTGGCACGTAACCATACCGAAGCATCCGCCTCTCGTTGTGCCGGAAACCAGACAACCGAAGGCAACACCTTTGCGCCGTTAACATAGGGGTCAAGCAGGCTTTCCTGTTCAACGCCGTTCTGTAGCGCGCAGACCACCGTGTTTTCATCACACAGCGCGTTAAGCCAGCCCGCGCAATCCGCTACCTGGGTGGTTTTCACCGCCACAAACAGCAACTCAACCGGGCGTTCCAGCGTATGCGGATCGGTCAATACGGGCCCTGGAATGATCACTTCGCCGTCATCCCGGCGTAAAATCAATCGCTGATGCGCGGTGCGTCCGCAGAGCAGCGGTTTACGGCCCGCTTCATGCAGCACGGCGGCAATGGTTGTGCCAATAGCGCCAGGACCTAGCAACGCGACGGAGGAAAAGTTAGACATCATGCATTCTCCTGATTGAAGCCTACCCATTAATGATACAAATTTTCGGCAAAAGCCAGGATCAATTGCCGATATCGGGCAACACTTAGAGCAAAGGCATGGTCTATGCTGGCATTGTGCTTTAAACTGCGCGCTGCAAAATTGAGTAGATAAACGATTAATCAGGCGGTAATGGCGATGAACGGTACGATCACAACGTGGTTTAAAGATAAAGGTTTCGGATTTATCAAAGATGAAAATGGTGATAACCGCTATTTTCACGTGATTAAGGTCGCCAATCCGGATCTGATTAAGAAAGACGCGGCGGTCACGTTTGAGCCCACGACTAATAATAAAGGTCTCTCGGCTTACGCGGTTAAAGTCATCCCGGAAAGCAAACATCTGTATATTGCCGGTGAGCGTGTGAAGCTGACATCGATTAAGTCTTACCTGGTATACAGTGAGGAAGTGCCGGCCGATACGCGTATCGACAAGGAAAATGCGGTGCTCTCCGTGGGACTACTGATGAACAGCATCAAGCCGAAAGAGAGCGTGAAGCCGGGCGAAATGCGTACGCTGAAAAAGTTGGCGATCACTACCTTTCAGGGCACGACGCTCATCTTCTCTGAAGATGAAATCGACATCGACGCCACGGTGAAGCTCCTTAAAGTCTAATCCTGATTTACCGTATCCGAAGCAGAATTCAAACGATTGTAGAAACGACGATGACAAAACTTACCTTACAAGAACAGATGCTGAAAGCGGGTCTGGTCACCAGTAAAAAGATGGCTAAGGTTCAGAGAACGGCGAAAAAGTCACGCGTTCAGGCGCGTGAAGCCCGCGAGGCCGTTGAAGAAAACAAAAAAGCCCAGCTTGAGCGCGACAAGCAGCTCAGCGAGCAGCAAAAGCAAGCGGCTTTAGCAAAAGAGTACAAAGCGCAGGTTAAGCAGCTGATTGAAATGAACCGAATCACGATTGCGAAAGGTCAGATCGCTTTTAACTTTACGGATAATAATCTCATCAAAAACATTGATGTGGATAAAACCACCCAGGCGCAGCTCATTAGCGGCCGTCTGGCGATTGCCCGCCTTGCTGTTGATAATAACGGAAAATACGAATACGCGATTATTCCCGCCAGCGTGGCGGATAAAATCGCCCAGCGCGACGCCGAAAGTATTGTGTTGAACAGCGCCCTGAGCCAGGAAGCCGAGGACGAAGACGATCCGTATGCTGACTTTAAAGTACCTGATGATTTGATGTGGTAATCCGGGTCAGTACGCTGAAGCTAGTCATTGTGCGTCTTCCGTCATGGAGCGGGGGGCGCAATTTCAGATATCGATCACAATTTTCCCGTTTATAAATATCCTTTCTGTCACTGGATGTTATTATCCGGCTGGTAAATACCTTTCAACTCTACCGAGGCTTTGATGCTGGAGAATGTAATCATCTGATAATCAGTTTGCCGACCTTTCAGGCCGGGCTGGTTATCAATGCGCTGAAATCGAATGCGGGCACCGCTGCGTGTTTGCACGTTTTGCACATGATGATTAAACAGGTTTTCCAGTATGAATTTATCCCGTCAGGAACAACGTACCTTACACGTTCTCGCAAAAGGCGGACGTATTGCGCACATTCGCGATACCTCAGGCCGCGTCATCGCCGTGGAGTGCTATAGCCGCGAAGGGCTACTGCTCAGCGACTGTACGCTCGCCGTCTTCAAAAAACTCCGCACTAAAAAACTGATTAAATCCGTTAACGGCCAGCCGTACCGCATCAACACCAGCGGGCTGAATAACGTTCGCGCTCAACCGGATAACCGCTAAGGAGAGTGGCATGACCACAACAATCGATATCCCCCGTATCTTTACCATCAGCGAAAGTGAACATCGTATCCATAACCCCTTCACGGCGGAAAAATATGCCACGCTTGGCCGCGTACTTCGCCTGCAGGCAGGGGCGCGGATCCTCGACCTTGGCAGCGGTTCTGGTGAAATGCTCTGCACCTGGGCGCGGGACCATGCTATCGGCGGTCTGGGCATTGATATGAGCCCATTGTTTACTGCGCAGGCAAAACAACGCGCCGCAGCGCTTGGCGTTAGCGATCGCGTCACTTTTCTCCATAGCGATGCGGCAGGTTACGTTGCCGAACGGCAATACGATGTAGCGGCCTGTATCGGCGCGACGTGGATTGCCGGCGGCGTCGCTGGAACCGTGGCGCAGTTAGCCCGCAGCCTTAAGCCTGGCGGTATGCTACTTATCGGGGAACCCTGGTGGCGTAAGGTACCCGCCACAGAAGAACAAGCGCGCGCCTGCGGCGTTTCTGCGGTGGCCGATTTGTTGCCGCTTCCAGCGCTGGTCGCCACTTTTGGCAAACTGGGCTATGACATTGTTGAGATGGTGCTGGCTGACCGCGAAGGGTGGGACCGTTATGAAGCCGCTAAATGGCTGACGATGCGCCGTTGGCTGCAGGCGAATCCCGACGATGAATTTGCGGTTGAGGTCCGTGCGGAGCTCAATGCCGCACCGCTTCGCCATGTCACTTATACCCGGGAATATTTCGGTTGGGGCGTTTTTGCGCTGATGCAGAAATAACTCTCGTTATATTTGGTCAATTTATTTGAACTATTCTGTTAAATAAACGCCATTTATACATTTTGGCTAAGGGGTAGAGTAGGAGAACCACAAGCAGACGCGGAACGTTATCTCCGCGTCTGCTGAATATTTTGCCGAAATCAGGGGCTATCCTCATGAAAAAGATTGGATTTTTGTCATTTGGCCACTGGACGCCATCGTCGCAGTCGGCGACCCGTTCCGCTGCCGACACGCTCTTACAATCCATCGATCTGGCCGTTGCCGCCGAAGAGCTAGGCGCGGACGGCGCCTATTTTCGGGTTCACCATTTCGCCCGCCAGCTCAGTTCACCGTTCCCGCTACTGGCCGCTATCGGCGCGAAAACTAAGAAGATTGAGATCGGCACCGGCGTTATCGATATGCGCTATGAAAATCCGCTATATATGGCGGAGGATGCCGGCGCTGCAGATTTGATCGCCGGTGGGCGTTTACAGCTTGGCATCAGCCGGGGTTCGCCGGAACAGGTGATTGATGGCTGGCGTCATTTCGGTTTTCAACCGCAGGATGGCGAGTCCGACGCTGACATGGCGCGGCGCCATACTGAGGTTCTGCTGGACGTGCTGCGCGGCGAAGGTTTCGCTAAACCTAACCCGCAACCGATGTTTCCCAACCCGCCGGGATTGCTGCGTCTTGAGCCGTACTCCGCCGGACTACGTGAGCGTATCTGGTGGGGCGCGGGCTCTAATGCTACGGCGATGTGGGCGGCGAAGCTCGGCATGAACTTGCAAAGCTCGACGCTGAAAGATGATGAGACGGGCGAACCATTCCATATTCAACAGGCGAAACAGATCCGCGCCTATCTTCAGGCCTGGACTGAGGCGGGGCACACGCGTACGCCGCGGGTATCGGTCAGCCGAAGTATTTTTGCCCTGATGGACGATCGCGACCGAATGTATTTCGGCACCAGCCGGGATACTAGCGACAGTATTGGTTTTCTTGATGAGAAAACCCGCGCCATTTTCGGCCGCAGCTATGCCGCTGAACCCGATAAGCTCGTCGAGCAACTGAAACAGGATGAAGCGATCGCAGAAGCGGATACTTTATTGCTGACGGTGCCGAATCAGCTGGGCGTGGATTATAACGCTCACGTGATTGAGTCTATTCTGAAGCACGTTGCGCCGGCAATGGGATGGCGTGATTAAATAAAAAGCCTCGCGAGTTATAAAACCTGCGAGGCTTTAAAATGAAAAGTCCGCGCCGGGGCGCGGATTTTATCGGCAGGGATTAGACGTTGAACAAGAAGTTCATCACGTCGCCATCTTTAACGATGTAGTCTTTGCCTTCCGCACGCATTTTACCGGCTTCTTTCGCGCCTTGTTCACCTTTGTAAGCAATGAAGTCTTCATAGGCGATGGTCTGGGCGCGGATAAAGCCTTTTTCGAAGTCGGTGTGGATTTTACCGGCAGCCTGCGGCGCGGTCGCGCCAACCGGAATAGTCCATGCGCGAACTTCTTTCACGCCGGCGGTGAAGTAGGTTTGCAGGTTCAGCAGAGCGTAGCCTGCGCGGATCACGCGGTTCAGGCCCGGCTCTTCAAGGCCCAGCTCGGCCATAAACTCATCACGCTCTTCGTCGTCTAGCTCGGCAATGTCGGATTCAACGGCGGCGCAAACCGGAACTACCACAGAACCTTCTTGCTCAGCGATAGCGCGAACCTGGTCGAGATACGGGTTGTTTTCAAAACCGTCTTCGTTAACGTTGGCGATGTACATGGTTGGCTTCAGGGTCAGGAAGCTCAGATAGCGGATCGCTTCTTTCTCTTCTTTGCTCAGATCCAGCGCGCGCAGCATGCCAGCTTTTTCCAGCTGCGGCAGACATTTTTCCAGCGCGGCCAGTTCAACTTTAGCGTCTTTATCGCCGCCTTTGGCTTTCTTGGAAACGCGGTGAATGGCGCGTTCGCAGGTATCGAGGTCAGACAGCGCCAGCTCGGTGTTAATTACGTCAATATCTTCCGCCGGATCGACTTTACCCGCGACGTGGATAATATTGTCATTTTCAAAGCAACGCACTACGTGGCCGATGGCTTCGGTTTCACGGATATTGGTCAGGAACTGGTTGCCCAGACCTTCGCCTTTGGACGCGCCTTTAACCAGACCGGCAATATCAACGAATTCCATGGTCGTCGGCAGGATACGCTGCGGCTTGACGATCTCAGCCAGTTTGTCCAGACGCGGATCGGGCATCGGTACGACACCGGTGTTCGGCTCAATGGTACAGAACGGGAAGTTGGCCGCTTCAATACCTGCTTTGGTGAGCGCATTGAACAGGGTGGATTTGCCGACGTTGGGCAAACCGACGATACCGCATTTGAATCCCATGATTTAAATCACCTTAATCTTTGGATAATCAGTCTGTTATGAATAACAGACTGTAGAAAAGTAAATAGCTTCGCCTATTATACACGGTGTGCGGCAAAAATTCCGCACGTCGAACGCTTATTGCGCTTTAAACGCGTGTAAACGGTTGGTTGCTTTAGTTAAACCGTCTTTCAGCCACACCTCGGTACAACGCGCCGCTTCATCAACCGCTTCGTCAATTAACTTCTGTTCGCTGGCCGGTGGTTTACCCAGCACAAAGCCGACAACTTTGTTTTTGTCGCCCGGATGGCCAATTCCGACGCGTAAGCGGTGAAAGTTAGGGTTATTACCCAACTTGCTGATTATGTCCTTCAGGCCATTATGGCCGCCGTGCCCGCCGCCAAGTTTAAATTTAGCGACGCCGGGCGGTAAATCGAGCTCGTCGTGAGCGACCAGAATTTCGTCCGGATTAATGCGGTAAAAGGTGGCCATCGCTGCCACGGCCTTGCCGCTGAGATTCATAAAGGTAGTCGGCACCAGCAGGCGCACGTCTTCCCCGGCCAGGTTGAGGCGCGAGGTATAGCCAAAGAATTTGCTTTCTTCTCGCAGCGGCGCGCGGTGGCGCTCCGCCAGTAAATCTACGTACCAGGCGCCAGCGTTATGGCGCGTTGCCGCGTATTCCGCGCCGGGGTTAGCCAGGCCGACAATCAGTTTTATCGTCACTTTTTATTCCTGCATGGGTCGTTCTTTGCCGCGTAGTGTACTGCCTGCGTCGGCGCTTGACAAAATTCTGCCGGCGAAACGCTACCCTTACTGATAATTTCCCCTTTGAACCATTAGAATTTGATGTTGTTCAGTGGCTTATTTGTAAACTTTTGTTGATCAGATGTTCCCGAATGTGATCACTAACGCAATCACTCATATCTCCATTGTCTATACTTAACCTATAAATTTTGGGGATATTCCCATGCAGCCCAAGGTCCGGAGGTGACATATGAAACGCAGAAACGCTTCGTTACTCGGTAACATACTGATGGGTTTAGGGTTGGTTGTGATGGTGGTCGGCGTTGGTTACTCTATTTTAAACCAGCTTCCACAGCTTAACCTGCCGCAATTCTTTGCTCATGGCGCCGTGTTGAGTATTTTCGTCGGCGCCGTTTTGTGGCTGGCGGGCGCTCGCGTAGGCGGTCATGAAAGAGTCACCGACCGCTATTGGTGGGTTCGCCATTACGATAAACGCTGCCGCCGCGATCCGCACCGTCACAGCTAACGGAATTCAGCTCGCCGGGTAGCCTTTCCGGCGAGCCTCTCATTTATTGCCCTAATTCTATATCCGCCAGTGCCGCAGTACGGTCTGGGTAGAAGCTCAGGCGTCCCGGAATTGGCTGAACCCCTGCGCGAGCCAAAGTACGCAGCGGCTGGAATTCAAGGTTCGATACCCGCAGCTCGCAGCCTTCCGGCAGGCGTTTCACAAAGCGCAGGAACGCGTCAAGACCACCGGCATCCAGCACCGGTACCGCATCCCACTTCAGCACCACCACGCGTTTGCCTTCAATCCGGCTTTCCAAATCGGTGAACAACCCTTCCGCCGCGGCGAAAAACAGCGGGCCGATCACCCGTAGCACCAGTACATCGTCCGGCACTTCAACGTTGACTGGCGCCAGTCGCGTCATGCGCGCGATGCGGCGCATAAACAGCAGCGAAGCCAGCACGATACCGACGCTAATGGCGATGACCATATCGAACAGCACGGTCAGCGACATGCACATCAACAGTACGACGATGTCATCTTTTGGTCCGTGGCGTAGCAGGTTAATCACCTTATGCGCTTCGCTCATGTTCCACGCTACCATCAGCAGCAGGGCGGCCATGGCCGACAGCGGCAGCCATGAGAGCAGCGGGGCGAGGATTAACAATGCGAGGATCACCAGCAGGGCATGGATCACCGCGGAAATCGGCGAAGTTGCGCCAGCGCGCACGTTAGCCGCGGAGCGGGCAATCGCCGCGGTGGCGGTGATACCGCCAAAGAACGGCGCGATGATATTGCCAAGGCCCTGGCCGACAAGCTCGCTGTTCGCTTTGTGCTTGGTGCCGGTCATACCGTCGAGCACCACCGCGCAGAGCAGTGATTCAATGGCGCCCAGCATCGCCATAGAGAAGGCGGCAGGCAGCAGCGCGCGCAGCGACGACCAGCTCAGGGTAAACTCCGAGCCCGGCATATCCCACGGCAACACCAGTTGCGGCAGCAGCTGCGGGATACCATTGCCCTGGCTGCCGTCGGCGAGTACATAGTGGAACTGCGAGCCGATGGTCGCCACATGCCCGCCAAGCAAATTAACGATGCCCATCACCGCGCAGCCCGCCAGCAGCGCCGGCAGGTGCCCCGGCAAGCGGATGCCCAAACGCGGCCAGAAAATCAGAATACCCAGCGTCACGATACCGATGGCGGCATCGCCAACGTTAATTGTCGGCAGCGCCATCACCAGCGCGCCGACTTTCTGCAGATAGTGCTCTGGGACATGCGCCATCTGCAGACCAAGGAAGTCTTTAATTTGCATGGTACCGATGGTGATGCCGATACCGGAGGTAAAGCCAAGGGTGACTGAAAGCGGGATATATTCAATCAGGCGGCCAAAGCGGGCGAGGCCGAAAAGGATTAAGAAAATACCCGACATTAGCGTCGCCACCAGCAGGCCGGCAAGGCCAAACTGCTGTGACACCGGATAGAGGATCACCACGAAGGCCGCGGTAGGGCCGGAAACGCTAAAGCGCGAACCGCCGGTCAGGGCGATGACAATCCCCGCCACCGCCGAGGTATATAGCCCATATTGCGGCGCTACGCCGCTGCCAATTGCTAACGCCATCGCCAGCGGGATTGCGATGATCCCGACGGTTATCCCGGCGATGAGATCGCGGGTAAAGCGCGATGCGGTGTACTTTTCTTTCCAGCAAGCGTCGATGAGGGCGCGGAAAGGCATCACATGTGAGGAAAATAATCTATTCACAATAATGTTTCATCCATGAGCGCATCATCTGTCAACTGAATGGCAGGTGAAGGAGGCATTAGTCATACAAATATGAACCAGAGACAAAAAAACCCGCCGCAGCGGGTTTTTCGGCTGGGCTCGATTAGTGCTCGAACATAGCAGAAATGGATTCTTCGTTGCTGATACGACGAATCGCTTCGGCCAGCATACCAGACAGGGTCAGGGTACGGACTTTGTCCAGCGCTTTGATTTCCGGCGTCAGCGGAATGGTATCGCAGACGACGAATTCATCAATCACAGAGTTTTTAATGTTCTGGATAGCATTGCCGGAGAAGATCGGGTGAGTCGCGTAGGCGAAAACACGTTTCGCACCGCGTTCTTTCAGCGCTTCCGCTGCTTTACACAGGGTGCCGCCGGTATCGATCATGTCATCAACCATCACACAGTCACGGCCAGCGACGTCGCCGATGATATGCATCACCTGAGAAACGTTAGCGCGCGGGCGGCGTTTATCGATGATCGCCATGTCGGTATCGTTCAGCAGCTTTGCGATAGCGCGAGCGCGAACCACGCCGCCGATGTCCGGAGAAACCACGATCGGGTTGTCCAGATTCAGCTGCAGCATATCTTCGAGCAGAATTGGGCTACCGAATACGTTATCAACAGGAACATCAAAGAAGCCCTGAATCTGTTCAGCGTGCAGGTCAACGGTCAGAACGCGGTCAACGCCGACACTGGACAGGAAGTCAGCGACGACTTTTGCGGTGATTGGCACACGAGCGGAACGTACGCGACGGTCCTGGCGGGCATAGCCGAAGTAAGGGATAACAGCGGTGATACGGCCTGCAGAAGCGCGACGCAGGGCATCAACCATAACAACCAATTCCATCAGGTTGTCATTGGTGGGAGCACAAGTGGACTGGATGATGAAAATATCACCACCGCGTACGTTTTCGTTGATTTGTACGCTGACTTCGCCGTCGCTAAAACGACCTACAGCGGCGTCGCCAAGAGAAGTGTACAGGCGGTTGGCAATACGTTGTGCTAGTTCCGGGGTGGCGTTACCAGCAAAAAGCTTCATATCAGGCACGAGAAGAACCTCAGGCATGCGTCCAGTGGTGGATGAAACGGGCCATTAAACTGTGCGGGCCGGCGCCATCTCATCCAGGCGGTGTATTAAAGAGCACGATGCAACGTCTGGAACAGGGTGACGTTGTCACCGATACTCTGTTTGCCCGGCAAACTTGCCGTTATTCATGCAAAAAGCAGAATTACTTCAGTAGGGCTTGCTTCAGCGGCGAGACATTAATTCCTCGCGCAACAAAGCCTTGCAGCCATTCCGGGGCTTTTTCCAGCACCTGACGAGCGGCGGATTCGGTGTCAAATTCAGCAAAGACACAGGCTCCTGTGCCAGTCAGGCGCGACGGCGCGTATTCTAACAGCCAGGAAAGCGTTGCATCAACCTCACGAAAACGTTTTCTTGCGATAACCTCGCAATCGTTGCCGAATTCACAGTTTAGTAAGGTATTAATTGACCTGCTCGGGGTATTTCGTGGTAACTCCGGATCGCGAAAAATGATCGGCGTCGGGATACTCACGCCCGGGTGGGCGACCAGATACCATTTTTCCGGCGGATCGACCGGGGTGAGAATCTCGCCGACGCCTTCGGCAAACGCCGCGTGGCCGCGAACGAAAACCGGGACATCGGCGCCGAGCTGTAGCCCAAGCGTCGCCAGTTGGTCTTCGCTAAGCCCGCAGCCCCACAGATGATTGAGGGCTACCAGCACCGTCGCGGCATTGGAAGAGCCGCCACCTAAGCCGCCGCCCATCGGCAGGCGTTTGTCGATGCTGATATCCGCGCCGCTGCCAGCGGGGAGTTGACCGTGAGACTCCGCCGCCGCCATCAGTAGCCTGGCGGCGCGAATAATCAGGTTCTCTTCATCCGGCACGCCGGCGACCGGCGTTAACAGCCGCAGTTTCCCGTCGCGGCGTGGTTCAATAGTCAGCATGTCGCCATAGTCGAGAAACTGAAACAGCGTCTGCAGCGTGTGATATCCATCGGCGCGTTGACCGGTGATATACAAAAACAGATTCAATTTTGCAGGGGCGGGCCAGCGACTCATCATTTCACAATCCAGTTATCCATTTTCAGCTTGATGCGCTGGCTGCCGTTGTTGAGTTCCATATTAGACGGCAGGGTGGGTTTGGTGTCGCTGGTGTAGCCGCTGTAGGTCACGTGCCAGGTTTTACCGTTCTGCGTGTAGTTGAGTTCGCGCAGGCGGTACTGGTCATCCAGCGAATAGTCGGTGGCATCGCCCGGCAGGCCGATAATCCACTGACGCAGGCTGTTAAGCGGGATCGGCATGCCGGTCAGGCGGCCAATCATCTCTTCGGCATCGGTGGCGTTGTAAGTCTGGCCTTTGTTGTCAATCAATTGGACGCCGCCCGGCTGCGCGGTTAATGACAGTTCGGTGCTGCCAAGCGGGTTGGTCAGCAGCAGGCGGTAGCGGTCCTGGCCGGTTTGTTGCCAGAAGAAACGGGCATACACTTTCTGCTCATCGGACAGATAGGCAAACGCCCCGCGAGTCTGGAACTGGTTAAGGTTGCGGACATCCTGCTGGTGCTGGCGCCACTGCGGGGAATCCGGGCTTTTGCCGGGCCCTTGCGGCGGAGTATTGATTGCACAGGCGGTCAGAACGAGGCTTGCCAACGGCAGCAGGCGGAACAGTCGATTCATAATGATGACAAATCCTTGATGTCTACAGTGAAATGCGGCGACTGATGGTTCGCACACCGATTTGTGTAGCGGGTTGCAATAATAACCCTTAATGCTAGCGTCGCTGGCCGATAGCGTCTACGTTCAAGTTGTCTGAAATCAAAAAATTACCGTTAGTGGCTATTAAGCCCTGACTATTACTCCAAAAGGGGGGCGTCTCTTTTATTGAGTACGCGCATCCTGTATGATGCGCTCAGACTAACCTTAGCAACGCTGGTACTATTCCCTCACCATGACCCTTTTAGCTCTTGGCATCAACCACAAAACAGCTCCGGTAGCGCTGCGAGAACGCGTAACGTTTTCGCCGGATACGCTCGACAAGGCGCTGGAGAGCTTATTGGCTCAGCCAATGGTGCAGGGCGGGGTGGTGCTATCAACCTGTAATCGCACGGAGCTGTATCTCAGCGTTGAAGAGCAGGACAACCTGCAGGAAGCGCTGATCCGCTGGCTATGTGACTTCCACGGCCTGAATGAAGAAGACCTACGTAAAAGTCTTTATTGGCATCAGGATAACGACGCCGTCAGCCATCTGATGCGTGTCGCCAGCGGCCTGGATTCACTCGTGCTTGGCGAGCCGCAAATCCTCGGGCAGGTGAAAAAAGCGTTTGCGGATTCCAGCCGCGGCCATCTGAACGTCAGCGAACTGGAGCGCATGTTCCAGAAATCGTTCTCGGTGGCTAAGCGCGTACGGACCGAAACCGATATCGGCGCCAGCGCCGTTTCCGTTGCTTTCGCCGCCTGTACGCTGGCGCGACAAATTTTTGAATCGCTCTCCAGCGTCACGGTGTTACTGGTTGGCGCGGGGGAAACTATCGAACTGGTCGCCCGCCATCTGCGCGAACATAACGTTCGCAAAATGGTGATTGCCAACCGCACCCGTGAACGCGCCCAGGCGCTGGCGGATGAAGTCGGCGCGGAAGTTATCGCCCTCAGCGATATCGACGAGCGCTTAAAAGACGCCGATATCATTATCAGTTCTACCGCCAGCCCGCTGCCGATCATCGGCAAAGGGATGGTCGAGCGCGCGCTGAAGGCGCGCCGCAATCAGCCGATGCTGCTGGTAGATATCGCGGTGCCCCGCGACGTCGAGCCGGAAGTCGGCAAGCTGGCCAACGCCTATCTGTACAGCGTTGATGACCTGCAAAATATCATTCAGCACAATCTGGCGCAGCGTAAGGCCGCGGCGGTGCAGGCGGAATCGATCGTCGAGCAGGAAACCAGCGAATTTATGGCCTGGCTGCGCGCCCAGAGCGCCAGCGAGACTATCCGCGAATATCGTTCCCAATCCGAGCAGGTTCGCGAGGAGCTGACGGCGAAAGCGCTTGCCGCGCTGGAGCAGGGCGGCGATGCGCAGGAAATTATGCAAGATCTGGCCCGTAAGCTGACCAACCGCCTGATCCACGCTCCAACCAAATCTCTTCAGCAGGCTGCCCGTGACGGGGATGATGAACGCCTGCATATTCTGCGCAACAGCCTCGGGCTGGAATAGCGCACATTTCTCTATTTAAAGACAGGGTGAATTCACGCCTATGAAGCCTTCTATTGTTGCTAAACTGGAAGCTCTGTACGAACGCCATGAAGAAGTTCAGGCGCTGCTTGGCGACGCCGCCACCATTGCCGACCAGGACCGTTTCCGCGCGCTGTCGCGCGAGTATGCGCAGCTTGGCGATGTCGCCCGCTGCTATACCGACTGGCGCCAGGTGCAGGACGATATCGAAACCGCGCAGATGATGCTCGACGATCCGGAAATGCGCGAAATGGCGCAGGAAGAGCTGCGCGATGCCAAAGAAAAAAGCGAAGCGCTGGAACAGCAGCTGCAGGTGCTGCTGCTGCCGAAAGATCCAGACGATGAGCGCAACGCTTTTGTCGAAGTTCGCGCCGGCACCGGTGGCGATGAAGCGGCGCTGTTCGCCGGCGATCTCTTCCGCATGTACACCCGCTACGCTGAAGCCCGCCGCTGGCGGGTCGAAATCATGAGCGCCAACGAAGGCGAACATGGCGGATTTAAAGAAGTGATTGCCAAGATCAGCGGCGATGGCGTCTATGGGCGGCTGAAATTTGAATCCGGTGGCCATCGTGTCCAGCGCGTTCCAGCGACCGAATCGCAGGGGCGTATCCACACCTCCGCCTGTACCGTGGCGGTGATGCCGGAGCTGCCGGAAGCCGAAATGCCGGATATCAACCCGGCGGACCTGCGTATCGATACCTTCCGTTCCTCGGGGGCGGGCGGCCAGCACGTAAACACCACCGACTCCGCTATCCGTATTACCCACTTGCCGACCGGTATCGTCGTTGAATGTCAGGACGAACGTTCGCAGCATAAAAACAAAGCCAAGGCGCTGTCGGTGCTGGGCGCGCGTATTCGCGCCGCCGAAGTCGCCAAGCGTCAGCAGGCGGAAGCGTCTACCCGTCGTAATCTGCTGGGCAGCGGTGACCGCAGCGACCGCAACCGTACCTACAACTTCCCGCAGGGCCGCGTGACCGACCACCGTATCAACCTGACCCTTTACCGTCTGGATGAAACCATGGAAGGCAAACTGGATATGCTGATCGAACCGATTGTGCAGGAATTCCAGGCTGACCAGCTGGCGGCGCTTTCCGAGCAGGAATGATGACCTTCCGACAGTGGCTCACTCAGGCGATAGCCCGGCTCGGCGCGAGCGAAAGCCCGCGTCGCGACGCCGAGATCTTACTGGGGCACGTCACCAGCAAAGCGCGGACCTGGATCCTCGCTTTTGACGAAACCCTATTGACGGCGGAACAGTTGGCGGAACTGGAAGCATTGCTGGCGCGCCGCGCCAACGGCGAGCCGGTGGCGCATCTGGTGGGTCAGCGCGAGTTCTGGTCGCTGCCGCTGTTTGTCTCGCCGGCGACGCTTATCCCGCGCCCCGACACAGAATGCCTGGTCGAGCAGGCGCTGGTACGCTTGCCGCAGACGGCCTGCCGCATCCTGGATCTTGGCACCGGCACCGGCGCTATCGCTCTGGCGCTGGCCAGCGAGCGGGCGGACTGCGAGATTATTGCCGTTGATTTTATGCCTGACGCCGCGGCGCTCGCCGCGCGCAATGCCGCTCATCTCGCTCTCAATAACGTGACCGTGCTGCAAAGCGACTGGTTTAGCGCGCTCAAGGAGCAGCGGTTCGCGATGATTGTCAGTAATCCCCCCTATATCGATGAAACCGATCCGCATCTTGCAGAAGGGGATGTCCGCTTCGAGCCGAGAACGGCATTGGTCGCCGCCGACCAGGGGCTGGCCGATTTAGCGCATATCATCCGTGAAGGACGCAACTACCTGCTACCCGATGGTTTTATGCTACTGGAACATGGCTGGAAACAGGGCGAGGCGGTACGCGCATTGTTTAATGAAGCAGGATATCGCGACGTCGAGACCTGCCGCGATTATGGCGATAACGAACGTCTGACTCTCGGGCGTTGGCCGCACAAGGAGCAAGCCGGCGAATGAATTTATTTACTGCAGTACTCTATTTGCATATTGCCTGCGTGGTGACATCCGTCGGGCTTTTCGTGTTGCGTTACTGGTGGACCTACAGCGGTAGCGCGATGCTCAATCAGCGCTGGGTACGTATTGCGCCGCATTGTAGCGATACGCTGCTGTTCCTCAGCGGCGCGGGATTAATGGCGATAACGCACTATCTGCCGTTTACCGAAGATGGCGCATGGCTGACTGAAAAGCTGTTTGGCGTTATCATTTACATCGCATTAGGATTTATTGCGTTGGGCCGACGTCGCCCGCGCCGCCAGCAGACCCGGTTCATCGCCTTTCTGCTGGCGCTGGTGGTGTTGTTCTTCATCGTTCAACTCGCCATCACAAGAATACCGTTACTGGGGTAAGGCATGAGGTCATTAGCTGATTTCGAATTTAACAAAGCGCCATTATGCGAAGGCATGGTCCTCATTTCTGAATTGATCCGCGACGACTTTCCGACGCACTTTGTGCAGGATGAGCTGCAGCGGTTGTTAACACTGGCGCAGGAAGAGATTGCCACCTCCTGGGATCAGGAGCGTCAGCTCGACCGGTTGCTGGAATTGTTCTATCACGAGTGGGGCTTCGGCGCATCGCAGGGCATCTATCGTCTGTCCGATGCGCTATGGCTGGATAAAGTGCTGGTGAATCGCCAGGGAAGTGCTGTGTCGCTGGGGGCGATTCTGTTATGGATTGCCCAGCGTCTGGATCTGCCGGTGGTGCCGGTTATCTTCCCGACGCAGATGCTGCTGCGCGCCGACCCGGACACCAGCGAAGAGATGTGGCTGATTAACCCATTCAACGGCGAAACGCTTGATGAACACACGCTTGAGGTGTGGCTGAAGGGAAATATCAGCCCGGTGGCCGAGCTGTTTAATGAAGATCTCGATGAGGCCGACAACGCCGAAGTGATCCGCAAACTGCTCGATACGCTGAAATCGGCGCTGATGGAAGAGCGGCAGATGGAACTGGCGCTGCGCGCCAGCGAAGCGCTGCTGCAGTTTAATCCAGAGGACCCGTATGAAATTCGCGACCGCGGGCTTATCTACGCCCAACTGGAGTGCGATCACGTGGCGCTGCTGGATCTCAATTATTTCGTTGAGCAGTGCCCGGAGGATCCGATTAGCGAGATGATCCGCGCGCAGATCAACACGATTTCACATAAACAAATTACATTGCATTAGTCTGGAACCATTCCGGTTACACCCTGATAAGGCGATCTTATGAAACAAAAAGTGGTTAGCATTGGTGATATCAACGTAGCAAACGACCTGCCGTTCGTGCTGTTTGGTGGAATGAACGTGCTGGAGTCCCGCGATCTTGCGATGCGTATCTGCGAACATTATGTGACCGTCACGCAAAAGCTGGGCATTCCGTATGTGTTCAAAGCCTCTTTTGATAAAGCCAACCGTTCTTCCATCCACTCCTATCGTGGGCCAGGACTGGAAGAAGGGATGAAGATTTTCCAGGAGCTGAAGCAGACTTTCGGCGTGAAAATCATCACCGACGTTCACGAAGCCAGCCAGGCGCAGCCGGTGGCCGACGTGGTTGACGTGATCCAGCTGCCAGCGTTCCTCGCGCGTCAGACTGACCTGGTGGAAGCGATGGCTAAAACTGGCGCTGTCATCAACGTCAAGAAACCGCAATTCGTCAGCCCGGGCCAGATGGGCAACATCGTTGATAAATTCATCGAAGGCGGGAACGACAAAGTGATCCTGTGCGATCGCGGCGCTAACTTCGGCTACGACAACCTGGTCGTTGATATGCTCGGCTTCGGCGTAATGAAGAAAGCGTCCAACAACTCGCCGGTCATCTTTGACGTGACCCACGCCCTGCAGTGCCGCGACCCGTTTGGCGCTGCCTCAGGCGGCCGCCGCGCTCAGGTGACGGAACTGGCTCGCGCCGGGATGGCGGTGGGTATCGCCGGACTGTTCATTGAAGCGCACCCGGATCCGGACCACGCGAAATGTGATGGCCCGTCCGCGCTGCCGCTGGCTAAACTGGAACCGTTCCTGAAGCAAATGAAAGCTATCGACGATCTGGTGAAAAGCTTCGACGAGCTGGATACCAGCAACTAAGTTTCGCTGAGCAGTAAAAAAGCCTGCCGGTTTCGCCACCGACAGGCTTTTTTTTGGGCTTTATTGCTGATTACCCGGTCAGGCAAATATCGTCATCAGGTAGGCGGCGAACAGCGCCAGATGCGCCGCGCCGTTGAGGACATTGGTGCGCCCGGTTGAGAACGAGATATGGCACAGCACCAGCGACGCCACCATCACCACCATTTCCGGCGCTCCCAAACCGAAGCGGAGTTCATTGCCGGTAAGGAAGGCGATAAGCGTGACGACAGGCACCGTCAGGGAAATCGTCGCCAGCACCGAACCAAAGAAGAGATTCATTGCGCGCTGCACCTGATTATTCAGCACCGCTTTCAGTGCGCCGAGTCCTTCCGGGGAGAGGATCAGCAGCGCCACCAGGAAACCGGTAAAGGCTACCGGCGCGTTCATGCTGGTCAACAGCGTTTCCAGCGGATTAGCGTTCATTTTGGTAACGGCGATAACCGCAACCAGGTGTACCAGTAACCAGGCTGTGTGCCAGCCGCTACTGTGCGCCGATGGCTTACCGTGATGCGGGTCGTCATCATCGCTGTCATCTTCATGCTCGTACACAAACAGGCTCTGGTGCGTTTTGGTCTGAATGAGCAGGAATACGCCGTACATGGCGGCGGAAATCAGCGCCACCAGCAGCGCCTGGCCAGTGCTGAAATTGGCGCCCGGCAGCGCCATAGGGAATACCAGTACGATAATCGCCAGCGGGAAGAGGGCGATCAGGTACTGCTTGATACCAAACAAATTCATATACTGCGTGGCGAATTTACGCCCGCCCAGCAGTAAAGAGAAGCCGACCAAACCGCCGGTGACGATCATAATGATTGAATATAACGTATCGCGCATTAGCGTTGGCGCGGCGTCGCCGGTCGCCATTAATGCGGAAATCAGGCTCACTTCAAGAATGACCACTGACAGGCTCAAAATTAATGAACCATAGGGCTCACCGAGACGGTGAGCAAGAACGTCGGCATGGCGAACCACGCTAAATGCGCTACTCAGAATCCCGACTAGCGCCAGAATATTAATCGCAACGACCACTGGTAGTGATTGACTGCTTCCCCAGAGAAACAGCACCACCAGTGCTAAAACCGGAAAAACGAGGGAGGTCTCCTTGTGGCGGGTCTTAACCGCCTCATGTGCATGTGTCATGAACCATCTCCATTTATGCAGGTGTTATAATTATAGATAACGTAAGTTGATAAAATAACAGACATTGATAGGTTTAATTTGTATTTTTACTTAAATTTACCACTCTTGCATAAGAAATGCGTTGGTCTGCTAAAAAAAGCTGTTACGTATGTTTTATATATATTTTTCAGATGATTACTAAAATTCATTTCTCAATATTCCTGCCATTTGCCAACCTGGCAATTGTGTTCCAGACTTAGCTTTTACCCTGATTCTGGAGGTCATTATGCCTTACCGTAGTAAACAAGAACTTCCCGATAGCGTTCAGCACGTCTTGCCGGAACACGCGCAGGAAATTTATAAAGAAGCTTTCAATAGCGCATGGGACCAATATAAAGACAAAGCCGACCGTCGCGATGATGCCAGCCGTGAGGAGACGGCGCATAAAGTCGCCTGGGCGGCGGTGAAAAATGATTATCAAAAAGGCGATGACGACAAATGGCATAAGAAAAAGTAATCACTTTTGCGATCTAATTTTTTGTCAGCCCCCTTGTCAACGCTCCGTTAATTGCTTATTGAGTAATAAAGCTGGATAATAATTCAGCAATATTCACGGATGGCACAGATTATCGCCGGGAAGCAGGCAGTGGCGGAGGTAGTAGAAAGTGTTAACTCGTGATTTCTTAATGAATGCGGATTGTAAGACGGCGTTTGGCGCGATTGAGGAATCGCTGCTGTGGTCGGCGGAGCAGCGGGCGGCCTCGTTGGCGGCGACTCTGGCCTGTCGTCCGGACAACGGTTCGGTGTGGATTTTTGGCTACGGTTCGTTGATGTGGAACCCGGCGCTGGAATACAGCGAATCCTGCACCGGTACGCTGCCGGGTTGGCATCGCGCGTTTTGCCTGCGCCTGACCGCCGGTCGCGGCAGCGCGCATCAGCCGGGCAGGATGCTGGCGTTGAAGGAAGGCGGGCGTACCACCGGAGTGGCCTATCGTCTGCCGGATGAGACGCTGGAGCAAGAGCTGACGCTACTGTGGAAGCGAGAAATGATCACCGGCTGCTATTTGCCAACCTGGTGCCGTCTTGAGCTCGACGATGGGCGCACGGTGAATGCGCTGGTGTTTATTATGGATCCGCGCCACCCGCTGTATGAATCCGATACCAGCGCACAAACCATCGCGCCGCTAATTGCCCGCGCCAGCGGGCCGCTTGGCACCAATGCCCAGTATCTCTTTTCGTTGGATCAGGAATTACGCAAGCTTGGCATGCGCGATGCCAGTCTTGACGATCTGATTATCCAGGTGCGACATCTGGTCGGCGAGGCGAGCCAACCCGGGCTCGCATAAAAACGCCCGGTCCGCCGGGCGTGGAGATTCAGGCTGGAACGTAGCTAATGGAGTGCTCCAGCGACTGGCTATGGCTATCGATCAGCACGTTCCAGGTGCCGCTGTAGGGCACGGTGAGATAAGCGCTATCCCTGTCCTGCACGCTAAAAATATCGGCGTGGCTGTCGCCGGCGGCCTTGGCGCTCATTAAGTGAATATGACAGCGCTCCGAACAGCGCACCACCAGCGTATCACCGCCGAATAACGTTAAACTTGCTTTTACCATTGCCATTTTCATAACCCCGTTTCTGTCTCTGAATACATCAACCCGCGCGTGATATTGTTCACACTTTGCTCGTTGCATAACACCAAAGGGGGAGCGCGTGGATGATGATTTCGATCAACAAAATGGATAACGATTAAACAAAAATGACAATCTTCCTGAAAGCGTTCAGGTGGCGTACTTTTGCATCAGCAATAGCCGCCAGCCTGACATTTAATCCTGTTAATGGCGATTAATTCAGAAGGTCAGCACTTTATCCGCCGCCAGCGTCCACTGCGCCAGCTCGACCAGCGTTCCCACTTCCACGCCATCTACTAATGGCAAATGGGTGATCCCGCGTCCGTCCGTACAGGTCTTGCAGAGTTTTACCGGCACATTCTGCGCGGTGAGGATCTCAAGCATCTGCTGGATGTTATAGCCTTCCGCCGGTTTCTGTCCGCGAAGCCCGGCGGTCACCGCATCGGACATTAAAAACAGCTTCAGATCGAGGTCTGACTCCTGCTCGCGCAGGGCGATAGCCAGGCGCAGGCTATTAAACAGAGATTCGCTGCCGTAGGCGGCGCCGTTGGCGACAATCACAATACGTTGCATAAAGACTCCTTTTATCAGGCACGGTTATTGCTTAGCTTTACCTAAAGACGTAATTCGGGAGAGGGTATGAATAATACGACCGGCATGACGCCTGAAGCAATCGGCTGGTTTCATTATGCGCGCCAACTACAAAAACAGCAGCTCCGCAAGCTAACGCAGCAAGGGGCGCTGGCGAGCGAAATAAGTGGGTTGGTTCATATGCTGCAGTGCGAGCGCGGCGTCTCCAATATGTGGCTCTCTTCCGATGGCCGCTTGTATGACGCCGAACGCCGGGCTGGCGGGGCGCTGGTGGACGCGCGCTTAAGCGCTTTTTATGCTGCGCTGCAACCGGCGCGGGAATCCGCCAGTAGCGCGCTCTGTTGGCGAATAGCCAGCGCGGTGTGGTATCTGGCGCAGCTTCCGGCGCTGCGAGCGGCGGTGCAAGGCCGCGCGGTGGACGCTCAGGAGGCCACTCAGCGCTTTAGCCGTATTATTCGCCATTTATTGAATATTGTGCCGCAGTTGAATGACAGCATAGACGATCCGCAGATCGCCGGGCGCATGGTCGCCCTGTACAGCTTTATGCAGGGTAAAGAGCTGGCCGGCCAGGAGCGCGCGCTGGGAGCGTTGGGCTTCGCGCGCGGCCAATTTAACGGCGAGCTCCGTCAGCAGTTGGTTGACCGCATTGACGGTCAGCAGCCCTGTTTTGACAGCTTTCAGGCACTTTCCGGTCTGCCGCGGGCGCTTGAGCTGATGCAGGGTTGCGAAGCCGGGCGCGAGATTGAGCAACTGCGGCGCATCGCCTGTACCCGCCAGCCCTCGGCGGACGAAGGGGCCGCGGCGCAGCGCTGGTTTAGCCTGCAAACTGAACGGCTCGAGCAGATGCGCGCTCTGGAGGAGGCGTTGATTGCCGATCTGCTCAGCGCGACCCGGCAACTGCTCGAACGTGGAGAAGATGATATGCCGCCGCTGCAATGGCCTGAAGAAGAGTGCGGCGAAAGCCTGACTTTGCGCCTGGATAAGCAGCTGCTGCCGCTGGTCCGCCAGCAGGCGTGGGAACTTGAGCAACTCTCCGGCCAACTGGCCTCGCTGCAAGCCGCGTTTGAGGAGCGCAAGATTATAGATAAAGCGAAAGCGCTGCTGATGAGCCATCAGGGAATGCAGGAAGAACAGGCCTGGCAGGCGTTGCGTAAAATGGCGATGGATAAGAACCAGCGGATGGTCGAAATCGCCCGCGCGCTGCTGACGGTGAAAGCTCTGCTGCCGGACTCATCGTCAAATTGAATGCACAATCAGCGGGCAGGCATTGCCTGACGATGGTGCAATAGTTGACGCGGAGAGCGGTAAAACAACGTCTGGCGTGCAATAACACAAATTGGCATCCGCTTTGCATTACTGAACTTGAGTGAATCAACAATTTGAGACAACGGACCAACGGCGGTCTGAAGGTCTCTGGATAAAGGCGTCCTGCGGTGCGAAAGCACTGCCGGGCGCTTTTTTTTTGCGCGTTCTGGAGCGGCTATGGGCGATAAAGTTTTCATTTCACGACGGCGCTTTTTGCAGGCCGGGGCGGCGCTGAGCGGCGCTATGCTGCTGCCCGGCGTGATGCAGGCGGCGTGGGCGGCGGGTTCCGATAAGCCGGAGTTGGCCACCGTGCGGGTCGGATTCATCCCGCTAACCGACTGCGCGCCGCTGGCGATTGCGGCATTGAAAGGATTCGATAAAAAGTATGGCATCAGCCTGCAGCCAAGTAAGGAAGCTAGTTGGGCGGCGGTGCGCGATAAGCTGGTCGCCGGCGAACTCGATGCGGCGCATATCCTCTACGGCATGCTGTATGGCCTTGAGCTTGGTATTGCCGGCAAACCGCAGCAGATGGCCAACCTGATGACCCTGAACCGCAACGGTCAGGCGATCACCCTCTCTAGTGACCTACAGGCGCAAGGCGTGAGCGATAGTCATGGGCTCAAGCGGCTGATCGACCAAAAAGCGCCGGGCAGCTACACCTTCGCCCACACCTTTCCTACCGGCACCCATGCGATGTGGCTCTATTACTGGCTGGCGAACGCCGGTATCGACCCCTTCGCCGATGTGCGCATGGTGGTCGTGCCGCCGCCGCAAATGGTGATGAACATGCGCATCGGCAATATGGTTGGCTTCTGCGTTGGCGAACCCTGGAACGCGCGAGCGATCAACGATCGCATTGGTTTTACGGCGGCAACCAGCCAGCAAATCTGGGCGGATCATCCGGAAAAAATCCTCGGCGCGCGCAGCGATTGGGTGGCGCGCTATCCAAATACCGCAAGGGCGCTGGTGGCGGCGCTGCTGGAGGCCCAGCGCTGGATTGAAGCGTCTGCCGACAACACCCGCGAAACCGCGCGGATCCTCGCCAGACGGGCGTGGCTCAACACCAAAGAACAGTACCTTAGCGGGCGCATGCTTGGCGAATACGACAATGGCATCGGCAAACGCTGGCGCGACGCTCATCCCATGCGCTTCTTCCAGCAGGGGGAAGCCAGTTATCCGTGGCTCTCCGACGGCATGTGGTTCTTAACCCAATTCCGCCGCTGGGGCCTGCTGAAAAACGCGCCGGATTACCAGGCGGTAGCGCAGCGTATCAACCGCATCGACCTGTGGAAAGAGGCGGCGCAGGCCGTGGGCGGTATTACTGCGCCAACGCAAACGCTACGCAGCAGCACGCTGCTGGACGGCAAAGTGTGGAACGGCGTCGACCCGGAAGGGTACGCCGCCAGTTTCGCTATTCAACATAAGGGGACATGAGATGAAACCAGCCATTAACACGCAGCCGCGCACGCAGACCTCACCCGCGCCGGGCGAAATCATTGTCCTGCCGCCGCTGCAGGTGCGCAAAGCTACGCCGTCCGCCAGTCGCTGGCTGAACGCCGCGCTGCAACGTCTGCTGCCGCCGCTACTGGGCCTGGGTCTGCTGCTGCTCGGCTGGCAGCTGGCGGCGCTTGGTACGAAAGGCTTCCCGACGCCGCTGAGCACCCTGGATTCGGCGCTGACGCTGTTTTCCGACCCGTTCTACCGCGACGGACCGAACGACATGGGCATCGGCTGGAACGTGCTGGCTTCGCTGCAACGGGTCGCGGTGGGCTTTGGTTTGGCGGCGCTGGCCGGTATTCCGCTGGGCTTTCTTATCGGCCGCTCGCTGTTCTTTGCGCGAATGTTTAACCCGCTCATCGCGCTGCTGCGCCCGGTGAGTCCGCTGGCGTGGTTACCGATTGGCCTGCTGCTGTTTCAGAAGGCGGAACCGGCTTCCAGCTGGACCATTTTTATCTGCTCTATCTGGCCGATGGTCATTAACACCGCGGAAGGCGTCAGGCGTATCCCGCAGGACTATCTCAATGTGGCTCGCGTGCTGCAGCTGTCGGAATGGACGGTGATGCGCAAAATCCTCTTTCCGGCAGTGCTGCCCGCGGTATTAACCGGCGTGCGGCTGTCGATAGGCATTGCCTGGCTGGTGATCGTCGCCGCCGAGATGCTGACCGGTGGGTTGGGTATTGGGTTTTGGATCTGGAATGAATGGAACAACCTCAATGTGGAAAACATCATCATCGCCATCGTCATTATCGGCGTCGTCGGCCTGCTGCTCGAACAGGGGCTCATATTGCTCGCCCGCCGCTTCAGCTGGCAGGAAAAATAAGGAGTCGCTATGAAACCATTAATTCAGGTGCAGGCCGTCAGTCAACGCTTTAACACCGCCAGCAGCGAGTTCCTGGCGCTGCAAAACGTCTCTTTTGATATTCACGAAGGGGAAACCATCAGCCTGATTGGCCACTCCGGATGCGGCAAATCCACGCTGTTGAATCTGATTGCCGGGATTACCCAGCCCACTGAGGGCGGGCTGCTATGCGATAACCGTGAAATTTCCGGGCCGGGGCCTGAACGGGCGGTGGTGTTCCAGAACCATTCGCTGCTGCCATGGCTGAGCTGCTTTGACAACGTGGCGCTGGCGGTGGATCAGGTGTTTCGCCGTACCATGAGCAAGGCAGAGCGCCGGGAGTGGATCGAACACAATTTACAGCGAGTACAGATGGGGCACGCGCTGCACAAACGGCCGGGGGAGATCTCCGGCGGTATGAAACAGCGGGTTGGCATCGCGCGCGCGCTGGCGATGAAGCCAAAAGTGTTACTGCTTGATGAGCCTTTTGGCGCGCTGGACGCGCTCACCAGAGCCCATCTGCAGGACGCAGTAATGCACATCCAGCAGGAACTGAACACCACCATTGTCGTGATCACCCATGACGTCGATGAAGCGGTGCTGCTTTCCGACCGGGTGTTAATGATGACCAATGGACCGGCCGCGACGATCGGCGAGATCCTTGACGTTAATCTGCCGCGTCCGCGTAACCGGGTCCAGCTGGCGGAAGATAACCACTACCACCACCTGCGTCAGCAGATCCTCCATTTCCTCTACGAAAAGCAGCCGAAAGCGGCCTAAGGCGGAATGATGCGGCGACTGGTAATTATCGGCAACGGTATGGCGGCAACCCGGCTGGCAGAGAAGCTGGCGGCGCGCGCGCAGGGGCGTTTCATCATCACGCTTATCGGCGATGAACCGCAGCCGGCCTACAACCGCATTCAGCTCTCGCCGGTACTCGGCGGGGAAAAAACGGCGTCGCAAATCCAACTGCTGCCGACGGAGTGGTACGCCCAGCATGGTGTCCGCGTGCGGCTTGGCGAGGCGGTCAGCGAAGTGGATGTCGCGGGGCGGAGGCTGCGCGTCGGCGGCGACTGGCTGGAATGGGATGAACTGGTGTTCGCCACCGGGTCGCAGCCGTTTATCCCGTCGCTGCCGGGTATTGAGCGCCCGCAGGTATTCGCCTTTCGCACCCTGGCGGATGTTAAAGACATTCTGGCAATCCCCGGCCCGGCGGTGGTAATCGGCGGTGGCGTATTGGGCGTGGAGGTCGCGGCGGCGCTGCGCCGTCACGGTGGGGAAGTGACGCTACTCCATCGCGGTAGCGGTTTGATGGAGCCGCTTACCGATGCTTTTGCCGCGGAACAGTTAAAACAACAGCTTGAGGCACGCGGCATCCACTGCGAGCTGGAGAGCCGAATTGCCGCTATTGTCGAGCAGCATGTGCGGCTGGAGGACGGGCGCGCTTTTGCCGCCAGCCGGGTGGTGTTGGCCACCGGCGTGCGGCCGGATATCCGTCTGGCGGCGCGCAGCGGCATAGCCTGCCAGCGGGGGATTATCGTCGACCGCCGGATGGCGACCTCACTGCCGGGGATCAGCGCTATCGGCGAGTGTTGTGAGATTGACGGCCAAACCTGGGGGCTGGTGGCTCCCTGCTTGCGCCAGGCCGATGTGTTAGTTGAACGCCTGTGCGGGGCTCCCGGCGAAGAATTCAGCTGGCAGGACGGCGGCACCCGGCTGAAGGTCACCGGTATCGAGTTTTTTAGCGCCGGCGAACAGCGGGCCGGCGAGCAGGACCAGATCTACAGCAGTTGGGACCCCATCGATCGCCACTACCGTCGCCTGCTGATCCGCGATGGCCGGCTGCACGGCGTGCTGCTGCTGGGCGACTGCCAGCAGGCGGCGCCGCTTACCGCGCTGCTCGGCAGCGATAGGTCCCCTTCAGCGGAGTGGCTTTTTGACCCTTCTATAACGCAGCCGCGGGCTGCAGGAAAAATGACGATGACTAAACCTGTATTAGTGCTGGTCGGACACGGCATGGTCGGCCACCATTTTCTTGAGCAATGCGTGAGCCGGAACCTGCACCAGCAGTACCGTATCGTGGTTTTTGGCGAAGAGCGCTATGCCGCCTATGACCGGGTTCATCTCTCGGAATATTTCGCCGGGCGCAGCGCAGAGTCGCTATCGCTGGTAGAGGGAGACTTTTTTAGCCAGTACGGGATTGAGCTGCGGCTAGGGGAGACGATCGCGGAAATCGATCGTCCGGCGCGAATCGTGCGCGATGCCCACGGCCATGAAACCCATTGGGATAAGCTGGTGCTGGCGACCGGCTCCTATCCCTTCGTGCCGCCAATCCCCGGTAACGATGAAGAAGGCTGCTTCGTCTATCGTACGCTTGACGATCTTGACCGCATTGCCGCCCGCGCCGCCACTGCGCAGAGCGGGGTGGTCATCGGAGGCGGGCTGTTGGGGCTGGAAGCCGCTAACGCGTTAAAACAGTTGGGGCTTAAGACCCATGTGGTGGAGTTCGCCGCCAACCTGATGGCGGTGCAGTTGGATAACGGCGGCGCGGCGATGCTGCGGGAGAAAATTCTCGATCTGGAGGTTGGCGTGCACACCAGCAAAGCGACGACCGCGATAGTGCGCACCGCCGAGGGGCTGCAGCTTAACTTTGCCGATGGCGATACGCTGCAGACCGATATGGTGGTCTTTTCCGCCGGGATCCGCCCGCAGGATGCGCTGGCGCGCGGCGCAGGCCTGGCAATCGGCGAACGCGGCGGTATCGGTATCGATGACCACTGCCGGACCTCGGACGCAGATATATTGGCGATTGGCGAATGCGCGCTGTGGGACAACAAAATTTATGGCCTGGTGGCGCCGGGCTATCACATGGCGCGCACCGCAGCGGCGCAGTTGGCTGGCGAAGCGGCCCGCTTTAGCGGCGCCGATATGAGCACCAAACTCAAACTGCTCGGCGTGGATGTGGCGTCGTTTGGCGATGCTCACGGACGTACAGCTGGTTGCCAGAGCTATCAATGGACCGATGGTCCGCGGCAGATCTACAAAAAGATCGTTGTTAGCGCTGATGGCAAAACGCTGCTGGGCGGCGTACTGGTGGGCGATGCCGGTGACTACGCGACGCTGTTGCAGATGATGCTGAACGGCATGGCGCTACCGTCTCGTCCGGAAAGTCTGATCCTCCCCGCGATGGATGGGGCCACGACGAAAGCGCTGGGCGTGGCGGCGCTGCCGGATAGCGCGCAGATTTGCTCTTGCCATAACGTCAGTAAGGGGGACATTTGCCAGGCGGTCAGCGCCGGAGCGGGCGATATGGCGGCGATAAAAAGCTGTACTAAAGCGGCGACCGGCTGCGGGGGCTGTAGCGCGCTGGTCAAACAGGTGATGGAACACCAGCTTGCCGGGCAGGGCGTCGAGGTTAAAAAAGATATCTGCGAGCATTTTCCGTGGTCGCGGCAGGAGATCTATCATCTGGTACGAGTCAACCACATCCATACCTTCGATCAGCTCATTAGCCGTTACGGGCAGGGCCACGGCTGTGAAGTGTGTAAACCGCTGGTGGCGTCGGTACTGGCCTCCTGCTGGAATGAGTATCTGCTGAAACCGGCGCATCTGCCGCTGCAGGACACCAACGATCGCTACTTCGCCAATATTCAGAAAGACGGCACTTACTCGGTGGTGCCGCGGATGGCCGCAGGCGAAGTGACACCGGATGGGCTTATCGCTATTGGCCAGATCGCCAAACGTTACCAGCTGTACAGTAAAGTGACAGGAGGACAGCGTATCGACCTGTTTGGCGCGCGGCTGGAGCAACTGCCGGACATCTGGCGCGAACTGGCGGCGGCGGGATTTGAAACCGGACACGCCTATGGCAAATCATTACGCACGGTAAAATCCTGCGTCGGCTCGACCTGGTGCCGCTATGGGGTTCAGGATTCAACGGGGCTGGCGGTAAGGCTTGAACATCGTTACAAGGGGCTGCGCGCGCCGCACAAAATCAAAATGGCGGTCTCGGGCTGTACCCGCGAATGTGCCGAAGCGCAAGGTAAAGACATCGGGGTTATTGCGACTGAAAAGGGCTGGAATCTATACGTCTGCGGCAACGGCGGGATGAAACCGCGCCATGCGGACCTCTTTGCGAGCGACCTTGACGACGCCAGCCTAATCCGTACCGTCGATCGGTTGTTGATGTTTTATATTCGCACCGCTGACCGCCTGCAGCGCACCAGTAGCTGGATGGATAACCTTGAAGGCGGCGTGGCGTATCTACGTGAGGTGATCTTGCACGATAGTCTCGGTATCGGCGATGAGCTGGAGCAGGAGATGGCGCGGGTGGTGGATAGCTACCAGTGCGAATGGCAGACCACCCTGAACGATCCACAGCGGCTGGCGCTATTCCGTTCCTACGTTAACAGCGATGAGGCTGATGAGGCGGTGCAGCGGCAAATCCTGCGCGGTCAGCCGCAGTTGGTGGCGCCGCAAGGGCTTGGGCAACCGGCCCTGCCGTCGCGGCCGTGGCAGGCGATCTGCGATCTGGACGCGATCCCGCCGCAGGCGGGGATCGGCGCGCGCCTCGGCGAGCGGCAAATTGCGCTGTTCCGCTTCGGCGAGCAAGTTTATGCGCTGGATAACCAGGAACCCGGCAGCGAGGCCAACGTGTTATCGCGCGGCATTTTAGGCGACGCGGGCGGCGAGCCGATCGTTATTTCGCCGCTGTATAAACAGCGGATTCGCTTGCGAGATGGTCGCTTGTACGACAGCGGCGAGCCGTCGGTGCGCGCGTGGCCGGTGAAGATTGAACAGGGCAAAGTGTGGGTCGGCAACCAGGCATTGCTGCTGCGCGCGGAGGCGAGCTGATGAGCGAAACCCGAACCACCTGTCCATACTGCGGCGTCGGCTGCGGGGTTATCGCCCGCGTTGAACCCAGCGGAACCGTCACGATTCGCGGCGATGAAAACCATCCTGCCAACTTTGGCCGCTTGTGCGTAAAAGGGGCGGCGCTTGGGGAAACGACCTCGCTTACCGGGCGATTATTACATCCTGAAGTCGATGGCCGGGCGGTCGGCTGGCCGCAGGCGCTGGCGGAGGCGGGTTCACGTCTGCGCGACATTATTGAGCGCTACGGCCCGCAGGCGGTCGCGTTTTACGCCTCAGGCCAGCTGTTAACTGAGGATTATTACGCCGCCAACAAGCTGATGAAGGGCTTTATCGGCGCCGCCAATATCGATACGAATTCGCGGTTATGTATGTCATCGGCGGTCACCGGCTATAAGCGGGCGTTCGGCGCGGACGTCGTGCCGTGCAGCTATGAAGATGTCGAGCAAAGCGATCTGGTGGTGCTGGTGGGCTCCAACGCCGCCTGGGCGCATCCGATTCTCTATCAGAGGTTGGCGCAGGCGAAACGCGATAATCCGCGGTTGCGGATCGTGGTGGTGGATCCGCGACGCACCGCGACCTGCGATATTGCCGACGATCATCTGGCCTTGGCGCCCGGTAGCGATGGCGGGCTATTTGTCGGCCTGCTTAATGCCATTGCCGCCAGCGGTGAAATGGCGGCGGGTTTTCGCGACCAGCGGCAGGCGCTGACCATCGCCGCGCAATGGAGCGTGGAAAAAGCGGCCGCTTTCTGCGGCCTGCCGCCGGAGCAGGTGGCTCGCTTTTATCGTGATTTTATCGCTGCGCCTCGCGCCATCACGCTGTACACCATGGGAATTAATCAGTCCGCCAGCGGCAGCGATAAGTGCAACGCGATTATCAATGTCCATCTTGCCAGCGGGAAGTTTGCCCGCCGCGGCTGCGGGCCGTTTTCGCTGACCGGTCAACCCAACGCCATGGGTGGGCGTGAAGTGGGGGGATTGGCGACGATGCTGGCGGCGCATATGAATTTTGAGCCGCAGGATCTGCAGCGATTAGCGCGCTTTTGGGGCAGCGAGCGACTGGCGCAGACGCCGGGGCTAACCGCCGTCGAACTCTTCGCCGCGATTGGACGCGGCGAGGTCAAAGCGGTGTGGATTATGGGGACCAATCCGGTGGTCTCACTGCCCGATAGCCACGCGGTGAGTCAGGCGCTGTCCAGGTGTCCGCTGGTGATGGTCTCCGATGTCGCCGCCAATACTGATACCGGTCGCTTTGCCCATATCCGCTTTCCGGCGCTGGCATGGGGCGAAAAAAACGGTACCGTGACTAACTCGGAGCGGCGAATTTCGCGTCAGCGGGCTTTTTTGCCGCCGCCGGGGGAGGCGAAAGCCGACTGGTGGATCATTTCCCGTCTCGCCGCCGAATTAGGTTATGCCCGGGCTTTTTCATGGCAACATCCGCATGAGGTGTTTTGTGAACACGCGGCGCTCTCAGGGTTTGAAAATGACGGTCAGCGGGCGTTTGATATTGGCGGGCTGGCGGACCTCAGCCGGGAGGCGTGGGATGCCCTGGCGCCGGTGCGCTGGCCGGTGAGCCGCAGCGCCGCGCCCTGGCGGTTAACGGAGGGCTGGCACGGCGACGGCAGGTTGCGGATGGTGCCGGTGTCGCCGCAGCCGACCCGGGCGCGGACCGAGGCATTTTATCCATTGATCCTCAATAGCGGACGTATTCGCGATCAGTGGCATACCATGACCCGCACCGGCGACATACCGCGGTTGATGCAGCATATTGCCGAACCGGTCGTCGAGGTGGCGCCTGCCGATGCTCGTCGCTTTGAATTACGTGAGGGAGAACTGGCTCGCGTCTGGTCGCGCCACGGCGTGATAATTGCAAAGGTGATAGTTAGCGAAGGGCAGCGCGCCGGTTCGCTCTTTGTGCCGATGCACTGGAATAATCAGTTTGCCCGCCAGGGACGGGTCAATAATTTACTGGCGGCGGTCACCGATCCGCATTCCGGGCAGCCGGAGAGCAAGCAGTCGGCGGTGGCGATAGCGCCGTGGCGGCCGGCGTGGCAAGGGGAGCTATTATCTCGCGAGCCCTTGCAGTTGCCATCCTCGCTGCACTGGCGGCGGCGGGCGGCGGTAGGGATCAGCCATTTGTCGCTGGCCGCGGATACCGGCCCGCAAAGCTGGCTGACCGAGTGGTGTCGCAAACAGGGATGGCAGTTGCAAATTGCCGAGGGCGGTGGGCTGTGGAACCTACTGGCCTGGCACGACGGACAATTGATGCTCGGCTGCTGGAGCGATATTAAGCCGCCGCAAATCGATGCTGAATGGCTGTATACGGCGTTCCGGACGCCGCCGCAGACCGCCGGGCTACGCCATGCGTTGCTCAGCGGCCGTAAGGGCGGCGACAGCGCGCCGCGTGGGCAGACTATCTGCAGTTGCTTTAGTATCGGTGAGCGGCAGATAGGCGAGGCGGTTGCCGGCGGTTGCGTCAGCGTAGAGGCGCTTGGCGCGAAGCTCAAGTGCGGCACCAACTGTGGTTCCTGTATTCCGGAACTCAAAGCGCTGCTGGCGGCAAATCAAACTCGAACGCCGGTTGGATGATAGGGGAAAGCAAACGCCAACCGGTTTCAGTTTATTCCTGGAATGGCCCACAGGGCTGCGGGGAAGGGCAAAAAACGATAAACTAACGTGATGTTGTTATTCCCCGTGAGCTTACGTTAATCCGTTTGATGCCTTTGCCGTACCGCTTAACCCCATCACTGACGTTTCTCCTGCTGCTGACAGGCGCTCCCGCCTGGGCGCTGATTGCCAACGATAGCAGTATGCCGCCGCAAACTACGCTGCCTGATTTAGGGATAGCGCCGCAGGTCGACGACGATGCCAAACATTTCGCCGAGATGGCCAAGAAATTCGGCGAAGCCAGCATGAGCGATAACGGACTCACCACCGGCGAGCAGGCGCGAATGTTCGCCATAGGCAAAATCGGCAATGAGTTCAGCCATCATCTGGAAAACTGGCTGTCGCCGTGGGGGAATGCCAATATCGACCTGTTGGTGGATAAAGAGGGTAACTTCACCGGCAGCAAGGGGAGCTGGTTTGTGCCGCTGCAGGACAATGAACGTTACCTCACCTGGAATCAATATTCGGTTACCCGGCGCGAGAACGATCTGGTGGGCAATGTTGGGCTCGGCCAGCGCTGGCGTGTCGGTGGCTGGCTGCTGGGCTATAACTCCTTTTACGACAAAGTGCTCAGCGAGAGTCTGGCGCGCGGCAGTATCGGCGCGGAAGCCTGGGGCGAGTACTTGCGCTTATCGGCCAACTATTACCACCCACTTGGCGACTGGCAGTTGCGGGAAAACCAGACTCAGGAACAGCGGATGGCCGTCGGCTATGACGTCACTGCCCAGGCGCGATTGCCGTTTTATCAGCACATCAATACCAGCGTCAGCGTTGAACAGTATTTCGGCGATAGTGTCGATCTGTTTCATTCCGGTACCGGATATCACAATCCGGTGGCGGTTTCGGTGGGACTGAATTACACCCCGGTACCGCTGGTGACGGTCACCGCTAAACACAAACAGGGTGAAAATGGCGTCAGCCAGAATAATGTCGGCCTGAAGCTGAATTATCGTTTTGGGGTACCGCTGAAACAGCAACTGGCGGCGGATGAAGTGGCTATCAGCAACTCGCTACGCGGCAGCCGCTACGATAGCCCGGAACGCGATAATCTGCCGGTAGTGGAGTATCGACAGCGTAAGAATCTGACGGTCTATCTGGCGACGCCGCCGTGGGATTTGCACTCAGGCGAAACGGTACAGCTGAAGCTGCAAATTAATAGCCTGCACGGCATTAAATCACTGCATTGGCAGGGGGACACTCAGGCGCTAAGCCTGACGCCGCCGGTTAATGCCAACAGTGCGGATGGCTGGAGCATCATTATGCCGGTTTGGAACAGCGAGCCGGGCGCGGTGAATCGCTGGCGTCTGTCGGTGGTGGTTGAAGATAAATCGGGTCAGCGCGTCTCTTCCAATGAGATCGCACTGGCGCTGACCGAGCCGCTGGTGACGTTTACGGCTCCCGACGTTTCCTGGACGGAATCGCCTTAGAAGATCCGTTCCTGGTGAACCCAGACGGCGGCTTCAACCCGTGATTTCAGCTTCATTTTCTTCAGCATGTGTTTCACGTGCACTTTAACGGTGCTTTCGGTGATATCCAGGCGGCGGGCAATCATTTTGTTCGGCAGGCCCTGGGCAATCAGCTTCAGGATATCGCGCTCGCGCGGGGTCAGCTGGCTGATGTCGCGGTCGGACGTGGCGCGATTAGCGCGCAGGCTGGCGGCCAGTACCGGGGTTAACGCTTCGCTTAATACCATTTCGCCTGCAGCGGCCTGCTGCAGCGCTTTCAGCAGATCTTCTGGTTCCATATCTTTCAACAGGTAGCCGTCGGCGCCGCGTTTCAGGGCGGTCACTACGTCCTCTTCATGATTGGAGACGCTGAATACCACTACGCGGCCGGAGAGCGATTTTTCCCGCAGCTTGTCGAGCGTTTCGAGGCCGTTCATGCCCGGCATATTAAGGTCCAGTAGAATCAGGTCCGGATCCAGCGATTCCGCCAGTTCGATACCTTGTTCGCCATTACTGGCTTCGCCGATAACCTGAATGTCCGGCGCCATGCTAACCAGTTGCTTTACGCCAGTGCGCAGCATGGGATGATCATCAATGAGAAGGATGGTTGCCCGTTCCTGTTGACTCATAGGGGTCTCCTTATTGGATTGAAAACGATTTTTCCGGGATAAACGTCACCACGACTTCGGTACCGCCGGTCTCCCGGCGGCGCACCTGACAGTCGCCGCGCAAGCTTTGCGCGCGATCCCGCATAATAATTAAACCGTAATGGTTACTTCGCTCCGCGTTTTCCGGTACCCCGCGGCCGTTATCGGCAACGACTAAACGTACCTGATTATCGCGTTGTGACACGGTCACGGTGACTTCCGTCGCGTTGGCATGCTTCAACGCATTGCTTAACGCCTCGCGGGCGATCTGCAGCAGGTGAATCGCCTGATGCGACGGGACAAAACGCGGCGGCAACTGATAATCCAGTTGTACCGTGAAACCAAAGTGCGCGCTGTACTCCTGACAGCTGTCCTCCAGCGCCGGGCGCAGACCCGCCTCGGTAAGCTGCAGACGGAAGGTGGTTAACAGCTCCCTTAACTGCGCCCATGAGGTGTTGAGTTCGTTGCGGATCTGCCCCAACAGCAGCCGGCTTTCATCCGGCAGGCTATCGCCCTGCATCTGCAGACAGCTCACCTGCATCTTCATGCACGAGAGTGACTGGGCGATAGAGTCGTGAAGCTCGCGGGCGATGGTCGCACGCTCTTCCATCACGATGAGCTGCTGCTGTTTTTCCTGATGGCGATCCAGCGCCAGGGTGCTGGTCAACTGCTCCACCAGCGTATCCACCAGTTGCTGTTGGTCATGGCTGAGATGGCGGCCAACCGGCAGCGTTGCCAGCAGAATTCCATATTGATTATGCGCGTCTGAAAGTCGCCATTTCAACGTCGTGCCGCCATCCGGCAGCGGGGGAAGATCGCGCGGACACAGATAGCAGCCTTTATCATCGCACTCGATATCGGAGTGGCAGGCAAACTCCTGATGATTGTCTTCATCCTCAAGGTCATAAACCCGCACTTCAATATCACGTAGCAACGTCAGCCCTTGCAGACCGTTCAGCACCGGTGAGATGCGCTCACACAGCGGAGCGCTGGAGTGTAACCGACGGTTGGCCTGCCATAAAAAGGCCAGGATTTCGTTTTTCTGCTCGAGCCCGGCAGTCTTTTCCTGTACCCGTCGTTCAAGCACGGCGTAGCTTTCCGCCAGCTCTTCCGACATGTTATTCAACGCCATGCCGAGGGTCGCCATTTCGTTGCGCCCGCTAATGTGCGCGCGCTGGGTAAAGTCGCGCTGGCTGACCGCCCGCGCCATACCCAGTAACTGTTTCCACGGTCGCAGCAGACGGGCGCGTAGCCAGATGATGGTAAAGATCAGCAGCAGCGCCATGCCAACGGCGAGGATCCGGTGGATCCAGACCACGCGCTCGATACGTTGTTCGGTGGTGTGGTCGAAGGCGGTCACCAATTGGTCAATACGGTCGACAAAATCGGCGACATCCTGTGCCACGTCGCTTTGCCTGACAGCCTGTTTCATACCTGGTCCCAGCGACAACTGCCAATATTGCTGTAGCGCTTTCAGCTGGACTTCCTGGCCGTCACGACGCGCGGAGTATTGCAACTCCGGGCTGAAAACGGTAGAGGTCATATCGTTAAACAGTTTTTGATCGTTGTCCGTTAGCGGAATAGCCGCCAGCAGGCGGTAGCTCTGCATACGCAACGAGCCGGCCTTGTTAATGGCGTGGGCGCTGCCCTGCACCCCATGCACCAGGCGGGCGGATATCGCCATGCCGGCCACGCCGATGATGGTGGCGAGCAGCACGATTAACGCCAGCTGATTAACCAACGTGAGCGGCGTAAAAAGACGTTTTAACATGGAATGGGTGGCTCCTGATGGGTCATCTCTCCGGGAGTGGCGCTTATTCTCAGCTATCCCCTGGAGTATACCCATACCCCTAAGGTATTACTCCTTAATTGTCGGTGGTAGACGCCGTGGTGGGAGGGATAACCAGAAACCCGGCAGTCGCGTGAAAAACCACACTTTTTTTCTCATAATTATCTACTCACTTCGGAGCATTATTTATTTTTGCACAAAATGGCCCGCGCTTTTCCTTTGATTTATATCAACTTACAGCCTTGAGCAACCCCTAAGGTAGCATCAGGAAATATGAATAATCAGAGGTATCTATGAGTCACTCTTCAATCCCGGAGAAGGCTAACAGCTCAGTCATCACCGACTGGCGTCCTGAAGATCCTGAGTTTTGGCAACAGCGCGGCCACCGTGTGGCGAGCCGTAATTTGTGGATCTCCGTTCCCTGCCTTTTACTGGCGTTCTGCGTCTGGATGTTGTTCAGCGCCGTCGCCGTGAATCTTAATAAAGTTGGCTTTCAGTTTACTACCGATCAGCTGTTTATGCTGACCGCGCTCCCGGCCCTTTCCGGCGCATTGCTGCGCGTACCTTATGCCTTTATGGTCCCGCTGTTCGGCGGCCGCCGCTGGACGGCCTTTAGTACCGGCATCATGATTATTCCGTGCGTATGGCTGGGCTTCGCGGTACAGGATACCTCTACGCCGTTTAGCGTGTTCGTGATTATCTCTCTGCTGTGCGGCTTTGCCGGCGCTAACTTTGCATCCAGTATGGCGAACATCAGCTTCTTCTTCCCGAAAGAGAAGCAGGGCGGCGCGCTGGGTGTTAACGGTGGGCTTGGCAACATGGGCGTCAGCGTGATGCAGCTGGTTGCGCCGCTGGTGGTCTCGCTCTCTATCTTTGCCGTATTTGGCGGAAGCGGTAGCGAGCAACCGGATGGCTCAATGCTGTATCTGGAAAACGCCGCATGGATCTGGGTGCCTTTCCTGATTATCTTTACCCTGGCAGCGTGGTTCTTTATGAACGACCTGTCGGCCTCGAAAGCGTCACTGAGCGAACAGTTGCCGGTACTTAAACGCCTGCATCTGTGGATTATGGCGCTGCTGTATCTGGCGACCTTCGGATCCTTCATCGGTTTCTCCGCCGGGTTTGCGATGCTGTCTAAAACCCAGTTCCCGGACGTGCAGATCCTGCACTATGCCTTCTTCGGTCCGTTTATTGGCGCGCTGGCGCGCTCGATGGGCGGCGCGATTTCCGACCGTCTCGGCGGGACCCGCGTGACGCTGGTGAACTTCGTGGTGATGGCGGTTTTCTGCGCGTTACTGTTCCTGACTCTGCCGACCAACGGTCAGGGCGGCAACTTCATCGCCTTCTTCGCGGTATTTATGGTGCTGTTCCTGACCGCCGGACTGGGCAGCGCCTCCACCTTCCAGATGATTTCCGTTATTTTCCGTAAGCTTACGATGGATCGCGTGAAAGCGCAGGGTGGTAGCGAAGCGCAGGCGATGCGTGAAGCGGCAACGGATACCGCCGCGGCGCTGGGCTTTATTTCGGCGATTGGCGCGATTGGTGGTTTCTTTATTCCGAAAGCATTTGGTATTTCGCTGGATCTGACCGGCTCGCCGGCCGGGGCAATGAAAGTCTTCCTCGTGTTCTATATTGCCTGCGTAGTGATCACATGGGCGGTATACGGCCGTAAACAGAAATAAGTCTTTTCTTAACGGTAAGTGACAGGGCGCGCCACAGGGTGCGCCCTTTTTATTATTTGTTGTTAGTTACAACATACTTTCACTTGTGCAAACTTGTTGAATTCAGGGAAATAACTATCGGTACGTCATCTACCACTTAATACCTAAGCGTGGCATAAATCCCGGTTAACATTCTGTCATATTTAAAATAATCCTTATAAAACAATTGGATATTTAATAAATATCGTTACTACTTTGGTGGTATCTGCGGGTTGGGTGCGGATTTATAAGCTATTTCGCATTGATCGCCATCAATTCTCCTCCTCCGACATGGCGCTATTTTCGCTGCAAATCCAGCAATGTCGATTTATCAGAGAGCCGTCAGGCTCCATATCAGGAGAAACCCGATGAGTAAATTTCTGGACCGGTTTCGCTACTTCAAACAGAAGGGTGAAACCTTTGCCGATGGGCACGGCCAGCTTCTTAAAACCAACCGGGATTGGGAGGATGGATACCGCCAGCGTTGGCAGCATGACAAAATCGTGCGTTCCACTCACGGTGTGAACTGCACCGGCTCATGCAGCTGGAAAATTTATGTCAAAAATGGCCTGGTCACCTGGGAAACCCAACAAACTGATTACCCGCGTACCCGCCCCGATCTGCCGAACCATGAGCCACGCGGCTGCCCGCGCGGCGCCAGCTACTCCTGGTATCTGTATAGCGCTAACCGCCTGAAATATCCGCTGATGCGTAAGCGTCTGATGAAGATGTGGCGTGAAGCGAAAGTTCAGCATAGCGATCCGGTTGAGGCATGGGCTTCTATTATTGAAGATGCCGATAAAGCGAAAAGCTTTAAACAGGCCCGCGGCCGTGGCGGTTTTGTTCGTTCTTCATGGAAAGAAGTGAACGAACTGATTGCCGCCTCAAACGTCTACACCGTCAAAACTTACGGTCCAGACCGCGTGGCAGGCTTCTCGCCAATCCCGGCGATGTCTATGGTTTCCTACGCGTCCGGCGCCCGTTACCTGTCGTTGATTGGCGGTACCTGCCTGAGCTTCTACGACTGGTACTGCGACCTGCCGCCGGCCTCGCCGATGACCTGGGGCGAACAGACCGATGTGCCGGAATCTGCCGACTGGTATAACTCCAGCTACATCATCGCCTGGGGCTCCAACGTCCCGCAGACCCGTACCCCGGACGCGCACTTCTTTACCGAAGTTCGCTACAAAGGGACCAAAACCGTGGCGATTACTCCGGACTATGCCGAAATCGCCAAGCTGTGCGATCTATGGCTGGCGCCGAAGCAGGGTACCGATGCCGCGATGGCGCTGGCGATGGGCCACGTTATGCTGCGTGAGTTCCACCTCGATAAACCGAGCCAGTACTTCACTGATTACGTACGCCGCTACACCGACATGCCGATGCTGGTTATGCTCGAAGAGCGCGATGGCTACTATGCCGCTGGCCGTATGCTGCGCGCTGCCGACCTGGTTGACTCCCTGGGCCAGGAGCAGAATCCGGAATGGAAAACCGTCGCCTTTGACGAGAAGGGCGAAATGACCGTACCTAACGGTTCTCTGGGCTTCCGCTGGGGTGACAAAGGCAAGTGGAACCTCGAGCAGCGCGATGGTAAAACCGGCGAAGAGATTGAACTGCGTCTGAGCCTGCTTGGCAGCCACGACGATATCGCCAACGTCGGCTTCCCATACTTTGGCGGCGAAGGTTCCGAGCATTTCAACAAAGTCGACCTCGAAAACATTCTGCTGCACAAACTGCCGGTAAAACGCCTGCAGATGGCCGACGGCTCCACCGCGCTGGTGACCACCGTTTATGACCTGACCATGGCGAACTACGGCCTGGAGCGCGGTCTGAACGATGAAAACTGCGCCACCAGCTACGATGACGTCAAAGCGTACACTCCGGCCTGGGCAGAAAAAATCACCGGCGTACCCCGCGCGCATATCATCCGTACCGCTCGTGAATTTGCCGATAACGCCGATAAGACCCATGGCCGCTCGATGATTATCGTCGGTGCGGGCCTGAACCACTGGTTCCACCTGGACATGAACTACCGCGGGCTGATCAACATGCTGATCTTCTGCGGCTGCGTTGGCCAGAGCGGCGGTGGCTGGGCGCATTACGTTGGTCAGGAAAAACTGCGTCCGCAGACCGGCTGGCAGCCGCTGGCGTTCGCCCTCGACTGGCAGCGTCCGGCACGCCACATGAACAGTACATCGTACTTCTATAACCACTCCAGCCAGTGGCGTTATGAAACGGTCACCGCGCAGGAACTGCTGTCGCCGATGGCGGATAAATCCCGCTACAGCGGACATCTGATCGACTTCAACGTGCGCGCTGAGCGTATGGGCTGGCTGCCGTCGGCGCCGCAGCTGGGCGTGAACCCGCTGCGTATTGCTGACGAAGCGAAGAAAGCCGGCATGACGCCGGTCGATTACACCGTGAAATCGCTGAAAGAGGGGTCTATTCGCTTTGCGGCCGAACAGCCGGAGAACGGTAAAAACCATCCGCGTAACCTGTTTATCTGGCGTTCCAACCTGCTGGGTTCCTCCGGTAAAGGCCATGAATACATGCTCAAGTACCTGCTGGGTACCGAGAATGGTATTCAGGGCAAAGACCTTGGCAAGCAGGGCGGCGTGAAGCCGGAAGAAGTTGAATGGCGGGATAACGGTCTCGACGGCAAACTGGATCTGGTCGTTACGCTCGACTTCCGTCTGTCGAGCACCTGTCTGTACTCTGACATCGTGCTGCCGACCGCAACCTGGTACGAAAAAGACGACATGAATACTTCGGATATGCATCCGTTTATTCACCCGCTGTCTGCCGCCGTTGACCCGGCCTGGGAATCCAAAAGCGACTGGGACATCTATAAAGGTATCGCTAAGAAATTCTCTGAAGTCTGCGTAGGCCACCTCGGCAAAGAAACCGACGTCGTGACGCTGCCGATTCAGCACGATTCCGCCGCAGAAATGGCGCAGCCGTTTGACGTTAAAGACTGGAAAAAAGGCGAATGTGACCTGATCCCAGGTAAAACCGCTCCGCATATTATTCCGGTCGAGCGCGATTACCCGGCGACCTACGAGCGCTTCACCTCTATCGGCCCGCTGCTGGAAACCATCGGCAACGGCGGTAAAGGTATCGCCTGGAATACCCAGAGCGAGATGGATCTGCTGCGTAAGCTCAACTACACCAAGGCGGAAGGCCCGGCGAAAGGCCAGCCGAAGCTGGAGACCGCTATCGACGCCGCCGAGATGATCCTCACTCTGGCGCCGGAAACCAACGGTCAGGTAGCCGTGAAGGCGTGGAAAGCGCTGAGCGAATTTACCGGCCGCGAGCATGCGCACCTGGCGCTGAATAAAGAAGACGAGAAGATCCGCTTCCGCGATATTCAGGCGCAGCCGCGTAAGATCATCTCCAGCCCGACCTGGTCTGGCCTGGAAGACGAACATGTCTCCTATAACGCTGGCTATACCAACGTTCACGAGCTCATCCCTTGGCGTACGCTGTCCGGCCGTCAGTCGCTGTATCAGGATCACCAGTGGATGCGCGACTTTGGCGAAAGCCTGCTGGTCTATCGTCCGCCGATCGACACCCGTTCGGTGAAAGCGGTGATGGGCGAGAAGTCCAACGGCAATCCAGAGAAGGCTCTTAACTTCCTGACGCCGCACCAGAAGTGGGGGATTCACTCGACCTACAGCGATAACCTGCTGATGCTGACCCTGTCGCGCGGCGGGCCGATCGTCTGGATGAGCGAAGCGGACGCGAAAGATCTGGGTATCGAAGATAACGACTGGATCGAAGTATTTAACGCCAACGGCGCCCTGACGGCGCGTGCGGTAGTGAGCCAGCGCGTACCGGCCGGAATGACCATGATGTACCACGCGCAGGAACGTATCGTTAACCTGCCGGGCTCTGAAGTCACCGGTCAGCGCGGCGGTATCCACAACTCGGTTACCCGTATTACGCCAAAACCGACCCATATGATCGGCGGCTACGGCCACCTGGCGTACGGCTTTAACTACTATGGCACCGTCGGTTCCAACCGCGATGAGTTTGTTGTGGTACGTAAGATGAAGAACATTAACTGGTTAGACGGCGAAGGTAATGACCAGGTACAGGAGAGCGTAAAATGAAAATTCGTTCACAAGTCGGCATGGTGCTGAATCTCGATAAATGCATCGGCTGTCACACCTGCTCCGTAACCTGCAAAAACGTCTGGACCAGTCGTGAAGGGATGGAGTACGCCTGGTTCAACAACGTAGAAAGTAAGCCGGGCGTCGGTTTCCCGAACGACTGGGAAAACCAGGAAAAATGGAAAGGCGGCTGGATCCGTAAAATCAACGGTAAACTACAGCCGCGTATGGGCAACCGCGCGATGCTGCTGGGTAAAATCTTCGCCAACCCGCATCTGCCGGGAATCGATGATTACTACGAACCGTTTGATTTTGACTACCAGAATCTGCATAACGCGCCGGAAAGCAAACATCAGCCGATCGCCCGTCCGCGCTCGCTGATTACCGGCCAGCGGATGGACAAAATTACCAGCGGCCCGAACTGGGAAGAGATCCTCGGCGGCGAGTTTGAAAAACGCGCCAAAGACCAGAACTTCGAAAACATGCAGAAGGCGATGTACGGCCAGTTCGAAAACACCTTCATGATGTATCTGCCGCGCTTATGCGAGCACTGCCTGAACCCGGCGTGCGTCGCGACCTGCCCGAGCGGCGCCATCTATAAGCGTGAAGAAGACGGTATTGTCCTGATCGACCAGGATAAGTGCCGCGGCTGGCGTATGTGCATCACCGGCTGCCCGTACAAGAAGATCTATTTCAACTGGAAGAGCGGGAAATCCGAGAAATGCATCTTCTGCTACCCGCGTATTGAATCCGGGATGCCGACGGTGTGCTCCGAAACCTGTGTAGGACGTATTCGCTATCTCGGTGTCCTGCTCTACGACGCGGATGCGATTGAAAACGCAGCCAGCACCGAGAACGAGAAAGATCTGTATCAGCGTCAACTGGACGTCTTCCTCGATCCTAACGATCCAAAAGTGATTGAACAGGCGTTAAAAGATGGCGTACCGCAGGGCGTAATTGAAGCCGCGCAGCAGTCGCCGGTTTACAAAATGGCGATGGACTGGAAGCTGGCGCTGCCGCTGCACCCGGAATATCGCACCTTGCCAATGGTCTGGTACGTGCCGCCTCTGTCGCCGATTCAGTCCGCCGCCGATGCAGGCGAGCTGGGTAGCAACGGGATCCTACCGGACGTAGAAAGCCTGCGTATTCCAGTCCAGTATCTGGCGAACCTGCTGACCGCGGGCGATACCCAGCCTGTACTGCTAGCGCTGAAACGTATGCTGGCGATGCGCCACTTCAAACGTGCGGAAACCGTCGACGGCGTCGTTGATACCCGCGCGCTGGAAGAGGTGGGGCTGAGCGAAGCGCAGGCGCAGGAGATGTACCGCTATCTGGCCATCGCTAACTACGAAGACCGTTTCGTGGTGCCGAGTAGCCATCGTGAACAGGCCCGCGATGCCTTCCCGGAGAAGAGCGGCTGCGGCTTTACCTTCGGCGATGGTTGCCACGGTTCTGATAGCGAATTCAACCTGTTCAACAGCCGTCGTATCGACGCCATTGACGTTACCAGCAAAACGGAGCCGCACTCATGATTGAACTCGTGATTGTGTCGCGTCTGCTCGAATACCCTGACGCTGCCTTATGGCAGCATCAGCAGGAGATGTTCGAGGCTCTCGCGTCATCGGAAAAACTCGCCAAAGAAGATGCCCAGGCGCTGGGCGTTTTCCTGCGCGATTTAGTGGCTCAGGATCCGCTGGACGCCCAGTCTGCGTACAGCGAGCTGTTTGACCGCGGCCGCGCTACCTCGCTGCTGCTGTTTGAACATGTCCACGGCGAGTCCCGCGATCGCGGGCAGGCGATGGTCGACCTGATGGCGCAGTACGAGCGCCACGGCCTGCTGCTGGACAGCCATGAGCTGCCGGATCACCTGCCGCTGTATCTGGAGTATCTGGCGCAGCTGCCGGAAGAGGAAGCGCTTGGCGGCCTGCGGGACGTTGCGCCGATCCTCGGCCTGCTCAGCGCGCGTCTGCAACAGCGCGAAAGCCGCTATGCGATGCTGTTCGAGCTGCTGTTGAAGCTTGCCAATACTCAGGTCGATAGCCAGAAAGTGGCGGAGAAGATCGCCGACGAGGCCCGCGACGATACGCCGCAGGCGTTGGATGCCGTTTGGGAAGAAGAGCAGGTCAAATTCTTTGCCGACCAGGGCTGCGGCGAGTCGGAGATTTCCGCTCACCAGCGTCGTTTTGCCGGAGCCGTGGCCCCGCAATATTTGAATATCTCTAACGGAGGACAGCACTAATGCACTTCCTGAATATGTTCTTCTTTGACATTTATCCGTACATTGCGGGTTCGGTGTTCCTTATTGGCAGCTGGCTGCGCTACGACTACGGTCAGTACACCTGGCGCGCCGCCTCCAGTCAGATGCTGGATCGTAAAGGGATGAACCTGGCGTCAAACCTGTTCCATATCGGGATCCTGGGTATTTTCGCCGGTCACTTCCTCGGCATGCTGACCCCGCACTGGATGTATGAGTCCTTCCTGCCGATCGACGTGAAGCAGAAGATGGCCATGTTTGCCGGCGGCGCGTGCGGCGTGATGACGCTGGTCGGCGGCTTACTGC
Source organism: Klebsiella sp. 141161 (assembly GCF_050600815.1). Classification (NCBI taxonomy): domain Bacteria; kingdom Pseudomonadati; phylum Pseudomonadota; class Gammaproteobacteria; order Enterobacterales; family Enterobacteriaceae; genus Klebsiella; species Klebsiella sp. 141161. The sequence continues at coordinate 162,169 of NZ_JAQIRN010000007.1, read as the reverse complement.
TGCTCAAGCGCCGTCTGCTGAGCCCACGCGTTCGTGCCACCACCACCACAGCGGATATTCTGATCCTCTCGTTGTTGATGGTGCAATGCGCGCTGGGACTGCTGACCATTCCATTCTCCGCCCAGCATATGGACGGTAGCGAAATGATGAAACTGGTCGGTTGGGCGCAGTCGGTGGTCACCTTCCACGGCGGAGCTTCGCAGCATCTCGATGGCGTGGCGTTTGTCTTCCGCGTTCACCTGGTGCTGGGGATGACGCTGTTCCTGCTGTTCCCGTTCTCTCGTCTGGTTCACATCTGGAGCGCGCCGGTCGAGTACCTGACGCGCAAATACCAGATTGTGCGCGCGCGTCGCTAGTTCATTCGCGACGGCTGACTCACCCCGCCATGGCGGGGTTTTTTTTCGCCCCAACCAAGGTTGTTGCCGGCAGCGGCAAGCAGAATCAGTACCCCTCCAGCCAACTGCAGCGGCGCCAGCGCATGATGGAAAACCAGATAGTCAACCAGAATGGCCACCAGCGGATAGATAAACGAGAGCGAACCGGTGACCGGCGTCGGCAATTTTTGAATCGCGCTATATAAAAGCTGGTACATAATCCCGGTATGGACGATGCCGAGGATTAACAAATAGCGCCAGGGAAAATGGCTGTTAAATTCGGGGTGATGAACCAGCGGTAAAAGCATCACCGTGCCGACGATAACTTGAATAAAAGCGATATGCTGCGCCGGTAGCGGCTGCAGTTTGCGGGCGATAATGGCGGTCAGGACATAGAAAAATGCCGCGCCTAACGCCAGGATAATACCAGTGACGAGATTATCGCTGTGGGCGGGAGTCAGTTCGCTCGACAGCAGAATCACCACGCCGCCAAAGGCCAGGAGTAACCATCCCCATTTTACCGCGCTTACCTTTTCACCCAGCATCATGCTCAGTAATACCAGCATAAAGGGCTGGGTATTGTAGACCACGGTGGCCATCCCGATAGAAACGCGTGAGTAGGCGGCAAAAAGCAGAAGCCAGTTGATGACCAGCGCGACGCCGCCAAGGATTGCCAGCGCCAGAGTGAGGCGCGTCAGGCGGCTGAAGGGCTGTCGGCTTAACAAAATAAACAGCAATAATGTGACTGCGCCAATAAGACAACGCCAGAACACCACATCAATCACCGGTAACCCTGAGAGCAGCACGAACGCGCCAATTGAGCCGGAAATTATCATCGCCAGACTCATTTGCCAGACTCCACGAGAAAGTTGCATATTTCACCTCCAGAAGTTTTCCATTATTGTCGTGAAAAGCCTGACAGCTTGATATATCTGAATTAAGGTAAGAACAAATGAATGCCTTTATTTATTAGGTGAAATAAATGGAATACATAATTGATGAAATAGACCGGGCGATTCTTGCCTGCCTGACGCAAGATGCCAGAGTTTCGCTTAAGGTATTGAGTGCGCAGGTGGGATTGACCTCGCCGAGTACCGCCGAGCGGGTAAAACGCCTTGAGGAAAAAGGGGTGATTCAGGGTTATAGCGCGCGGGTTAATCTGGCGGCGTTGGGATATAGCCTGCAGGCATTAGTTCGAGTGAGACCGCTACCGGGATTGCTGCAAAAAGTGGATAAATATATCCAGGCGATGCCGGAGTGTATTGAAAGCGACAAGGTCACCGGAGAGGATTGTTTTGTTATGCGTCTCGTGGTCCGTGATATTGCGCAGTTGGATACGATATTGGATGGTCTGGCTGAATATGCCCAGTGTAATACCTCTGTGGTGAAAAGCTCGCCGGTCAAAAGACGATTGCCCCCGCTGTGAGTTTTCCCGGAGGCGGTGCTGCGCACCTGTCCGGGCTACCAAACGGCACCACCTGTAGCCTCGCTAAGCGAAGCGCGAGCGAGGGGATAGTAGTACCGGTGGCTGAGAGAGTGCAAGAGTGTGTAGCCTCGCTAAGCGAAGCGCGAGCGAGGAGATAGCAGAACAGGTGGCTGAAGAGAGTGCAACAGGAGTGGGGGAAGGATTACTCGGCGCTAAAGCGCCTCGCCCTTCGGGCCGTTGCCTGCGGCAACGTTCTCTCGCTGACGCTCGAGTCGAACCTTAATCGAAGCTTCTCATCCTTCCCCGTAGGGCAGAATATTAAGTATTGTAGGTAGATTAAACTGGGTATGACATGGGGAGATGGTGGTGGGGGAAGGATTCGAACCTTCGAAGTCGATGACGGCAGATTTACAGTCTGCTCCCTTTGGCCGCTCGGGAACCCCACCAGGGGTAAAATCAAATTGTAGGCTATTCAGCAAAATGAATGGTGGTGGGGGAAGGATTCGAACCTTCGAAGTCGATGACGGCAGATTTACAGTCTGCTCCCTTTGGCCGCTCGGGAACCCCACCACGGGGTAATGCTTTTTACTGGCCTGCTCCCTTCTCGGGAAGCGGGGCGCATCATACCAAATGACGCGCCCCTGTAAAGCATTCCTTTGACAAAATTAAACTGGTTGCCTGATTTTTACGCGTAACGCCGTAAAGCTAACCAATTCATTTCGCTGTTGATTAAAGAATGATCGTCCGGTTGCCGTAAACAAAGACGCGCTGCGCCAGTACCTGATATAGCGCACGGCTTAAGACGTTTTTTTCAACGTCACGGCCCGCGCGCATCATATCTTCGGCGGTATAGGTATGATCGACGTGAATCACGTCCTGCATGATGATTGGGCCTTCATCCAGATTATCATTCACATAGTGGGCGGTGGCGCCAATGATCTTCACGCCGCGCTCATAGGCCTGGTGATACGGACGCGCGCCGATAAACGCCGGCAGGAACGAGTGGTGAATATTAATGATTTTGTTCGGGAAACGAGCGACAAACGCCGGAGTAAGCACGCGCATGTACTTTGCCAGTACCACGTAGTCCGGATCGTGGGCGGCTATCGCATCGCCCATCTGCTGGTCGTGCTCTTCGCGGCTCAATCCTTCATGGCTCACCAGCTCAAAGGGAATACCGAAACGTTCCACCAGCGTGCGCAGCGTTTCATGGTTGCCGATAACCGCGGCGATCTCGACATCCAGCCCGCCGTAGTTGGCTTTCATCAGCAGATCGCCGAGACAGTGCGCTTCTTTAGTGACCAGAATCACCACCCGGCGACGGCCGGCCGGGTTGAGTTCACGGATTGAACCTTCCGGCAGCGCGCTATCGAGGTCGGCCAGCAGAGTGGCGTCGTTAAAGATACCTTCGAGCTCGGTACGCATGAAGAAACGACCGGTACGGTGGTCGACAAACTCATTGTTCTGCACGATGTTTAACTCGTGCTTGTAGCAGATATTCGTGATACGCGCGATGAGGCCTTTCTGATCAGGGCAAATGGTGCGTAGTACTTTACGTTGTAATGAATGCATCGCGGGGGAAATCCTGTTGTGTTTGCAATTGCTGATGCCGGGCCTTACTGGCCGCAGCATTTTTTAAATTTTTTACCTGAACCGCAAGGGCAGGGGTCATTACGGCCAATTAATGGTCGGGTGCCGTCAATATAGTACCACTGTCCGTTTTCTTTTAAGAATCTGGAACGTTCAATAATCGCGCCGGGGCGGTTATCTTCAGTAAAACGTGCGATAAAACTGACGAAACCTTCATCGGGGCTACGCCCGTTATCGGTAGCGAAAACGGTTAAACCGAGCCACTGCGTGTTAGCAAAGCCTTTTTCGATATCGGCGCGAAAACGTGGTGCTTCACAGCCTGGATGCCAGGTTTTGATTAAATAATCGACATCTTTCATCACGAATGCGCTATAACGGGAACGCATCAGCTGTGACGGGCTCGGCGCAAGCTGACCGCCAGTCAGATATCGCTGGCAACATGAGCTATACTCGAGAGCGCTGCCACAGGGGCATAATTGCGACAAAATCGCCTCCATGGAAAAGAATAACGGCGCCAGAGCGCCAAAGTGCATTATGTTAACTGAGCGATGGCGCTAATGTCATGCTCGGAGTGGAAGGATATGTATCTGTACTAATGAGAAAGTTGAAGATTGGTTTAGCGCTAGGGGCTGGCGCCGCGCGCGGTTGGTCGCATATCGGCGTGATAAAAGCGCTGCATCGGGCAGGAATTGATGTCGATGTAGTGGCAGGATGTTCTATTGGTGCCTTAGTCGGTGCGGCTTACGCCTGCAATCGTCTCCCTGCGTTGGAAAAGTGGGTTAGCTCCTTTAGCAACTGGGATGTGCTGCGATTGATGGATCTCTCCTGGCGGCGCGGCGGTTTGTTACGCGGCGAGCGGGTGTTCAATCAATACCGGCAAATTATGCCTGTTGCGCAAATCGAAGAGTGCGAACGTCGTTTTGCCGCCGTGGCGACTAACCTGAGCACCGGGCGTGAATTATGGTTTACGGAAGGTGACCTGCACATGGCGGTCCGCGCTTCTTGTAGTATGCCGGGCCTGATGTCGCCGGTGATGCATAACGGCTACTGGCTGGTGGATGGCGCGGTGGTCAATCCGGTTCCGGTCTCGCTAACGCGAGCCTTGGGGGCGGATATTGTGATTGCCGTCGACCTCCAGCATGACGCCCATCTTATGCAGCAGGACCTGTTATCAATCGAATCGCCGCGTCCGGAGCCGATAGAGGAGCTCAGTTGGCATTCCCGCCTGCGATCCCGGTTGGGGAGAATGAGCTCTCGCCGTACGACAATAACCCCCACGGCGATGGAGATTATGTCTACCTCGATTCAGGTGCTGGAAAACCGTCTGAAACGTAATCGTATGGCAGGCGATCCGCCAGATATCCTGCTACAGCCGTTTTGTCCGCAAATTTCCACTCTTGATTTTCATCGTGCTGGCGAAGCGATGGCCGCAGGACAGCTGGCCGTTGAGAAAAAAATGGATGAATTATTACCCTTGGTGCGCACTTCCGCGTAGCGCACTTGTCCAACACTTAAGTAAATTCTGACAGGCGATAGCGTGAATAGCGTGCCACTATTTAATTATCGTCAGCCAGGGGAGAGAACATGACGCAGCCATTGGCGGGAAAACAGATTCTGATAGTAGAAGACGAACCCGTTTTCCGCTCTCTCCTGGACAGCTGGCTAACTTCACTGGGAGCGACGACTCGCCAGGCGGAAGACGGCATTGAGGCGCTGCAGCAAATCGCGATTTCGAAACCGGATCTGATGATTTGCGATATCTCGATGCCGAGGATGAACGGCCTGGAGCTGGTTGAACAGGTTCGCAACCAGGGTGAACAACTTCCTATTTTGATGATTTCCGCGACCGAAAACATGGCGGACATTGCCAAAGCGCTGCGTCTTGGCGTGCAGGACGTCTTACTGAAGCCGGTAAAAGATTTTAATCGCTTGCGTGAAACGGTGTATGCATGTCTCTACCCGACAATGTTTAGTTCTCGAGTAGAAGAGGAAGAGCGATTATTTGAAGACTGGGATGCGTTAGTTAGCGATCCCCTGGCGGCGTCAAGGTTATTGCAGGAGCTTCAGCCGCCGGTACAGCAGGAGATATCTCATTGTCGCATTCATTACCGCCAGCTTATCTCTGCAGATAAACCGGGGCTGGTGCTGGATATTGCGCCGTTATCAGAAAACGATCTGGCGTTTTATTGCCTGGATGTTACCCGTGCCGGTGATAATGGCGTTCTGGCTGCATTATTATTACGTGCTTTGTTTAATGGCTTGCTGCAAGAACAGCTCGCTCATCAAGGGCAGCGCCTGCCGGAAATGGGCGCATTGTTAAAACAAGTTAACCAATTACTCCGCCAGGCCAATTTACCAGGTCAATTCCCATTGTTGGTTGGTTATTATCACAGCGGATTAAAAAATTTGATTCTGGTTTCTGCAGGTCTTAACGGCACGTTGAATACCGGTGAGCATAAAATTCAAATTAGTAACGGCGTTCCGTTAGGAACGTTGGGCAACGCATACCTCAACCAAATTAGCCAGCGCTGTACTTCATGGCAGTGCCAAATTTGGGGCGCGGGGGGACGTTTACGACTGATGTTGTCTGCAGAATGAACAATTCTATCTATTTTTAGTAGGTGGGATTACCGGGCCTACATTTCCGGTGGTACTATCACTGCGTTTTATGCGTAAAAGTCCTAATTCGAGGGTATCCAAACCTTTTCAGACCAGGTTTAACTGATCAGACTGATATACTCGATGCGTTATTTATTGACGATTAAGTTCAAAAAACGAACAGTCCAGGAGATTTCAATGGCTGCCCTTAATTCTAAAGTAAGAAAAGCTGTTATCCCGGTAGCGGGATTAGGCACCAGGATGCTACCCGCCACCAAGGCTATTCCGAAAGAAATGCTGCCACTGGTAGATAAACCATTAATCCAATATGTTGTTAACGAATGTATCGCCGCTGGGATTACTGAAATTGTTCTGGTGACACACTCTTCGAAAAACTCTATTGAAAACCATTTCGATACCAGCTTCGAGCTCGAAGCGATGCTGGAAAAACGTGTAAAACGTCAGCTTCTGGAAGAAGTTCAGTCTATTTGTCCGCCGCACGTTACCATCATGCAGGTACGTCAGGGGCTGGCTAAAGGTCTGGGTCATGCGGTGCTGTGCGCGCATCCCGTTGTCGGCGACGAGCCGGTTGCGGTTATTCTGCCGGACGTTATTCTGGACGAATATGAGTCCGATCTGACCCGTGATAACCTGGCGGAAATGATTGCTCGCTTTGACGAAACGGGCGCCAGCCAGATCATGGTTGAGCCAGTTGATGACGTTACGGCTTATGGTGTTGTTGATTGCAAAGGCGAAAGCCTGCAGCCTGGCGAAAGTGTGCCGATGGTTGGCGTTGTTGAGAAGCCGAAGGCAGACGTCGCGCCATCTAATCTGGCGGTTGTCGGCCGTTATGTACTGAGCGCCGATATTTGGCCGCTGCTGGCTAAAACCCCTCCGGGAGCCGGCGATGAAATTCAGCTGACTGATGCTATTGATATGCTGATCGAGAAAGAGACCGTGGAAGCCTACCACATGAAAGGCAAAAGCCATGACTGCGGTAATAAGCTCGGTTATATGCAGGCCTTCGTAGAATATGGCGTTCGCCATAAGACTTTGGGCGAAGACTTTAAAGCCTGGCTTGAGCAAGCTGTCGCGAAGTAATATTCGTCGCCAGAACAACCGGGTCGCCTGATAGCGATCCGGTTTTTTTATGCCTGATACTTTAGCGCGTAGCGATAAAAAAAATCCCGCCGAAGCGGGATTTTTATATCAAGCATAAAGCTAATTAGAGCAGGAAATCGTCCAGTGTTTTACCTTGCTCATCCATTGCTTTCTTGATGACTGCCGGAGTACGACCCTGGCCAGTCCAGGTTTTAGTTTCGCCGTTTTCATCAACGTAGCTGTATTTAGCCGGACGTGCAGCACGTTTAGTTTTGGTGCCAGCTTTAACTGCCGCCATGGTGCTCAGCAGTTCATTCGGATCAATACCGTCAGCGATCAGCATTTCGCGGTACTGTTGCAGTTTACGAGTACGCTCTTCAATTTCTGCAGCAGCGGCGCTTTCTTCTTCGCGACGTTCGTTAACAACAACTTCTAATTTTTCCAGCATCTCTTCAAGCGTTTCAAGGGTGCATTCTCTTGCCTGCGCACGAAGAGTACGGATGTTGTTCAAAATTTTAAGTGCTTCGCTCATTGTAGTAATCTCAAACTTATATTGTGGGGTGGTTTGTTGAAGTAATAATAGAGCGATAAAATCAGATGTGCAATAGGGGAGAATGTAAGGAATTCAAAATTACTTGTTATTTGTCTGGTTGATTAAATAATTTAAGTTAAATTTTCGCGCGACCTCACATCTTCTCGCTTATAGCTTAAGCATACGCACTGGCGCTAAAACCATGAGTCAGGATGATTTTCCCGCGTTTCGAGAGTAAATTTATACTTCACGTGGATAAATATCGCTCTTCAGTTTTAGCGCATTAGTTACGGTGATGCTTAATATAAATTGGCGGCCAAAACCCATTATAGTTGTCCGGAGAATGGCGGTTTAAGCACAAAACGACAATGATTTGTATCCGCTGGCGCGGCGACGGTGGTGCCTGACGCTATTCATTCGCTGGCCGTTTCATTTTTTGTAAAGCATTATCAGCCTGCCAGCAATACCCCCTGTGAAAGCACGGTCGGCTCGGTAATATATGATACAATTGCGCGGTAAAACACATTGATTGGGGTTACGCAGCCGATGGCACAACTTTATTTTTACTATTCTGCAATGAATGCCGGTAAGTCTACTGCGCTGTTGCAGTCTTCGTACAATTACCAGGAACGAGGGATGCGTACCGTCGTTTATACCGCTGAAATTGACGACCGTTTTGGTTCTGGCAAAGTGAGCTCGCGAATCGGGCTCTCTTCGCCGGCGCGGCTGTATAATCCTCAGACGTCGTTATATGCCGATATCGCGTCGGAGCATGCCCGCCAGCCCATTCATTGCGTGCTGGTGGACGAGAGCCAGTTCTTGACCCGTGAACAGGTCCACGAGCTCTCTGAAGTGGTGGATGAGCTCGATATCCCGGTATTGTGCTACGGATTGCGTACGGACTTTCGCGGTGAGTTATTTAGCGGTAGTCAGTATTTGTTAGCATGGTCAGATAAGCTGGTTGAATTAAAAACGATTTGCTTCTGTGGGCGAAAGGCAAGCATGGTTTTACGTCTTGATCAGGAAGGGCGCCCGTACAATGAGGGGGAGCAGGTAGTTATTGGCGGTAATGAGCGCTACGTTTCCGTCTGTCGTAAGCATTATAAAGAGGCGCTGAATATCGGTTCGTTAACCCAGGTGCAAAGTAAGCTGCGTCACTGCGAATAATTCTTTAATTTCATTACTTTCAGGCGCCTGTATGGCGCCTGTTGTCTTTTATGGAATCGGTTCCTGTATTCAGATATTACCAGGTTTATTGTCTTTTGTACTTCTGTAGGCAAACGTTAATAAAGTATGAAAATAAAAAAAGCCCCATCAATAGATGGGGCTTCGTTCATATCAATGCCGTGAATTAAGCGGATTTTTTCGCTTTTTTCTCTGCTTTGACTGGAGCGGCTTCTTTTTTCACAGCCGCAGCTTCGCCTTCGACAAAGTCACGACCGTAGTAGGTATCCAGCAGAATCTGTTTCAGCTCGGCGATCAGAGGGTAGCGCGGGTTAGCGCCGGTGCACTGGTCATCAAAGGCGTCTTCAGACAGCTTATCAACGTGAGCCAGGAAGTCAGCTTCCTGAACGCCGGCTTCGCGGATAGATTTCGGAATACCCAGTTCAGCTTTCAGGCTTTCCAGCCATGCCAGCAGTTTCTCGATTTTCGCAGCAGTGCGGTCGCCCGGAGCGCTCAGACCCAGGTGGTCTGCGATCTCGGCATAACGACGGCGCGCCTGCGGACGGTCATACTGACTGAATGCGGTCTGCTTGGTCGGGTTGTCATTCGCGTTATAGCGGATAACGTTGCAGATCAGCAGGGCGTTTGCCAGACCGTGCGGAATGTGGAACTGCGAGCCCAGTTTGTGAGCCATTGAGTGGCACACGCCCAGGAAGGCGTTAGCAAACGCGATACCAGCGATAGTGGCGGCACTGTGCACACGTTCGCGGGCTACCGGGTTTTTAGAACCTTCATGGTAAGAGGCCGGCAGATACTCTTTCAGCAGTTTCAGCGCCTGCAGAGCCTGACCATCAGAGAACTCAGAGGCCAGTACGGAAACGTAAGCTTCCAGGGCGTGAGTCACGGCATCCAGACCACCGAAGGCACAGAGAGATTTCGGCATATCCATGACGAGGTTGGCATCGACAATCGCCATATCCGGAGTCAGCGCGTAGTCGGCCAGCGGATATTTCTGTCCAGTTGCATCGTCGGTTACCACGGCGAACGGGGTAACTTCAGAACCGGTACCGGAAGTGGTGGTAATGGCAACCATCTTGGCTTTGACGCCCATTTTCGGGAACTTGTAGATACGTTTACGGATATCCATAAAGCGCAGCGCCAGTTCTTCGAAGTGGGTTTCCGGGTGCTCATACATGACCCACATGATTTTGGCAGCATCCATCGGGGAACCGCCGCCCAGCGCGATGATTACGTCTGGTTTGAAGGAGTTGGCCAGATCCGCGCCTTTACGCACGATGGTCAGCGTTGGGTCAGCTTCAACTTCAAAGAATACTTCGGTTTCTACGCCAGCCGCTTTCAATACGGAAGTGATCTGGTCTGCATAACCGTTGTTGAACAGGAAGCGGTCAGTCACAATCAGCGCGCGTTTGTGACCATCAGTAATCACTTCATCCAGTGCGATTGGCAGTGAGCCACGACGGAAGTAGATAGATTTCGGAAGTTTATGCCACAACATGTTTTCAGCTCGCTTAGCAACGGTTTTCTTGTTGATCAGGTGTTTCGGACCAACGTTTTCAGAGATGGAGTTACCACCCCAGGAACCACAACCCAGAGTCAGGGAAGGTGCGAGTTTGAAGTTATACAGGTCGCCGATACCACCCTGAGAAGCCGGGGTGTTGATCAGGATACGCGCGGTTTTCATCATCTGGCCGAAGTAGGCCACGCGAGTCGGCTGGTTGTCCTGGTCGGTGTACAGGCAGGAGGTATGGCCGATACCGCCCATGGCGACCAGTTTTTCTGCTTTATTGACCGCGTCTTCGAAATCTTTCGCACGGTACATTGCCAGCGTCGGGGACAGTTTTTCGTGAGCGAACGGTTCGCTTTCGTCAACGTCGGTAACTTCGCCGATCAGAATCTTAGTGGTGGCCGGCACGGTGAAGCCCGCCAGTTCGGCGATTTTTGCCGCTGGCTGACCAACGATAGCCGCGTTCAGCGCGCCATTTTTCAGGATAATGTCCTGAACGGCTTTCAGTTCTTTGCCCTGCAGCAGGTAGCCGCCGTGGCTGGCAAAGCGTTCGCGAACGGCATCGTATACAGAGTCAACGACGACGACAGACTGTTCAGAAGCACAGATAACGCCGTTATCGAAGGTTTTTGACATCAGTACGGACGCTACTGCGCGTTTAATATCGGCAGTTTCATCGATGACAACCGGCGTGTTGCCTGCGCCAACGCCGATAGCTGGTTTACCAGAACTATAAGCGGCTTTAACCATACCTGGGCCACCGGTGGCGAGGATCAGGTTGATGTCAGGGTGGTGCATCAATGCATTAGACAGTTCTACTGAAGGTTGGTCGATCCAACCAATCAAATCTTTCGGCGCGCCTGCGGCAATCGCCGCCTGCAATACAATATCCGCCGCCTTGTTAGTTGCGTCTTTAGCACGCGGGTGCGGAGAGAAGATGATGGCGTTACGCGTCTTCAGGCTGATCAGCGATTTGAAAATTGCCGTTGAGGTTGGGTTGGTAGTCGGGACGATACCGCAAATAATACCGATTGGTTCAGCAATGGTGATGGTACCGAAAGTGTCGTCTTCAGACAGGACGCCACAGGTTTTTTCATCTTTATAGGCGTTGTAGATATATTCGGAGGCGAAGTGGTTTTTGATCACTTTATCTTCAATAATACCCATGCCGGATTCGGCAACGGCCATTTTTGCGAGAGGGATTCGAGCATCTGCAGCGGCCAGAGCGGCGGCACGGAAGATCTTATCAACTTGTTCTTGAGTGAAACTGGCATATTCACGCTGGGCTTTTTTTACGCGCTCTACAAGTGCGTTAAGTTCAGCGACATTAGTAACAGCCATAATGCTCTCCTGATAATGTTAAACTTTTTTAGTAAAACAGTAGCTCGATTCGACATTATAGACAGGCTGTTAACAGCTTGCATGTAAATGTTAACGTAAAGATTTCTAACGCTTTGAACACACTGATTTACTAAAAAAGCTTTGTCTTACTACGCACTCAGGTACTTCGGCCTTTCACTCTGTTGGTGTAGCCAAGATTACTCACTTCTGAGTATGAATTACGTGATTTGGATCAATATTTGGCGATGCTGATACCTTTCAGCAGGGCAATAATTGACCAGTTAAATCATGAGGAGTGATAAGGTATGCATATTTAATGAATAAAGCGCATACATTAAACAAATATATAACAAATAAAATCCATCAGCCGCGGCTGCATATTTGAGATGAATTGTGGCTATGAAAAGGGTATCTTCTGCAAAATTAATTCGTACTGACGCTGTCAACAGCCTTTTTTAATGGTGCTGCGGAGTTCACTGTGACCCTACCGTTGTTTGATTTCGCTGTTTATTTTAAATTTTTTATCGGCCTGTTCGCGCTGGTCAATCCTGTCGGCATCATTCCGGTTTTCATTAGTATGACCAGTTATCAGACGGCGCTGGTACGTAATAAGACGAATCTGACGGCTAACCTGTCGGTGGCTATCATCCTCCTTACCTCGCTTTTCCTCGGTGATGGAATCTTGCAAATTTTCGGCATCTCAATTGATTCTTTCCGTATCGCGGGGGGGATCCTGGTGGTGACTATCGCCATGTCGATGATCAGCGGGAAACTCGGCGAGGATAAACAAAACAAACAGGAAAAGTCGGAGACGGCCATTCGTGAAAGCATCGGTGTCGTACCGTTAGCGCTGCCTTTAATGGCGGGGCCGGGGGCGATAAGTTCCACGATCGTGTGGGGCACGCGTTATCACTCAATTGCCCATCTGATCGGTTTTTCAATCGCCATTGCGCTGTTTGCCGCCTGTTGTTGGGGAATCTTTCGCATGGCCCCATGGTTGGTCAGATTGCTGGGGCAGACCGGAATTAACGTCATTACGCGTATCATGGGTCTGTTGCTGATGGCTTTAGGGATCGAGTTTATCGTCACCGGGATTAAAGCGCTGTTTCCTGGATTAACAGGGTGACTGACGCAGCAGACGCGGGGCGCTGAGCCTCGCGTTTGAAAGATTATTAGCAAAACTTATTCCTGTCGTTGCTATAAATGGTAAGCGATAACTTTTGCTGATAATGATTTTATTTTATATTTATCATATTGTTAGTTGTTTTTATTCTATCTCGTCAGACTGTTTTTCTCCCCTCATCACTGTTATTTTTGTCACATCATTCTCTGGCGCTTGCTGTCGGATCATCGAAATGATATTAGTAATTTCTTCGAGACAGCAGATTAATGTGCTAAAAATTAGACAATTGTTAAATTTTTGTGCAAAAAAGCAACTTTGCGTACAGAGCGGGAACGTAAAACGACAGGGTGTTCCTATCCGTGTGATTTTAAACGCTATTTTTGCTTTTTAAACGTCATAAGTCTCAGGTTAAGCACGGTAAAAAAAACAATAAAAGAGAATCCGGTAACATATTTGCAAATTGCATTGGCGGACAAGAAACCGTTTTGGTACTTTCCGGCCTGATCGCTAACTAAATAATGTGCACAAATGAGAATTATTATTACATAACTCATTGTGCCGGCATTCCCCCTCTGGACAGGGGATAAAGAATCGACGTCAAGGCTGCCGTTTGAGCGGTCGTAATAAATAAGTCGGTGATAGCAAGCAGTAGAATCTGACAGCGGCAAAGACTCCTGCACTGTACAGAATCCCTATAAGGGAAAAATAACAGGCTGGTTAAATAACCAGTAATTATAATGAGTGGAGTAACAACACATGACCATCATCACTAAAAAAAGTCTGGTAGCGGCGGGAATTTTATCTGCGCTCATCACCGCAAATGTTGCTATGGCAGCTGATGTCCCTGCCGGGGTGCAACTGGCGGATAAACAAACGCTGGTACGTAATAACGGGGCAGAGGTGCAATCTCTGGATCCGCATAAAATTGAAGGTGTACCGGAGTCCAACGTTAACCGCGATCTGTTTGAAGGGTTAGTGATTGGCGATCTTAACGGCCATCCAGTTCCGGGCGTTGCCGAATCGTGGGATAACAAGGATTTTAAAGTCTGGACTTTCCATATTCGCAAAGATGCCAAATGGTCCGACGGTTCACCGGTTACCGCGCAAGATTTCGTTTATAGCTGGCAGCGTTTGGCGGACCCGAAAACGGCATCCCCTTACGCCAGCTATCTTCAGTATGGCCATGTGGCTAACGTCGATGAGATTATTGCCGGCAAAAAACCGGCAACCGATCTCGGCGTCAAAGCGATCGATGACAAAACGTTTGAAGTCACGCTGAGCGAACCGGTTCCGTATTTCTATAAACTCCTCGTCCATCCATCCGTTTCTCCAGTACCAAAAGCCGCCATCGAAAAATATGGCGAGAAATGGACGCAGCCTGCGAATATCGTCACCAACGGCGCCTATAAATTAAAAGACTGGGTGGTGAACGAACGTATTGTGCTCGAGCGTAATACGAATTACTGGGACAACGCCAAAACCGTTATTAACCAGGTAACTTACCTGCCAATTTCTTCTGAAGTTACCGATGTGAACCGCTACCGCAGCGGCGAAATCGACATGACTTATAACAACATGCCGATTGAACTGTTCCAGAAGCTGAAAAAAGAGATTCCGAAAGAAGTTCACGTCGATCCTTATCTGTGTACTTATTATTACGAAATCAATAACCAGAAAGCGCCATTTACCGACGTACGCGTCCGTACCGCGCTTAAGCTGGCGCTGGATCGCGATATTATCGTTAATAAAGTGAAAAACCAGGGCGATCTGCCGGCTTACAGTTATACCCCGCCATACACCGATGGCATGAAACTTGTTGAACCGGAGTGGTTCAAATGGTCTCAGGACAAGCGTAATGAAGAAGCGAAAAAATTGCTGGCGGAAGCCGGCTATACCGCTGATAAGCCGCTGACCTTTAACCTGCTGTATAACACCTCTGATTTACATAAAAAACTGGCTATCGCCGTGGCGTCCATCTGGAAGAAAAACCTTGGCGCTAACGTTAAGCTGGAAAATCAGGAGTGGAAAACCTTCCTCGATAGCCGTCATCAGGGCACCTTTGACGTCGCGCGCGCTGGCTGGTGCGCTGATTACAATGAGCCGACATCGTTCCTGAACACCATGCTCAGCGACAGCTCTAACAACACGGCGCATTATAAGAGCCCGGCATTCGATAAGATCATCGGCGATACTCTGCAGGTCACCGATGAAGCGAAACGCGCCGAGCTGTACGCGCAGTCCGAACAACAGCTGGATAAAGATTCCGCGATTGTTCCTGTTTACTACTATGTGAACGCACGCCTGGTGAAACCGTGGGTTGGCGGTTATACCGGTAAAGACCCGTTGGATAATATTTACGTGAAGAACCTTTATATTATCAAACATTAATGGCAAGACGTGGGGCAGGCTGAGCTTGCCCCACCGTGTCTGAATTCATCGCACTCGATAGGCACAGGCCAGAAGGTACGGGCAATGTTAAAATTCATATTACGTCGCTGTCTGGAAGCGATTCCGACGCTATTTATTCTTATTACTATCTCTTTCTTCATGATGCGCCTCGCGCCGGGCAGTCCTTTTACCGGTGAACGCACGCTGCCGCCGGAAGTCATGGCGAACATTGAAGCGAAATATCATTTAAACGACCCCATCATGACCCAGTACTTCAATTATCTGAAGCAACTGGCGCACGGTGATTTCGGTCCTTCCTTCAAATATAAAGATTATTCGGTGAACGATCTGGTTGCATCAAGCTTCCCGGTTTCCGCCAAATTGGGCCTTGCAGCCTTCTTATTAGCCGTGATTCTTGGCGTTAGCGCCGGGGTTATTGCCGCCTTAAAACAGAATACCAAATGGGACTACGCGGTGATGGGGGTGGCAATGACCGGCGTCGTCATACCGAGTTTCGTGGTGGCGCCGCTGCTGGTGATGATTTTCGCCATCACGCTGCACTGGCTGCCTGGCGGCGGCTGGAACGGCGGGGCACTGAAATTTATGATCCTGCCGATGGTGGCGTTATCGCTGGCCTATATTGCCAGTATCGCCCGTATCACCCGCGGTTCGATGATTGAAGTTTTGCACTCTAACTTCATCCGCACCGCGCGGGCGAAAGGCCTGCCGATGCGCAGAATTATCTTCCGCCACGCGCTGAAGCCTGCGTTGCTGCCGGTGCTTTCCTATATGGGCCCGGCGTTCGTTGGCATTATCACTGGCTCAATGGTTATCGAGACAATTTACGGCCTGCCGGGTATTGGCCAGTTATTCGTCAACGGAGCGCTTAACCGCGACTACTCGCTGGTGCTCAGCCTGACGATTCTGGTCGGCGCGCTGACCATTCTGTTTAACGCGATCGTCGACGTGCTGTACGCCGTCATCGATCCGAAAATTCGCTACTGAAGCCGGAGTTCGCCATGATGTTAAGTAAGAAAAATAGCGAGGCGCTGGAGAACTTCAGTGAGAAACTGGAAGTTGAAGGCCGTAGCCTGTGGCAGGATGCGCGTCGCCGCTTTATGCATAACCGCGCGGCGGTGGCCAGCCTGATTGTGCTGGTGATTATTGCGCTGTTTGTGACTATCGCTCCAATGCTGTCGCAGTTTTCCTATTTCGATACCGACTGGGGGATGATGTCTAACGCTCCGGATATGGAGTCTGGTCACTATTTTGGCACCGATTCATCCGGTCGCGACCTGCTGGTGCGCGTGGCGATAGGCGGACGCATATCGCTGATGGTTGGCGTGGCTGCGGCGCTGGTGGCGGTGATCCTCGGCACCCTCTATGGTTCACTTTCCGGTTATCTCGGCGGCAAAGTGGACTCGGTGATGATGCGTTTACTGGAAATCCTCAACTCCTTCCCGTTCATGTTCTTCGTGATCCTGCTGGTGACCTTCTTTGGTCAGAACATCCTGCTGATCTTTGTGGCTATCGGGATGGTGTCGTGGCTGGATATGGCGCGTATCGTACGCGGTCAGACCCTGAGTCTGAAACGTAAAGAGTTCATCGAAGCCGCGCAGGTCGGCGGGGTCTCCACCGCGAATATCGTTATTCGTCATATTGTGCCGAACGTCCTGGGCGTGGTGGTGGTTTACGCTTCACTGCTGGTACCCAGCATGATTCTGTTCGAATCCTTCCTGAGCTTCCTCGGCCTTGGCACCCAGGAACCGCTGAGCAGTTGGGGCGCGTTACTCAGTGATGGCGCCAACTCAATGGAAGTCTCGCCGTGGCTGTTGTTGTTCCCTGCCGGTTTCCTGGTGGTAACGCTGTTTTGTTTTAACTTTATCGGCGATGGCCTGCGTGATGCCCTCGACCCGAAAGACCGCTAAGGAGCGCCGTCATGAGCACAATTGAAATGGCTAAAGCGCCGCAGGCCGCGCAGCAAAGCGGTCTGCTGCTGGATGTGAAGGATCTTCGGGTGACGTTTAAAACGCCGGACGGCGATGTCACCGCGGTTAACGATCTGAATTTTAACCTGCGGGCCGGCGAAACCTTAGGAATCGTCGGTGAGTCAGGTTCCGGGAAATCGCAAACGGCATTCGCGCTAATGGGGCTTTTGGCCGCGAATGGTCATATTAGCGGTTCCGCCACTTTTAACGGTCGCGAAATCCTTAATTTGCCCGAGCGCGATCTGAATAAGCTGCGTGCCGAACAGATTTCGATGATTTTCCAGGACCCGATGACGTCGTTGAACCCTTATATGCGGGTTGGCGAGCAGCTGATGGAAGTGCTGATGCTGCATAAAGGGCTGAGCAAAGCCGCGGCTTTTGAAGAGTCGGTAAGAATGCTCGATGCGGTGAAGATGCCGGAAGCGCGTAAGCGCATGAAGATGTTCCCGCACGAGTTCTCCGGCGGGATGCGCCAGCGCGTGATGATTGCCATGGCGCTGTTATGTCGGCCAAAACTGCTGATTGCCGATGAACCGACCACCGCGTTGGACGTTACCGTGCAGGCACAGATCATGACCCTGCTTAACGAGCTGAAGCGCGAGTTTAACACCGCGATTATTATGATTACCCACGACCTCGGCGTGGTAGCGGGGATCTGCGATAAGGTTCTGGTGATGTATGCCGGGCGTACTATGGAATACGGTCAGGCGCGCGACGTCTTCTATCAACCGTCGCACCCGTACTCGATTGGTTTACTCAATGCGGTACCGCGTCTCGATGGCGAAGGCGATTCCTTGCTAACGATTCCTGGTAACCCGCCGAACCTGCTGCGTCTGCCGAAAGGCTGTCCGTTCCAGCCGCGCTGCCCGCATGCCATGGAAATCTGTAATAGCGCTCCGCCTCTGGAGTCGTTTGCGCCAGGCCGCCTGCGCGCTTGCTTTAAACCGGTAGGGGATCTGCTATGAACGCCGTGATCGAACAAAGAAAAGTGCTGCTCGAAATTGCCGATCTGAAAGTGCATTTTGATATTAAAGATGGCAAGCAATGGTTCTGGCAACCGTCAAAAACGCTCAAAGCGGTGGATGGCGTTACTCTGCGCCTGTATGAAGGCGAAACGCTGGGCGTGGTCGGCGAATCCGGCTGCGGTAAATCGACCTTCGCCCGCGCCATCATCGGCCTGGTGAAAGCTACCGACGGTAAAGTGGCCTGGCTTGGAAAAGATCTGTTAGGCATGAAGCCGGAAGAGTGGCGCGACGTGCGCAGCGATATCCAGATGATCTTCCAGGATCCTTTAGCATCGCTGAATCCGCGTATGACCATTGGGGAAATTATCGCTGAACCGCTGCGGACCTATCATCCTAAGATGTCTCGTCAGGAAGTGCGCGATCGCGTGAAGGCGATGATGATGAAGGTCGGCCTGTTGCCGAACCTGATTAACCGCTATCCGCATGAATTCTCCGGCGGCCAATGCCAGCGCATTGGTATCGCTCGCGCGCTGATCCTTGAGCCTAAGTTGATTATTTGCGATGAGCCAGTATCGGCGCTGGACGTTTCCATTCAGGCGCAGGTGGTGAACTTACTACAGCAGCTGCAGCGGGAGATGGGGCTATCGTTGATTTTTATCGCCCACGACCTGGCGGTAGTGAAACACATTTCCGACCGCGTGCTGGTCATGTATTTAGGCCATGCGGTGGAGTTGGGCACCTATGATGAGGTGTATCATAATCCGCTGCATCCTTATACCAAAGCGCTGATGTCGGCCGTACCGGTGCCGGATCCGGATCTGGAGAAGAATAAAACCATCCAACTATTGGAAGGGGAATTACCTTCACCGATTAATCCGCCTTCGGGTTGCGTATTTCGCACCCGATGTCCATTGGCCGGGCCCGAATGCGCCAAAACGCGGCCGGTGCTGGAGGGCAGTTTCCGCCATGCGGTTTCCTGCCTGAAGGTAGACCCGTTATAATCACTCGGGCTGACTGATGTCAGCCCTTTTTTATTGTGAGGTTAACGTGGCAGTTTCGCTCTCCGCCGCCCGTTTGCGGCTATACCATCTACTCTTCGATCAAACTCGTCGCTCTGGCCGTCGTTTTGAAGGGCTTTGCGGTTTATTCGCCCTGTTAAGCGTGGTCATTATTTTTGTTGAGTCTGGACTCGGCTCGCAATATCACCTGTCGCTTGATGAGTGGCATGTTTTTGTTTGGCTGGAGCTGGGGGTTACCGCGGTCTTCACCGCAGAATATATTCTACGCGTTATAAGCTGGCCGAATCCGCTACGCTATATCTTCAGCTTCTGGGGATTTATCGATCTGGCGACCGTTTTACCGCTGTATGTGATGTGGTTATGGCCGGAAATGAGCCTCGAGTATGTCTTTGCCTGGCGGGCCATGCGGGTTATCCGCGCGCTGCGTATTCTTAAACTGCTGCGCTTTATGCCGTCGCTGAATATTTTTTGGCGGGCTATCGTCAGCGCCCGTCATCAGCTCATTCTGTTTTACTCGTTTATTGCTATTGTGATGGTGATTTTCGGCTCGCTGATGTATTTAATTGAAGGGCCGCAATACGGGTTTACCACCTTAAATGCTTCGGTCTATTGGGCAATCGTCACCATTACTACCGTGGGATACGGCGACATTACGCCACATACTCCATTAGGGCGGATACTCGCCTCTGTACTTATTCTCATCGGTTATTCTATCATCGCCATCCCAACCGGGCTGATAACGACGCATATGACTACGGCGTTGCAAAACCGACGCGCTCGCCGCGTTTGCCCAAACTGCAATAACGCCGAGCATGATAAAAATGCCCGTTTCTGCCACGCCTGCGGAACAGAATTACCGCAATAACGTATAAAACAAAAAGCCTGCCGATATTACTGTCGGCAGGCTTTTTTACAGGCGCATTAGCCTAATGCCTATTCGCGCCAAAGAATGTGGCACAGTTTGTGATCTTTTTCCCGGCACAGCAGAACGCGAGCGAAAATATCGTTGATCTCGCCGCCATCGGTATCGGCAAGGCCAATAACGACTTCGGCGAAGAAATCTGGATTGAGGTCGTAATCGACATGCTCTTGCCAGTCTTCCGCCGGGTCAAACAGTTCGGCTCCGCCGCGCTCCTCAAACTGCAGGTTGAAAAGGATGATATCTGCCGGGTCGAGGTTATCCGCCGCCAGCTCAAGAAAGATATCGTAGGCCTGTTCGAGCGTTTCGTCTTCGGTCAGGCGATTGTTTAAATCCATATCCATGATTGCTACCCGTTAAGCATCTGATGGGCACGTTTTACAGCAACGGGCTGAAGAAGTAAAACAGTCGCTCTGCGATCCGCTGCCATAGCGGTCGTTTGGCCCACAATTTTGCATCCAGCAGGCGTGAACGGGAGATGTAATCGTCCTGCACCGCCGCCAGGTCGCCGCCGAAGCCCACGTCGTCGATCGCCAGCGTGATCTCGAAATTAAGCCACAGGCTGCGCATATCGAGATTAACGGTACCGACCAGGCTCAATTCGCCATCCACCAGCACGCTTTTGGTATGTAGCAGGCCGCCTTCGAATTGGTAAATTTTCACGCCAGCGGCAAGCAGTTCAGTGAAGAAGGCGCGGCTGGCCCAGCCTACCAGCAGGGAGTCGTTTTTGCGCGGCATAATAATACTGACCTCGACGCCGCGCTGGGCTGCGGTACAGATGGCGTGCAGCAGGTCATCGCTGGGGACGAAGTAGGGGGTGGTCATAATCAGGTGTTCTTTCGCCGCATAGGCTGCGGTTAACAACGCTTGATGAATCAAATCTTCCGGGAAGCCGGGACCGGATGCAATGGTATGAATGGTATGCCCGTTAGCCTCTTCAAACGGCATGATGTTGACGTCCGGCGGCGGGGGCAAAATTCGCTTGCCGGTTTCAATTTCCCAGTCGCAGGAGTAGACGATCCCCATCGCCGTCGCCACCGGGCCTTCCATTCGCGCCATCAGATCGACCCACTGACCGACGCCGGAATCCTGTTTGAAGTAGCGCGGATCGACCATATTCATGCTGCCGGTGTAGGCGATATAGTTGTCAATCATCACCATTTTACGGTGCTGACGCAGATCCATACGACGTAAGAATACACGCATCAGGTTAACTTTAAGCGCTTCAACCACCTCGATACCGGCGTTACGCATCATGGCCGCCCACGGGCTGCGGAAAAAGGCGACGCTACCGGCTGAATCGAGCATTAGTCGACAATGCACGCCGCGACGCGCGGCGGCCATCAACGATTCCGCCACCTGGTCGGCCATCCCGCCGGGCTGCCAGATGTAGAACACCATTTCGATGTTATGCCGCGCCAGCTGGATGTCTCGAATCAGCGCCTGCATCACATCATCAGATTCGGTCAGCAGCTGTAGCTGGTTACCTTTTACGCCAGCGATCCCCTGGCGACGTTCACAGAGTTTGAACAGTGATTCGGCAACCGGGCTATTTTCTTCAGCAAAGATATGTTTGCAGCTTTTCAGGTCCGTTAGCCATTTGGCGGTGGAGGGCCACATGGCGCGAGCGCGCTCGGCTCGACGCTTACCAAGATGCAGTTCGCCGAAGGAGAGGTAAGCGATAATTCCCACCAGCGGCAGGATATAAATAATCAGTAACCATGCCATGGCGGAAGGTACCGCGCGGCGTTTCATTAGAATGCGTAATGTAACACCGGCAATCAACAGCCAGTACCCCAGAATGACCAGCCAGTTTACGACCGTGTAAAAGGTTGTCATAGATGAAAAATCCTTTTGAATAGCCCGATGCCATGAGTTTACGCATCATCATCCATCTGGCAAATAAAAACGCAGCGAAAGCGATGGTCAGACAGATTCATCGGTTTATAATGGGGGCTGTTTTTCACTCGTAGAGTAGTAGCAATGAAGCGTAGTAGAACGGAAGTAGGGCGCTGGCGCATGCTTAGACAGGTAAGTCGCCGTAAATCGCGCTGGCTGGAAGCCCAATCTCGCCGCAACATGCGGATTCTTTCAATCAGGAAGTGCCTGGTCAAACGGCAACGTCATGCTTTGCTGTTCACCTTCTCTGAATTCTGAGCGTTAAAACGAAAGGCACCGCTTGCGGTGCCTCTGTGTTTTAAGCGCTTGATTAAAATACTTTCTTGTAAGGTTTTACCGAGACGTGCTGATAGACGCCCGCGGCGATATAGGGGTCATCGTTGGCCCAGGACTGCGCCGCTTCCAGCGATTCAAATTCTGCGATAACCGTTGAGCCGCTAAATCCTGCCGCGCCAGGTTCATTGCTATCTACCGCGGGCATCGGGCCTGCGGTCAGTAAACGGCCTTCATCATGTAATAGTTGTAGGCGCGCCAGATGGGCAGGGCGCACCGCCTGGCGTTTTTCCAGAGAATCGGCGATATCTTCTGCGTAGATGACGTAAAGCACGGCAAGGCTCCTTAATCAAAAAATAGGCAAATCACGTGACGTGAAAGCGTTATGAGCAGCAATGTAAGATGCGCACGCCTTTAGCATGCCACGGCACGCCGGTTTTTTTCCACAAAACGAGGCAAAATTTGATGCAGGATAACACGCCTTATTGAATATGATTGCTATTTGCATTTAAAATCAGGGCATCATTTTTCAACAGAAACGACTATGAGCGCAATGACCCTTGATTTACCTCGCCGCTTTCCGTGGCCAACGCTGCTGTCCGTGGCTATCCACGGTGCCGTTGTGGCGGGGTTGCTTTATACCTCGGTACATCAGGTTATTGAAAAGCCTTCGCCTTCACAGCCAATCGAAATAACAATGGTGGCGCCGGCGGATTTAGAGCCTCCGCAGGCGGCGCAGCCGGTCGTTGAAGCCGTTGTTGAACCGGAGCCGGAACCGGAGCCTGAAGTGGTGCCTGAGCCGCCAAAAGAGGCGCCAGTGGTTATTCACAAACCGGAACCGAAGCCCAAACCTAAGCCGAAACCAAAGCCTAAACCAGAGAAAAAAGTCGAGCCGAAACGCGAGGTGAAACCCGCTGAGCCGCGCCCGGTCTCGCCGTTTGAGAACAGCAATACGGCGCCTGCGCGTACCGCGCCGAGTACGACGGCGGCAACGGCAAAACCGATGACCACCGCGCCGAGCGGTCCTAAAGCGTTGAAACGCGGCGACCCTTCTTACCCGCAACGTGCCCAGGCGCTGCGTATTGAAGGTGATGTGCGCGTGAAATTTGATGTTACTGCCGATGGTCGCGTGGAGAATATTCAGATACTCTCTGCGAAGCCGGCCAATATGTTTGAGCGTGATGTCAAAACAGCGATGCGCAAATGGCGCTACGAGGCAGGCAGGCCGGGCACTGGTTTGACGATGAACATCAAATTCCGCTTAAACGGCGTAAAAATGGATTAAACTTGCTGAAGAAAAAGGCCCCTTTGAGGGCCTTTTTTTACGCTTATTGCAGGGCTTCATCGAGCGCTTTTTGCGCGGTGACCAGGTGCTGGCCGCCGAACAGAATCGCCCGATTAAGTAAGGTATAAAGCTGGTAAATCGGTTGTCGTTCAAGGAAGCCAGCAGGCAGCGGCGAGACCGACTGGTAGCCGTCGTAAATCTGCGGCGGCTGTTCCGGATGCAGAGGCAGCATTGCCAGATCGCATTCGCGATCGCCCCAATAACATGCCGGATCGAAAATATACGGCCCATTGGGCCCTAGCGCGCAGTTACCGGACCACAAGTCGCCATGTAATAAAGAGGGCTGCGGCTGATGGTTGCTGAGCCGCTGCTGTACGGTGTCGACAATGCTGTCAATATCGCCGAAGTGCAGTCCTTTTTCCGCCGCTAACTCCAGCTGCCAGCCAATGCGTTGTTCAGCGAAAAACGTTGACCAGCGGCGCTGCCAGGCATTCGGCTGCGGGGTCGTCGACAGATCGTTGTCAAAATCAAGGCCAAATTGCGGCTGGTCGCTCCACTGATGTAAATGGGCAATTTGCTGACCGAGCAGAAACGCGTTATGCGCGTCCAGCGGTCGCGGCGGTAAATATTCCATCACCAGAAAGCTGTAATCCCGATCGCTGCCGACGGCAAAGACCTGCGGAACGCTGACGGTTTTACAGCGCGAGAGCAGCTCCAGCTGATCCGCCTCCGCGGTAAAAATGGGGAGCAGCTCGCGTTCATCGCATTTGACGAAATAGTCTTTCCCGCCAAAACGTAAATGCCAGGCGGCATGGATTTCCCCGCCGGGTAGCTCGTTGCGCAGTTCGATTTCAGCGCCGTCAGTGTGCTGCTCGCTTAACAAATTGCTAATAGCTTGCCACATGCTGTCTCTCCCCATGTTTTCCACCATATCATAAGGTTAGCGTATAACCTGGCCGTAAAGTTCGAGCTAACGCACAACTGGCGCCTTCCACGATGGCGATCGCACTTATTGAGCTTTTAACCATTCGCTAAATGTGGTGATGGCTATCTCTGCTGGTCTGCCTAGAGCAGTTTCCGCAAGGCCTGCGCTTAAAGCCCGCACGTCGTCGGCGCTCTGCGCGCTCAGCAGGCCAAACGTGTTGGTGCCTAATTCATGCGTTTTTCCATCTTCGTCGTTGAGCGTCAGGACAAAACCTGCGCGGATGAAATGATTGCTGAGCTCATTTATCTCGGTCAGCGTCTGTTCCTGAAATTTAACGGTGATCACGTGCGCGGTAATATCGTTGCTCATTTTTCACTCTGTTGTTATGCATGGAATTTCTAGCATAGACCATGATAGCGAATTGACCCCCTTCACCGGAGCGAAGGGGGGCGAGACTAGCGGGCACACAGGTAATCGTAGATTTTTTGCGTATTGGCTAATGAACACAGACGGGTGCCGTGGTTAATCGTGGCGGCGCTACCGGCGGCGACGCCAAAGCGGACCATATCTTCCAGCGAGGCGTGCTCGGCGAGACGCAAAGTCATCGCGCCGACCATACTGTCGCCGGCACCTACGGTGCTTTGGCTTTTCATCGGCGGCGGCACCACCTGTACGCTGCCGGAGGCATCAACTCCCAGCGCCCCCTGCGGGCCCAGCGAAACCACAACCCGGCGTACTTTTCCGGAGCGGATGAGCTCCAGCGCGGCATTGCGTACGTCGTCAGGCTGGCTGAGGTCGCGCTGTACCAGCGCGCTAAGCTCTTTCTGGTTCGGTTTGACCAGCTCAATGTTGCCGACGTCCAGCGCGGCGGCCAGCGCATCGCCGGAGCTGTCGATGATGCAACGTAGCCCGTGCTGCTGCGCGTTTTTTACCAGTTGAGTCAGATGCTCGACGCTGATACCGGGAGGCAGACTGCCGCTGATAACCAGCAGCGAACCGGGCTCAATCGCCAGCACTTTCTCTTCCAGGCGGCGGAACTCATCCTCGGTTAGCGCCGCGCCGGGCATGACAAAGCGATATTGTTCACCGCTGGCATCGACATGCACATGTAAGTTTTGCCGCGTCCAGTCGCGGGTTTCTATTGTTTCGACCGGGACCTGCTCGTCTGCCATCAGGGCGGTAAGATGCTCGCCGGTGGCGCCCCCAACCGGGAAAATAGCCGTCGCTTTACCACCCAGAAAGGTAATGGCCCGGGCGACGTTGATCCCGCCGCCTCCAGGTTCGAATACCGGTGCGCTACAGCGTAATTTGCCTTCGGGATAAATTTGCGGCGTCAGCGTTGCGCTGTCGAGTGATGGGGCCAGCGTGAGCGTATAAATTTTGGTCATCCTGTTCCTCCTTAATACGAATAAAGCTGCTTTTTTAAGCATGGCACCGAAATGGAGTAAGGGGAAGCGGGGTGGGCGGCGGATTTGCAAAGATGTCTGTGTTTTTATCTTTATGAAATAAAGATTGTTTTGGGAACCGTCTTATTCAAAAAACGAAATAGCAATTGATTGCTAAGTTATTCGTGCCTTTTTATAATCAAGCGCCTTTCTTAGGACTCGCATTCAGCGCGCCTCGCGAAAGTTTCCGGGACCTGTCGGGTCTCCTTAAATGTTGTACGGACTCTAAATTCAATGAAGGGATCTCTGGTCCATTCATCATTTGTACTGTCCTGAAGATATGTATTTTAGAGAGTTATAATGAAGCTTTTGAAGACAGTACCCGCAGCGGCATTGCTGGCGGGGGGGCTTTTTGCGTCTGTAAACGCACTGGCCGATGATTCCGTTTTTACCGTCATGGATGACCCTTCCACTGCCAAAAAACCTTTCGAAGGTGCTGTGAATGCGGGTTATCTCGCTCAGTCCGGCAATACGAAAAGCTCCTCAATGACCGCTGACTCCACGCTGACCTGGTACGGCGACACGACGGCCTGGTCACTGTGGGGCAATGCGAGCAACACGTCCTCTAACGATCAACGCTCTTCGGAAAAATATGCCGTGGGCGGCCGTAGCCGTTATAACCTGACCGATATGAACTACGTATTTGGTCAGGCCAGCTGGCTGACCGACCGCTACAACGGTTATCAACAGCGCGACGTACTGACCGCCGGTTATGGTCGCCAGATCCTTAACGGCCCGGTTCACAGCCTGCGTTTTGAATTTGGTCCGGGCGTGCGCTATGACGAATATACCGATGGCGATAACGAAACTCAGCCGCTGGGGTATGCGTCCGGAACCTGGGCGTGGCAGATGACCGACAACGCTAAATTTACACAAGGTGTTTCGGTATTCGGGGCTGAAGACACGACGCTGAATTCGGAAAGCGCATTAAACGTGGCCATCAACGCCCACTTTGCGCTGCGTGTCGCCTATAACCTGACGTGGAACTCGCAGCCGCCGGCCTCGGCGCCTGAGCATACCGACCGCCGCACCACCTTGTCGCTCGGTTATAAAATGTAATTTACAGGCCGGGCAACCGGCCTGATTCCTGTTATTTCCTGCCGGGTATGAATACTCACTATAACGGATGATTTTTTCATTCATTTTTTAGCGGTGGGGGGATTTATTTATGTATGCAGGTAATTTATCGATTAATTAACCGCGTGGTATGAGCGGGAATTGCCACGATAAATTGTCAGCGCCCCTTGCTATTTAAAAGAAGAATAACCATTTGGTTATTACGTCTTTAATCGCGCACTAATGATGTGTACACTAACCCTCGGTGTTATCAACGAGCGGCTGCAGGTGAGGGCGGTTCAATAGATAGACGGGCGTACTCATATTTTCGCAGAGTGAAGCGGGAGCTGAGCCATAACTCGTTGATAATTATGATTATATTGTTTTGTATGTGCTCTTTCGTGTGGGGCACCACTGCAAATAAGGACATAAAATGCCTGTAATTACGCTTCCTGATGGCAGCCAACGCCATTTCGACCACGCAGTTAGCCCGATGGATGTGGCTCTGGATATCGGTCCAGGCCTGGCGAAAGCCACCATCGCCGGACGTGTAAACGGTGAGCTGGTTGACGCCTGCGACCCGATCGAAACTGACTCCACGCTTTCTATTATCACCGCAAAAGATGAAGACGGTCTGGAAATCATTCGTCACTCCTGCGCTCACCTGTTAGGTCATGCGATCAAACAGCTGTGGCCGAACACTAAAATGGCCATTGGCCCGGTTGTCGACAATGGTTTTTACTATGATGTCGATCTGGACCACACCCTGACTCAGGAAGACATCGACGCGCTCGAAAAACGTATGCACGAGCTCGCCGAGAAAAACTACGATGTCATCAAGAAGAAAGTCAGCTGGCACGAAGCGCGTGAAACCTTCGTGAAGCGTGGCGAAACCTATAAAGTTTCTATTCTTGACGAAAACATCGGCCATGATGACAAGCCAGGCTTGTATCATCACGAAGAATATATCGATATGTGCCGCGGCCCGCACGTACCGAATATGCGTTTCTGCCATCACTTCAAACTGATGAAAACCGCTGGTGCGTACTGGCGTGGCGACAGCAACAATAAAATGTTGCAGCGTATCTACGGTACAGCCTGGGCAGATAAAAAAGCGCTGAACGCCTACCTGCAGCGTCTGGAAGAAGCCGCTAAGCGTGACCATCGTAAAATCGGTAAACAGCTTGACCTGTATCATATGCAGGAAGAAGCGCCGGGTATGGTGTTCTGGCACAATGACGGCTGGACCATCTTCCGTGAACTGGAAACTTTCGTTCGTTCTAAACTGAAAGAGTACCAGTATCAGGAAGTCAAAGGCCCGTTCATGATGGACCGTGTGCTGTGGGAAAAAACCGGCCACTGGGACAACTACAAAGATGCGATGTTCACCACCTCTTCCGAGAACCGTGAATACTGCATTAAGCCGATGAACTGCCCGGGTCACGTGCAGATCTTCAACCAGGGGTTGAAATCTTACCGCGATCTGCCGCTGCGTATGGCTGAATTCGGTAGCTGCCACCGTAACGAGCCGTCGGGCGCGCTGCATGGCCTGATGCGCGTCCGTGGCTTTACTCAGGATGATGCGCATATCTTCTGTACTGAAGATCAGGTTCGCGATGAAGTGAACGCCTGTATTCGTATGGTTTATGATATGTACAGCACCTTTGGCTTCGAGAAAATCGTCGTCAAGCTGTCTACTCGCCCGGAAAAACGTATCGGTAGCGATGAGACCTGGGATCGCGCGGAAGCGGATCTGGCGGTGGCGCTGGAAGAAAACAACATCCCATTTGAATATCAACTGGGCGAAGGGGCGTTCTACGGCCCGAAAATTGAATTTACCCTGTATGACTGCCTCGATCGTGCATGGCAGTGCGGTACTGTACAGCTGGACTTCTCCCTGCCTCAGCGTTTAAGCGCCTCTTATGTTGGCGAAAACAACGAGCGTCAGGTACCGGTAATGATTCACCGCGCGATTCTCGGCTCGCTGGAGCGCTTCATCGGCATCCTGACCGAAGAGTTCGCTGGCTTCTTCCCAACCTGGCTTGCGCCAGTGCAGGTAGTGGTCATGAATATTACTGATTCTCAGTCTGAATACGTTAACGAATTGACGCGTAAACTACAAAATGCGGGCATTCGCGTAAAAGCGGACTTGAGAAATGAGAAGATTGGCTTTAAAATCCGCGAGCACACTTTACGTCGTGTCCCGTATATGTTGGTCTGTGGCGACAAAGAAGTCGAAGCCGGCAAAGTGGCCGTGCGTACCCGTCGCGGTAAAGACCTCGGCAGCATGGACGTAAATGAAGTGATCGAGAAGCTGCAACAAGAGATTCGCAGCCGCAGTCTTCAACAACTGGAGGAATAAGGTATTAAAGGCGGAAAACGAGTTCAAACGGCACGTCCGAATCGTATTAATGGCGAGATTCGCGCCCAGGAAGTTCGCTTAACTGGTCTGGAAGGTGAGCAGCTGGGTATTGTGAGTCTGAGAGAAGCTATCGAAAAGGCTGAAGAGGCTGGAGTAGATTTAGTTGAAATCAGCCCTAACGCCGAACCGCCAGTTTGTCGTATCATGGACTACGGCAAGTTCCTTTATGAAAAGAGTAAGTCTTCTAAGGAACAGAAGAAGAAGCAGAAAGTTATCCAGGTTAAGGAAATTAAATTCCGCCCTGGTACTGATGAAGGTGACTATCAGGTAAAACTCCGCAGCCTGATTCGCTTTCTCGAAGATGGCGATAAGGCCAAGATCACGCTGCGTTTCCGCGGTCGTGAGATGGCCCACCAGCAGATCGGTATGGAAGTGCTTAATCGCGTGAAAGACGATCTGGTTGAACTGGCAGTAGTCGAATCCTTCCCAACGAAGATCGAAGGCCGCCAGATGATCATGGTGCTCGCTCCGAAGAAGAAACAGTAAGGCCATCAAGTAACATTCCGGTGGGCTTCGGCTCACTGGTTTGTTCGCCTTTGTTTCGTTTATTAACAATGCGAAGTGGAAGTTATTAAAATGCCAAAAATTAAGACCGTACGCGGTGCTGCAAAGCGCTTCAAAAAAACCGGTAAAGGTGGTTTTAAGCACAAGCACGCTAACCTGCGTCACATTCTGACCAAAAAAGCTACCAAGCGTAAACGTCACCTGCGTCCGAAAGCCATGGTTTCCAAAGGCGATCTGGGCCTGGTAATCGCGTGCCTGCCGTACGCATAAGTCGTTAACCCTTTTAACTTTTTAATTAGAATAGATACAGGAGAGCACATATGGCTCGCGTAAAACGTGGTGTAGTTGCCCGTGCACGTCACAAGAAAATTTTGAAACAAGCTAAAGGTTACTACGGTGCGCGTTCTCGCGTATACCGCGTTGCCTTCCAGGCTGTTATCAAAGCTGGTCAGTACGCTTATCGTGACCGTCGTCAGAAAAAGCGTCAGTTCCGCCAGCTGTGGATTGCGCGTATCAACGCAGCAGCACGTCAGAACGGTATTTCTTACAGCAAATTCATCAACGGCCTGAAAAAAGCCTCTGTTGAAATCGACCGTAAGATCCTGGCTGACATCGCTGTATTCGACAAATTAGCGTTCACCGCTCTGGTCGAAAAAGCGAAAGCAGCTCTGGCATAAGCCAGTTGAAAGAGGGAGCTTGTCTCCCTCTTTTCGTTTCAACACTATCAATACATTGACTTTTATCCGTGCAGGCTTTTCAATACAGGTCTGACGTTTCTTACCAAACAAGGTAATGCAAGCATGAATGCTGCTATTTTCCGCTTCTTTTTTTACTTTAGCACCTGAACTCAGGAGGCTAGCGCGTGAAAGAAGAAACGGAAAACAGCGCCAGAAAGCCTCCCCTGTGGAGGCTTTTTTCGTATATAGATTCGGGATATTTGTTTCACTAAAACCGGTGTCTGCACCGACATAATGAGGAAAACCATGTCACATCTCGCAGAGCTGGTTGCCAGTGCCAAGGCAGCCATTAACGAGGCATCAGATGTTGCCGCGCTGGACAACGTCCGCGTTGAATATCTGGGTAAAAAAGGGCATCTGACCCTGCAAATGACCACCCTGCGTGAGTTGCCGCCGGAAGAGCGTCCGGCAGCGGGTGCGGTCATTAACGAAGCGAAAGAGCAGGTGCAGCAGGCGCTGAACGCGCGTAAGGCTGAGCTGGAAGGCGCCGCGCTCAATGCCCGTCTGGCGGCAGAGACCATCGACGTTTCGCTGCCGGGTCGCCGCATCGAAAATGGTGGTTTGCATCCGGTTACCCGCACTATCGACCGTATCGAAAATTTCTTCGGCGAGCTTGGCTTCACCGTGGCGACTGGCCCGGAAATCGAAGATGACTATCATAACTTCGATGCGCTGAACATTCCGGGTCACCATCCGGCTCGCGCCGACCATGATACCTTCTGGTTCGATGCGACCCGTCTGCTGCGTACTCAGACTTCTGGCGTGCAGATCCGCACCATGGAAAACCAGCAGCCGCCAATTCGTATTATCGCGCCGGGCCGCGTCTATCGTAACGATTACGATCAGACCCACACCCCGATGTTCCATCAGATGGAAGGTCTGATTGTCGATAAGAACATCAGCTTCACCAATCTGAAGGGTACCCTGCACGATTTCCTGAATAACTTCTTCGAAGAAGATCTGCAGGTACGCTTCCGTCCGTCCTACTTCCCGTTCACCGAGCCGTCTGCAGAAGTTGACGTGATGGGTAAAAACGGAAAATGGCTGGAAGTGCTGGGCTGCGGCATGGTGCACCCGAACGTACTGCGTAACGTCGGTATCGACCCGGAAGTTTACTCCGGCTTCGCCTTCGGCATGGGCATGGAGCGTCTGACCATGCTGCGTTATGGCGTGACCGATTTGCGCGCATTCTTCGAAAACGATCTGCGTTTCCTCAAACAGTTTAAATAAGGGCAGGACAGAACAATGAAATTCAGTGAACTGTGGTTACGCGAATGGGTTAACCCGGCGATCGACAGCGACGCGCTGTCCGATCAGATTACCATGGCGGGCCTGGAAGTTGATGGCGTTGAGCCGGTGGCCGGTAGCTTCAACGGCGTGGTCGTCGGTGAAGTGGTCGAGTGCGGCCAGCATCCGAATGCTGACAAACTGCGCGTGACCAAAATCAATGTCGGCGGCGAGCGTCTGCTGGACATCGTCTGCGGTGCGCCGAACTGCCGTCAGGGCCTGAAGGTGGCCGTCGCGACCATTGGCGCCGTACTGCCGGGTGATTTTAAAATTAAAGCGGCGAAACTGCGCGGCGAACCGTCAGAAGGGATGCTGTGCTCTTTCTCCGAGCTGGGTATTTCCGACGACCATAGCGGTATCATCGAGCTGCCGGCCGATGCGCCGATCGGTACCGATATTCGCGAATACCTCAAGCTTGACGATAACACCATTGAAATCAGCGTCACGCCAAACCGCGCCGACTGCCTGGGTATCATCGGCGTGGCGCGCGATGTCGCTGTGCTGAACAAAGCGCCGCTGAACGCGCCGGAAATCACTCCAGTTGCCGCGACTATTGACGACGTGCTGCCGATTCAGGTTGACGCGCCGCAGGCGTGCCCGCGCTATCTGGGCCGGGTGGTGAAAGGCATCAACGTCAAAGCGCCCACTCCGCTGTGGATGAAAGAGAAGCTGCGTCGCTGCGGTATCCGTTCCATCGATGCGGTGGTTGACGTGACCAACTACGTGCTGCTCGAGCTCGGCCAGCCGATGCACGCCTTTGACCGTGACCGCATTGAAGGTGGTATCGTGGTGCGGATGGCAAAAGAGGGCGAAACGCTGGTACTGCTGGACGGCTCTGAAGCTAAGCTCGATAGCGATACGCTGGTCATTGCTGACCACAAGAAAGCGCTGGCGATGGGCGGTATCTTCGGCGGCGAACATTCCGGCGTTAACGATGAAACCCAGAACGTGCTGTTGGAATGTGCGTTCTTCAGCCCGCTGTCTATCACCGGTCGCGCGCGCCGTCATGGCCTGCACACCGATGCATCCCACCGCTACGAACGCGGCGTCGATCCGGCCCTGCAATATAAAGCGCTGGAGCGTGCGACCCGTCTGCTGATCGACCTGTGCGGCGGGGAAGCCGGCCCAATTATCGATGTGACCAACGAAGAGACGCTGCCAAAACGCGCCACTATCACCCTGCGCCGTAGCAAGCTGGATCGCCTGATTGGCCATCATATTGATGACGCTCAGGTGAGCGACATTCTGCAACGCCTGGGTTGCGAAGTGACCATTGGTCAGGACGAGTGGCAGGCCGTGGCGCCAAGCTGGCGTTTCGATATGGAGATCGAAGAAGATCTGGTTGAAGAAGTGGCCCGCGTCTACGGCTACAACAACATTCCTGACGAGCCGGTACAGGCAGGTCTCATCATGGGAACCCACCGTGAAGCGGATCTGTCGCTGAAGCGCGTGAAAACGCTGCTTAACGACAAAGGTTATCAGGAAGTGATTACCTACAGCTTCGTTGACCCGAAAGTACAGCAGCTAATCCACGCCGGTGAAGAGGCGCTGATTCTGCCAAGCCCTATCTCCAGCGAAATGTCGGCGATGCGTCTGTCGCTGTGGACCGGTCTGTTGGGCACCGTCGTCTACAACCAGAACCGTCAACAGAGCCGCGTGCGCATCTTTGAGAGCGGTCTGCGCTTCGTGCCGGATACGCAGGCGCCGCTGGGTATTCGTCAGGATGTGATGCTGGCCGGGGTGATTAGCGGTAACCGTTACGAAGAGCACTGGAACCTGGCAAAAGAAACCGTCGATTTCTATGATTTAAAAGGCGATCTGGAATCTGTTCTTGATCTGACCGGTAAATTAGCCGATATCGAATTCCGCGCAGAAGCGGCTACCGCACTGCATCCGGGACAATCCGCGGCGATTTATCTGAAAGGTGAACGCATTGGTTTCATTGGGGTTGTTCATCCGGAACTGGAACGTAAACTGGATCTCAACGGCCGCACTCTGGTGTTCGAAATCGAGTGGAACAAGCTTGCAGACCGCGTGGTGCCTCAGGCGCGCGAAATTTCTCGCTTCCCGGCGAACCGTCGCGATATCGCGGTACTGGTCGCGGAAAACGTCCCTGCAGCCGATGTTTTGGCCGAATGTAAGAAAGTTGGCGTAAATCAGGTAGTTGGCGTAAACTTATTTGACGTGTACCGTGGTAAGGGTGTGGCGGAAGGCTTTAAGAGCCTTGCGATTAGCCTGATCCTTCAGGATACCAGCCGTACACTCGAAGAAGAGGAGATTGCCGCTACCGTTGCCAAATGTGTAGAGGCATTAAGAGAGCGATTCCAGGCATCATTGAGGGATTGAACCTATGGCGCTTACAAAAGCTGAAATGTCAGAATATCTGTTTGATAAGCTTGGGCTTAGCAAGCGGGATGCCAAAGAACTGGTAGAGTTGTTTTTCGAAGAGATCCGTCGTGCTCTGGAAAACGGAGAACAGGTAAAACTCTCCGGGTTTGGCAACTTCGATTTGCGTGATAAGAACCAACGCCCGGGACGTAACCCGAAAACGGGGGAAGATATTCCCATTACAGCCCGGCGTGTGGTGACCTTCAGACCCGGACAGAAGTTAAAAAGCCGTGTCGAAAACGCTTCACCCAGAGAGAAATAATCTGGACTGACTAATTAAAAAGGCCGCTATGCGGCCTTTTTTCTTACCTGTTTTATCTTACGCTTTTACGGCGGTGACCATGATTTCCACCAGGATGTCGGGCCGCGCCATCTCGGCCTGAACGGCTGCCCGCGCCGGGCTATGACCTTCCGGCATCCACGCTACCCAGACCTCATTGAACGCGGCAAAATCGCGTGAGATATCCTTAAGCCAGATCTGTGCGGAAAGGATGTGCTGCTTGTCGCTACCGGCGGTAGCCAGCAGGGCGTCGATCTTCTCCAGAACTTCACGGGTTTGCAGCGCAATATCATCAGTACTGCTTTTCGGCGTTTGTCCGGAGAGAAACACCAGGTTGCCGTACTCGACGCTGGCGGAAAGTCGGGGTTGCGGATTATTACGAATAATTGTCATGCGGATTGTTTCCATGTCAGACCATCTAAAGAAATTGCCGGCGCTTCGCCATCGAGGAGCGCTCCCAGTACCACGGCGCTGCCGGCCGCGAGGGTAAAACCGAGGCTACCCTGGCCGAGATTCATCCACAGATTCTGGTATCCAGCACGCCCCAGCATCGGTGGGCCCGCGGGGGTCGACGGGCGCATACCGGTCCAGGCTTCAGCCTCATCCAGTCCCTGCAGTTCGGGAAAGCTGCTAGCGACGATTTTCTTCAGCGCCTGAACGCGGCTATCACGTAGTTCATCGCCGTCGTAACCGATATCCACCATCGCCGCGATGCGTAACCGATCGCCCAGGCGGGCGTAAACGATTTTGTGTCCGTAGTCGGTTACGCTGATATCCGGCGCGATCCCGGATTGCTTAGGGTAGGGAAGGGTCAGGCTGTATCCCTTCAGCGCGCACAGCGGCACGCGCACGCCCAGATGACCCAGCAGCGGGCCGCTGCCGTTGCCGGCGGCGACGACATAATCATCGCCGGTTATCGTACCGCGGCTGGTCTCAAGTGAACTGATGCGCCCGTCGCGCTTATTGAGCCGCAGCACTTTGCAGTGGGTGAGCAGGCTGAAGTTGCTGCTGGCATTGAGTTTGTCGAGCAGCGCGAGACAGAATTTATGGCAGTCTGCCGTTTCATCTCCTGGCGAATAAATCCCGCCCTGTAGCGAATGGCTGATGTGTTTCAGCGCCGGTTCAAGCTGCAGGCAGGCTTCGGCGCTCAGCGCATGCTGGTATTGGGGGTTAATCCCTTTTGCCGCTTTATGAAAATCATATTCCCGGCGATGGATGATGAGTTTGCCGCTACGCCGCCAGTGAAAATCAGCAAGATTATCTTCATCAAGCCACGACTGCATGACCTGACGGCTGAGCAGTGATAAACGTAAAATATGATCGCCGTTAATTTTGTTGCTTTGGCTATTGCAGGCGCGCAGAAACTGCAACAGCCAGCGCCACTGCTGGAAAGACATTTGCAGGCGCATATTCAGCGGTGAATCGGCTTTGCCCATCCATTTAATTCCCTGCAGGGGAACGCCGCGGTCGGCAAGCGGCGCCACGTAGCGGTAGCTTAATTGCCCGCCGTTGGCGAAACTGGTGGCGCTGCCCGGCTCGGCGTTGCGCTCCAGTAGCTGCACCTGGTGTCCGCTCTTAATTAATACCCAGGCGGTGGCCAGCCCCACCACGCCGCCGCCGATAATCACAATGCGTTTTTTCATAACCTGATATATCCACCGCTGATAAATATCTTGCGGTTATGTCAAAGCATTTACCCCAGCGGCGCAATTGACTTTTTATGGTCAGGGTATAACTGCAGGTTAATTTCTTTGAGCTGTTGACGCAGCTGTTTACACAGAAAATCGACAAATTTCTGTGTGATTGGGCTGAGCGAAACATCGGCGCGACGCAGCAGGCAAAGGTTGATTTTCATTGGCGGCGTAATCGGGTGAATCATCTCCGGCGACAAATTATGCCGCGCCGAGAAGATATCGGTGATACTGCAGCCGATGCCGCGCTTCACGAACTCGGTGGCCATGTAGTAGGTCTGCACATTAAGCCGGGTAGTGGAAAAATCACGGCGGGTGGCGATGGCGGCAGAGAGCGAATGCGGCCCCGGCGAGATCCAGCGCTGCTGATCGATCTCTTTGATGTCTACCGCGCCTTGTCGGTAATCGCGGTCGATATAGACCAGCGGCACTTCGGCAATCAGGGTGGTGATGATCTCCCCCTGTTGGACCGGCTGCAGCGTCAGCGCTAAATCTATTTCGCGCAGATCCAATTTTTTGACCAACGTCTCAGTATGCTCGGTGGTTAAGGTCATCACCAGATTACTGTTTTGTTGATAAAAATCGGTCACCAGCTCCGGCACCAGGCTTAATCCGAGGCTTGGTAAACAGCCTAAGGTGATTTTGGCGCGCGGATCGCGGGCCAGATTATCCGCCAGCAGGCGCAGGTTATCGAGATCCTGATAAATGCTCTGCGCTTTTTCAAAAAGTGTGAGCGCTTCGCTACTTGGCAGCAGCTTGCCCCGTACCCGCTGAAACAGCTTAAAACCGAGCTTAAGCTCGGCGTTTTTTAACGCTTTACTGGCGGCCGGCTGGGAGATATTCAGCGATTCCGCCGCACGTGAAAGAGAGCCGCAAGTCATCACGGCGTAGAAGATTTCCAGATGGCGCAGTTTCATGAACAGTTAACTCAGGGTTATAGCTTGCCGATAAAAAGTCATTTTCTACTAACACTAAATTAACATAAATTTAATCGCCAATCAGCGCTCCGGTTACATATTGTGCTGCTGGTACCGTCTTCAGACGGACTTTTACGTTCTCAGAACCATTCCCTTTGTTCCCTACAAACCCTCAGGCCATCGAGCCAATAATGATAACGAGGGGGGGATATTTTCTGAGCAGGCCCGAATACGCCAACCTGCAAGTGCGGTCGGTTTTAATGGCTTTAAGGAGTTATATGAGTGACTCAACGCTCGCTGGCAATACCCTCGCCAGACGAAATATCACAAGAAAAAACGTTATTATTGGCCTGTTATTGGTGCTTTTTGTGTTGACCGCGTGGTGGTGCCATGGCCGCCCGAGTAATGAACTCGGCCTGTTGGGCTTTACGCCATTAGTGGCGTTAGCGGTGCTGTCGCTGGTCGGTGTCGATATTGTGCTGGCGGTGATTTCTTCGATTATTATCGCCATGATTATGACCTCCACCGGATTGCCGGAAATGGGCACCATGCTGGCGAAATCCACCGGTTCATTTATCGCCACCGTCGGGCTGATTATTATGCTCGGCGCCGGGGTGGGCGAAGTCGCCACCCGTACCGGCGCCGCGGTTGAGTTAGTGAAATTTGTCGTTCACCGCATCGGCCTGTCCAGCCAGACCCGAGTGAAGTTTGGCATTGTGGTGTCCTCGATTTTAATCTGCGGCTCGCTGGGGACGATGGCCGGTGGTAACGCGATTATTGTCGCGGTAATCATCCCGGTAGCGGCAGCGGTACGCCTGACTCCGCCAACGGTAGCCGCGCTGATGATGACCGCCGGCTCCGTGGGATTGTTTACCGGGCCGTTTACCCCTAGCACCGTGACTATCCTGAGCCTGGGTGGATTAAGCTATCCGGATTATCTGCTGTACGTGGGGCTGCCGATGAGCGCGGTGACGTTGCTGGCCGGCTGGGTGATGGCGGGACGGATCCAGAAGATGACCGAAGGCAAACTACGCTATGAAGTCGATCTCACGGAGAAGCCAACAGAAGCACTGAGCGCCGCGCAGCTGCGTCGGCGTAAGCTCAGCGCGCTGGCCTTCGCGGCAACGATTATTGTGATGGCGGTCATTGGCGTGGTGATTAAAGCCGGATTCAGCTTTGCGATTATCGTGATGCTGCTGGTGGCCCTGATTACCGGGCTGGTGGGCGGCCTGCGCCCGACGCAGATCCTGCAGGCGCTGTACCACGGTTGTGGCCGTCTGGTGTGGATGTTTATCCTCTACTGGCTGTATAACCCGATCCTGGAGCTGATGGATGGTCTTCATGCCTACCAAGGGCTGCTCGACTATACCCAGCCGCTGCTGGAAGGCATTTCGCCTGCCTGGTTGTGCTTTTGCATCTTCGCTTTCAATATTATTGGCCACGTACCGGGGGCGGCGGTGGCGCAGATGACCTTCACCCACAAAATATTCGGCCCGATGCTGATGGCCGCTGGCGTACCGCCGCAGGGAACGACTGCGGTGCTGCTGGCCTCTTCGCAGGTCGACTGGTTTGGCCCATTCCCCTCTTCGGATATGTTTGGTCAGATGGGGCTGGCGCAATCTACCCATCTGAAATATATGCTTTATAACGGCTGGGCGATTGTGGTGGCGAATATCATTCTCTTCGCGCTACTGTTCCAGGTATTGGTGTAAATTCCATTCCCACGCTGGCGTCTCGAGGAGCGCCGGCGCCAGCGTGGTGATAACTCAGAGTTTTTCCTTTTCTCCCCGCCATCGCCACCGTAAAATCAATCACCTCGCTCACTTGTCTCCGGGACTTATGCAGACCTTCGCCGATATTCAACAGCGCCATAACCGTCGTTGGCTAACCGCCTTAACGCTGATCCTACTTGTCACATTGACAATTAGCCTGTGCGCCGGTGACCAATGGATCGCGCCGCAGGAGTGGTTTAGCGCTAAAGGCGAGCTGTTTATCTGGCAAATCCGTCTGCCGCGCACGCTGGCGGTGCTGTTAGTAGGGGCGGCGCTGGCGCTTTCCGGGGCGATCATGCAGGCGCTATTTGAAAACCCGCTGGCGGAACCGGGACTGCTGGGCGTCTCTAACGGCGCGGGCGTTGGGTTGATTGCTGCCGTGCTGTTAGGTCACGGCGTGTTACCCATGTGGGCGCTGGGGCTGTGCGCCATCGCCGGCGCGCTGCTGATTACCTTTATTCTGCTCCGTTTCGCCCGACGTCACCTGTCCACCAGCCGTCTGCTGCTGGCAGGGGTGGCGCTCGGCATTATTTGTAGCGCCTTGATGACCTGGGCGGTCTATTTCTCAACGTCTTTTGATCTGCGCCAGCTGATGTACTGGATGATGGGGGGTTTTGGCGGCGTCGACTGGCAGCAGCTGTGGCTGATGCTGGCGCTAATACCGGTGCTGCTGTGGGTATGCTGGCAGTCGCAGCCGCTGAACCTACTGGCGTTGGGCGAAGTCTCGGCGCGTCAGCTCGGCCTGCCGCTGTGGTTATGGCGAAAACTACTGGTGGTGGCCACCGGCTGGCTGGTCGGCGTCAGCGTGGCGCTGGCGGGGGCGATTGGCTTTATTGGTCTGGTGATCCCGCATATTTTGCGCCTGTGCGGCCTGAGCGATCATCGGGTGCTGCTTCCCGCCTGCCTGTTAGCTGGCGCCAGCGCGCTGCTCGGCGCCGATATCATCGCCCGTCTGGCGTTATCGGCGGCGGAATTACCGATCGGCGTGGTGACGGCGACGCTGGGGGCGCCGGTGTTCATCTGGTTGCTGCTGCGTTCGGGACGGCGGGGGTAGGGAGACGCCGTCGTAATGGACGGCGTCGGGTGACGATTACCAGCCTTTGATGGCATCGCCTTTATAGACTTCCTGCGCTTTATCGGCGACTTCCTTGGTCTGGAAGGCCTCTTTCAGCTCCTGGATTTTCTTGCTGTCTTTATTGTCTTCGCGAGAGACAATCGCATTGACATAAGGTGAATCCGGGCCTTCCATAAACAGGCCATCGCGGGCGGCAGATAAACCGACCTGCGCCGAGAAATTAGTGTTGATGATGGCAAGCGTTACGTTCGGATCGTCGAGCGTACGGGTCAGCTGCGGAGTATCGACTTCAACAATCTTCAGGTGTTTCGGGTTATCAATGATATCCAGCGTAGTGGGCAGATAGCCTACGCCATCTTTCAACTTGATTAATCCTTGCGCCTGTAACAGCAGCAGGCTGCGGCCAAGCGTGGTGGTTTCGTTAGAGATAGAGACGGTCGCGCCGTCAGGCAGTTCGCTGATATTTTTGATTTTGCGCGAATAGGCGGCAATCGGGAAGACGAACGTTTTACCGACGATGGCGAATTTATAGCCGCGCTCTTTCGACTGCGCTTCGAGATAGGGCAGCGTCTGGAAGGCGTTGGCGTCGACATCTTTATTATTTAACGCTTCATTCGGCAGGACGTAATCATTGAAAGAGATAACCTCAACGTCGAGGTTATATTTGTCTTTTGCTACCTGCTCCACGACTTTCCAGATAGCTTCATCCGGGCCGGTATTGATCGCGACTTTAACCTTATCGTTATCGTCCGGAGAGCAGGCGGATAACAGCGCCACCGATGTGGCGATTAATACCGAGCTTAATAACTTCTTCATCTATAAAAACTCTCATAAATTAACAAGTAACGAAACACTATTACATCTGTTTCACACTGTACACTGATTTGTCCATTGCTGATATTGAGAGGAATTCATGTTGCCGGTGGCAAACGCAGCGGTGTTACATCAAGCGACATTTACCCACGAATCAAAGTAGAATCAGCCGCGTTGAATCCGCTACAGTAGATAGGGATCTCCTTAACCTGCATTATTGACTGAGGGAAGGCTATGCAACACGACATTCTAAATACCGAAGTGACGACCATCGATGGCGAGAAAACCACCCTGGCAGCGTATGCCGGAAAGGTGCTGCTGATCGTCAACGTAGCCTCAAAATGCGGCCTCACGCCGCAGTATGAGCAACTGGAAGCGCTGCAAGAAGAGTTTGCCCCGCAGGGATTCAGCGTCCTTGGCTTTCCTTGTAATCAGTTTCTCGGCCAGGAGCCGGGCAGCGA
Source organism: Klebsiella sp. 141161 (assembly GCF_050600815.1). Classification (NCBI taxonomy): domain Bacteria; kingdom Pseudomonadati; phylum Pseudomonadota; class Gammaproteobacteria; order Enterobacterales; family Enterobacteriaceae; genus Klebsiella; species Klebsiella sp. 141161. The sequence goes on along the minus strand of NZ_JAQIRN010000007.1, from coordinate 120,886 downwards.
AGAAGAGATTAAAACGTTCTGCAGCGTGACCTACGGCGTCACTTTCCCACTGTTCAGTAAAATTGACGTTAACGGCGAACATCGCGCGCCGCTGTATCAAAAACTGATTGCCGCCGCCCCGAAAGCCGTCGCGCCGGAAGGGAGCGGTTTTTATGAGCGGATGGCCAGTAAAGGCCGAGCGCCGCTGTACGTTGACGACATCCTGTGGAACTTTGAAAAATTCCTCGTGGGCCGCGATGGCCAGGTCATTCAGCGTTTCTCTCCGGACATGACGCCGGACGACCCGCAGCTACTGGCTGCGCTAAAAGGAGCATTAGCGCAATAATGCCGTTTTTGATGCAGCTACAGGATGTAGCGGAAGCGGGGCGGCTGTCGCCGTTTACCGCTGACGTTCGGCCCGGAGAGATAGTCCATCTGGTGGGGCCGAACGGCGCGGGTAAAAGTACCCTGCTGGCGCGGATGGCCGGGCTGACCAGCGGCCCCGGCCTGATTACGCTTAACCAGCGGGCGCTGGATAAGTGGCCCGCGGCGGAGCTTGCCCGCCATCGCGCCTATCTGAGCCAGCAGCAGCTCCCGCCCTTCGCAATGCCGGTGTGGCACTATCTGTCGTTACATATGCAGGATAGCGCCCCGCAGGGGTTGCTCAACGAGATCGCCGGGCAACTGGGGTTAAGCGATAAGCTGGGGCGCCAGGTCAACCAGATCTCCGGCGGCGAGTGGCAGCGGGTGCGTCTGGCGGCGGTGATCCTGCAGATTCACCGCCGCGCGAATCCAGCCGGCCAGCTGTTATTATTGGATGAACCGATGAACAGCCTCGATGTCGCGCAACAGGCGGCGCTGGATAGCGTGTTGGCGTCGCTATGCGGGCTGGGGATCGCTATCGTGATGAGCAGCCACGATCTCAACCATACGTTGCGACATGCGCAGAGGGCGTGGCTCATTTGTGGTGGGCAGATGATTGCCAGCGGGGAAACGTATGAGGTGCTGAGTGAGGAAAATTTGACCGCCGCTTATCATATCGCTTTCCAGCGTGTGGAAGTCGCGGGTCATCTTATGCTCGTGGCGTCACAGTAGCAGGTAAGGATCTTGCCTGTACGCCGCTAAACAGGCTAAATTATTGCAATAACAGGACAGGGAACAGAGGAATCGTCTGAGATGCGTTTGTGGTTCATTTTTATTGCGGCGATGGTGCTGGCTGGCTGTAGCAGCCACCGGGCGCCGCCGCCGAATCCGCGGCTGGCTGATTCCATTACCGTGGTGGCGAATCTGAATGAGCAATTGCGCAACTGGCGTGGTGCGCCGTACCGTTATGGCGGCATGACGCCGCGCGGCGTTGACTGTTCGGGCTTTGTGGTACGCACGTTCCGCGACAAATTCGCCATGCAGTTGCCGCGGGAAACTCGCGAGCAGGCGGAAATCGGCACCCGCATTGATAAAAGCGATCTGTTGCCCGGCGACCTAGTATTCTTCAAAACCGGATCCGGCGAAAGCGGCCTGCACGTCGGTATCTATGATACCGACAATCAATTTATTCACGCCTCTACCAGCCAGGGCGTTACCCGCTCGTCGCTGGACAACGTCTACTGGAACAAAAAATTCTGGCAGGCGAGGCGCATTTAACCCGCATTCGGTGAGAAAGGGGAGCGATGGCTCCCTTTTTTAATTGCCATAACCCTGCAGTTCGCCCGTGTTAATACCCTGTTGAAGGCACTACACTGGCGGCAGGAGGAACCATGACCCTGTCTTTTACTACTCACTGGCGCGATCGGCTGCCGGGTTTTTACACTTCTCTGGCGCCCACGCCGCTGGAGAACGCGCGTCTCATCTGGCGCAACACCGCTCTGGCGCAAACGTTGGGCGTCCCGGAAACGTTATTCGAACCCGAGCGCGGAGCGGGCGTCTGGGGTGGCGAAGCGTTGCTGCCGGGGATGTCGCCGCTGGCGCAGGTCTATAGTGGCCATCAATTTGGCGCCTGGGCCGGTCAGCTTGGCGATGGGCGCGGCATTTTGCTTGGCGAGCAGCAGTTGCCGGATGGTCAACGTTTTGACTGGCATCTTAAAGGCGCTGGTCTGACGCCCTATTCTAGAATGGGCGATGGCCGGGCGGTACTGCGTTCAACTATCCGCGAAAGCCTTGCCAGCGAAGCAATGCATGCGCTTGGGATCCCAACCACCCGCGCGCTGGCGATGGTGACCAGCGACACGCCGGTTTACCGCGAACGCGAAGAACGCGGCACCATGCTGATGCGCATCGCCGAAAGTCACGTACGCTTTGGCCATTTCGAACATTTTTACTATCGTCGCGAAGCGGGAAAAGTGCAGCAGCTGGCCGATTATGTGATTGAACACCACTGGCCGCAGCTGCAGCAGGAGGCGGATAAGTATATTCTCTGGTTCCGTGACGTTGTCATGCGTACCGCGGAAATGATCGCCAGCTGGCAGACCGTTGGCTTTGCCCACGGGGTGATGAATACCGACAATATGTCGATTCTTGGCCTGACCATGGATTATGGTCCGTATGGCTTCCTCGATGATTTCCAGCCCGGTTTTATCTGTAACCACTCTGATTACCAGGGGCGCTACAGCTTTGATAACCAACCGGCTGTAGGGTTGTGGAACCTGCAGCGTCTGGCCCAGTCGCTCTCGCCGTTTATCAGCGCCGACGCGCTGAACGCGGCGCTGGATGACTATCAGCATGCCTTGTTGACCGCCTACGGCCGCCGCATGCGCGACAAACTCGGCTTCTATACTCAGCAAACCGGTGATAACACTCTGCTTGATGGACTGTTCAGCCTGATGGAGCGTGAAGGGAGTGACTACACTCGTACCTTCCGGATGCTGAGCCAAAGCGAGCAGCATAGCGCGGCATCGCCGCTGCGCGATGAGTTTATCGACCGCGCGGCGTTTGATAGCTGGTTTGCCGACTACCGGGCGCGGCTGCGCGATGAACAGATCGACGATAGCGAACGCCAGCAGCGGATGCAGGGCGTCAACCCGGCGGTGGTGCTACGCAACTGGCTGGCGCAGCGGGCAATAGAAAAAGCCGAAGATGGCGACATGCGCGAGCTGGAACGTCTGCATGAGGCCCTCGCGCAGCCGTTTGCCGATCGTTCAGATGATTATGGCAGCCGCCCGCCTGACTGGGGTAAACATCTGGAAGTCAGCTGCTCCAGCTAACCGTAAAGCCTCGCCATCGCGCGAGGTTTTATTTGGTCAAAATTAGCTTACCGGCGTGTGTCTGGCGCAGCAGATAGCGCTGGCCGTCATGTTCGATCACCACGCGGCCTTCCGCGCCCAACAGCGTCCGGCTGCTGATTTGGCGATCGCTGGCAATAGGATAGGGAGCATTGTCTTTCGTTTTCTCAGCTGTGGCAGTGTTATCCATACGCGTCATAGCACCAAAGTAAAAATAAAAGCAACAATGATAATCATTATCAGTAATGTTAATTTTCACGGCAAGCCTTTTTTGTCGTGGTTTACCATTTCAGGTAGCTATTGCGCAGAGGATGAACGGCGAGCGATGAATACCCGCCGCGAGCGCGGCGGGGGAAGGGTTACAGCCGTGTAGCGGTGGCAGCAGCCAGTTCGGCGAGCATTTTTTCGCTATCTTCCCAGCTCAGACACGGGTCGGTAATCGACTGGCCCCAGGTCAGCGGCTGACCGGGGATCACTTTTTGCGTCCCTTCGGCGAGGAAGCTCTCCGCCATAACCCCGGCAATGGCGGTAGATCCATCGCGGATCTGCTGGCAGATATTGGCGCACACTTCCAGTTGACGGCGATGCTGCTTCTGACAGTTGCCGTGGCTGAAGTCGACGACCAGTTGCTCAGGGAGATCGAATTCCCGTAGCGCTTCACCGGCGGCGGCGATATCCGCTGCATGATAATTTGGCCGTTTACCGCCGCGCATAATGATATGGCCGTACGGGTTACCGCTGGTCTGGTAGATGGTCATCTGGCCCTGTTTATCCGGCGACAGGAACATATGGCTGGCGCGCGAAGCGCGTATCGCGTCGACCGCGATGCGGGTGTTGCCGTCGGTACCGTTTTTAAAACCAACCGGGCAGGAGAGCGCCGAGGCCATCTCGCGGTGGATTTGACTTTCGGTGGTGCGCGCGCCGATGGCGCCCCAGCTAATCAGATCGGCAATAAACTGCCCGGTCACCATATCCAGGAATTCGGTGGCGGTGGGGATACCCAGCTCGTTGACCTGCAGCAGCAGACGACGCGCCAGTTCGATACCGTGGTTGACCCGGTAGCTGCCGTTGAGGTCAGGGTCGGAAATGAGTCCTTTCCAGCCCACGACGGTGCGCGGTTTTTCGAAATAGGTGCGCATGACAATTTCCAGCTGCGGCTGGTAACGTTCGCGCATGCCCTGCAGGCGGCGCGCATATTCCAGCGCCGCTTCGGGGTCGTGAATGGAGCAGGGGCCGATAATCACCAGCAGGCGGCGGTCTTCGCCGTTGAGGATTTTTTCAATCCGCCGGCGGGAGGCGGAGACGTGGGCGGCAACCTCGGCCGACACGGGATGGCGCTGCGCCAGTTCCGCGGGCGTTACCAGGCTTTCAATGCGCGCGGTACGCAATTCGTCTGTTTTATTCATTGGGGTCTCAAAAATCTGTTTCTTCCGCGGCGAAAATGCCGGGAAGTGATGCGCATCACGATAAACCAATCCCTGCTTATTGCAAGAGCAGGGCATGATCCTGTATAGGCCACGAGCGATAGCATAAACAAATTTTCAATAATGTACTAGTGTGTTAGTACATCCTGCGATTAAGCCCCATGATATCCATGATTTTGGTAGCAATTTCCTCTACCGAATAGTTGGTACTGTTAAGGCAGGGGATCTTGTTTTTGCGATACAGCGCTTCGACTTCGGTTACTTCCATACGGCACTGGCGCAGCGAGGCGTAACGGCTGTTTTCCCGGCGCTCTTCGCGGATTGCCGCCAGTCGCTCCGGGTTAATCGTCAGGCCGAACATCTTGTGCTGCAGCGGTTTTAACGAGGCCGGGAGAATCAGATTGTCCATATCGTCGGCGATAAAGGGGTAGTTAGCGGCGCGAATGCCATACTGCATTGCCAGATACAGGCTGGTCGGCGTTTTGCCGCAGCGCGATACGCCGAGCAGGATCACCTGCGCCTGATCGAGATTGCGCAGCGAAATGCCGTCGTCATGGGCGAGCGTGTAATCGATGGCGGCGATACGCGCATCGTATTTAATCAGGTTACCGGGGTTCAGGCCGTGGGTGCGGTGAGCCACCGGCGTGGGATCCAGATGTAACTCTTGCTGCAGCGGGGCCACCAGCGCCTGCACGATATCCTGACAAAAACCCTCGCTTTGCAAAATAATGTCGCGAATTTCGGGGATAACGATGGAATAGAAGACCAGCGGGCGGATGCCGGTTTGTTGATAAATGGCATCGATTTGTTCTTTTACCGCCCGGGCGCGGCTGACGTTTTCAACAAACGGCAACGTCACGCTACTGATGGCCACCGGGAATTGCGACATTACCGCATGACCTAAAACTTCCGCCGTAATAGCGGTACCGTCAGAAATATAAAATACGTGGCGATCTACAGCACTGTCCATTTTGACCATCCGGTATAATTATCTAAAAGCAGAGTAAATTTAAGCACAGAGCTTTAACCTTTGTCTCACTTAAAAAATGAAACGCTAATTTTGTTTTTAATGAAATGGCAGGTTCAGTTTCGGGTTTTGCACACTATTTGTATCAAATATCAATAGAATCCATTTTAATCATATAGTTAGGGAATTCCGGAAAACAATCCTAAAAACAGAAAATTAATTTGCTTGAACGATTCACCGTTTTTTTCAGCGGCATAAATATGTCAGGATGAATACCGTAGTCGATCGTGTGTTTTCTATAATTTGTATTAAATCACAAAAGGATTGTCTCGATGTCCAACAATGGCTCGTCACCGCTGGTGCTTTGGTATAACCAACTCGGCATGAATGATGTAGACAGAGTTGGGGGCAAAAATGCCTCCCTTGGTGAAATGATTACTAACCTGTCCGGTATGGGTGTCTCCGTACCAAACGGGTTCGCCACCACCGCTGATGCTTTCGATCAGTTCCTGGACCAAAGCGGCGTTAACCAGCGCATTTATGCACTGCTGGATGAAACCGACATTGACGACGTTTCCGCATTAGCGAAAGCGGGCGCGCAGATCCGTCAATGGATCATCGACACCCCCTTCCAGAGCGAACTGGAAAACGCGATTCGCGAAGCTTATGACCTGCTGTCCGCCGATGACGCCGAGGCCTCGTTCGCCGTTCGCTCTTCGGCGACGGCGGAAGATATGCCGGATGCTTCCTTCGCCGGTCAGCAAGAGACATTCCTCAACGTGCAGGGCTTTGACGCCGTGCTCGTTGCCGTGAAGCACGTTTTTGCTTCACTGTTTAACGATCGCGCGATCTCCTATCGCGTGCATCAGGGTTACGATCACCGCGGCGTGGCGCTATCCGCCGGGGTGCAGAGGATGGTGCGCTCCGATCTGGCCTCCTCCGGCGTGATGTTCTCCATCGATACCGAGTCCGGTTTCGACCAGGTGGTGTTTATCACCTCGGCGTGGGGCCTCGGCGAGATGGTGGTGCAGGGCGCGGTGAACCCGGACGAATTTTACGTCCATAAACCGACCCTGGCGGCTAATCGCCCGGCTATCGTGCGCCGTACCATGGGGTCGAAAAAAATCCGCATGGTTTACGCGCCGACTCAGGAACACGGCAAGCAGGTGCGCATCGAAGATGTGCCGCAGGCGCAGCGCGATGTTTTCTCGTTAACCAACGAGGAAGTGGAAGAGCTGGCGAAGCAGGCGGTGCAGATCGAGAAGCACTATGGTCGCCCGATGGATATCGAGTGGGCTAAAGATGGCCACACCGGTAAGCTGTTTATCGTCCAGGCGCGTCCGGAAACGGTTCGTTCGCGCGGTCAGGTGATGGAGCGTTATACCCTGCATGCCCAGGGGCAGATCATCGCCGAAGGGCGAGCCATCGGCCACCGCATCGGCGCCGGCCCGGTTAAGGTTATTCACGATATCAGTGAGATGAACCGCATTGAGCCCGGCGACGTGCTGGTCACCGACATGACCGACCCGGATTGGGAACCGATCATGAAGAAAGCCTCGGCGATCGTCACCAACCGCGGCGGACGTACCTGCCACGCGGCGATTATCGCCCGCGAGCTGGGGATCCCGGCGGTGGTCGGCTGCGGTGATGCGACCGATCGAATCCAGGAAAACCAGAACGTCACCGTTTCCTGCGCCGAAGGGGACACCGGCTACGTCTACGCAGAGCTGCTGGACTTCAGCGTGAAGAGCTCCAGCGTCGGCGAGATGCCGAACCTGCCGCTGAAGGTTATGATGAACGTCGGCAACCCGGATCGCGCCTTTGACTTCGCCTGCCTGCCGAATGAAGGCGTGGGGCTGGCGCGGCTGGAATTTATCATTAACCGCATGATTGGTGTTCACCCGCGCGCGCTGCTGGAGTTTGACGACCAGGAGCCGGGCCTGCAGAACGAAATCCGCGAGCTGATGAAAGGCTACGATTCGCCGAGAGAGTTCTACGTTGGCCGCCTGACCGAAGGGATCGCTACCCTTGGCGCCGCCTTCTACCCGAAACGCGTCATCGTGCGTTTGTCCGACTTTAAATCTAACGAATACGCCAACCTGGTGGGCGGCGAGCGTTACGAGCCGGAAGAAGAGAACCCGATGCTCGGCTTCCGCGGCGCCGGACGCTACGTTTCAGAAAGCTTCCGCGATTGCTTCGCGCTGGAGTGTGAAGCGATGAAACGCGTGCGTAACGACATGGGCCTGACCAACGTGGAAGTGATGGTGCCGTTCGTACGTACCGTCGCGCAGGCGAAAGCGGTGGTTGAAGAGCTGGAACGTCAGGGGCTCAAGCGCGGCGAGAACGGGTTGAAGATCATCATGATGTGCGAAATCCCGTCGAACGCGCTGCTGGCGGAGCAGTTCCTCGAGTATTTCGATGGCTTCTCGATCGGTTCGAACGACATGACGCAGCTGGCGCTGGGTCTCGATCGCGACTCCGGCGTTGTGTCTGAGCTGTTTGATGAACGCAACGACGCGGTGAAAGCGCTGCTGTCGATGGCCATCCGCGCGGCGAAAAAACAGGGCAAATACGTGGGCATCTGCGGCCAGGGGCCGTCCGACCACGAAGACTTTGCCGCCTGGCTGATGGAAGAGGGGATCGATAGCCTGTCCCTGAACCCGGATACCGTGGTGCAAACCTGGTTAGGTCTGGCTGAACTGAATAAATAAGTTCAACGCGGATAGCCCAATCCCTGGCAGAAATGCCGGGGATTTTTTTTGCCTTCAGCAACGTTGCGTTTTTTGATTTTGACGTAAAAAAAAGCCCATCGTGGGAGATGGGCAAAGACTACACACAGCAATTCGTTGTTTCACTCAGGGGATTTCCATGCTTATAAATCAATATCTTGATCTATAACCGTGGGCTAATAGTAGGCATCAGGGCTGTTGACGTCGATCGGATTCTTCTCAATAGTTAAATCAGTGTGAAGAATATGAGAGGTAAATATCGAGCTGGAACATGAATATGCCGGAAGTGGCGGGGGATTGATAAATTTAGCTTAAGTTTAAGGCGGGTTTCCCCGCCTTTCTGTTACTTTTCGCTTTTGTTATGGCTGGCATTAAGTTCGGCGAGCTCCGCCAGAACCAGATCCGGGTCCAGCGGCGGCGCTGGAACTTCCTGCACCCAGGCGTCGTAAAGGCGCCAGGAGACGGCCAGCAGCACCGGACCGATAAACAGGCCAATCATGCCGAAGGCGATCAGGCCGCCGATAACGCCGGAGAGGATCAGAATCATCGGCAGGTCGGCGCCCATGCGAATCAGCACCGGGCGAATTACGTTATCCATCGTACCCACCACGCAGCTCCATACCAGCAGCACCGTGCCCCAGGTCGTATCGCCGGTCCAGTACAGCCAGATAATCGACGGCACCAGCACGATAAGCGGCCCCAGCTGTACCAGACAGGTGAAAATCATCACCACGGTCAACAGCGCGGCGTAAGGTACGCCGCTTATCGCCAGCCCGATACCGCCAAGAACCGCCTGCGCCAGCGCGGTGACAACCACGCCCAGCGCCACGGCGCGTACCGCCTGTCCGGCTAGGACCACCGCAGCATCGCCACGCTTTGAGGCCAGACGGGTCGCGAAGTAGCGGAAGCCATAGGCGACCCGCTCGCCGCGCCAGTAAAGCAGGGCGCTGAACAATAGCATCAGTCCGCAGTAAACCAGCAGTTTACCAATATGCGCAGCCTGGCCGACAAACCAGGTGGTGGTGGCGCCGATATAAGGGCGGACCTTGGCCATAATCGCCGCGCCGCCCATCTCCAGCAGGCTATGCCAGGCGGAATAGAGTTTATCGCCGATCAGCGGAATCGAGTTCAGCCAGGCGAAATCCGGCAGCGTTACCTGGCCGGTACTGACGATTTTAATCAGCGGGGCGCTATTATCGACCAGGCTATTCACCAGTAAGGCAATGGGAATGACGAATAGTAAAAACAGCAGTAGCGTCATCACCAGCACCGCCAGCGCGCGTTTGCCGAACAGCAATTTTTGCAAACGAAGCAGCACCGGCCAGGTGGCGATGACCACGGTACCGGCCCAGGCGAAGGAGAGAATAAATGGTTGCACAACCCACAGGCAGGAAATAATTATCAGGGACAAAAACAGCACCGACAGCAGAATTTGCGGTATGTCCCGGGGCTGATGTTGGTTAATCATAGAGAAAATTTACCTTTCCAATCGCGTCTCAATGCTGACGCAGCGTAATTCCATGTACAGATAATAATATCAATAATTTCGCGCGCCTGATTTTGCCCGTAAATCTCGTGGGCGGATATGAAAAAAATGTGATAAAAAGTTGAGTGCGCCACGCAAACGTTTAATTTGCGCATTATTACATCATCTAAACACAACATATTCAGGCAGGGTCAAGCGTCATGATCCCACAGATTTCTCAAGCGCCGGGCGTCGTTCAACTGGTGCTGAATTTTTTGCAGGTACTGGAGCAACAAGGTTTCACCGGCGATACCGCCACCAGCTATGCCGACCGGCTCACTATGGCGACCGATAACAGTGTCTATCAGCTGTTGCCGGACGCCATTCTGTTTCCCCGTTCCACCGCAGACGTCGCTTTACTGGCGCGACTGGCGGCGGAACCGCGCTTTAAATCGCTGATTTTTACCCCTCGCGGCGGTGGTACCGGCACCAATGGTCAAGCGCTGAATGCGGGGATCATCGTTGATATGTCGCGCTATATGAACCGTATTATCGAAATCAATCCTGAGGAGGGTTGGGTACGGGTCGAAGCCGGGGTAATCAAAGACCAGCTTAACCAGTTTCTTAAGCCCTACGGCTATTTCTTCGCCCCAGAGCTGTCGACCAGTAACCGCGCGACGCTCGGCGGAATGATCAATACCGATGCCTCCGGACAGGGGTCATTGGTTTACGGTAAAACCTCCGATCATGTGCTCGGGGTGCGATCGGTACTCATGGGCGGCGATATCCTTGATACTTTACCAATTCCCGCCGCGCTGGCGGAAACGCTGGGGCGCGAGCAGTCAGCGATTGGCCGCATCTACCGTACCGTCTATCAGCGCTGCAAAGCGCAGCGTCAGCTGATCCTCGATAAATTCCCGAAACTGAACCGCTTCCTGACCGGCTACGATTTGCGTCATGTGTTCAATGATGAGATGAGCGAGTTCGACCTGACGCGCATTCTGACCGGCTCCGAAGGCACGCTGGCATTTATCACCGAAGCGCGGCTCGATATTACGCGTCTGCCGAAGGTGCGCCGCTTGGTTAACGTCAAGTATGACTCCTTTGATTCGGCGCTACGTAACGCGCCTTTCATGGTTGAAGCAAAGGCGCTGTCGGTGGAGACCGTCGACTCGAAGGTGCTTAATCTGGCGCGAGAAGATATCGTCTGGCACTCGGTAAGCGAATTGATCGCCGATGTGCCGGATAAAGAGATGCTGGGACTCAATATCGTTGAGTTTGCCGGTGATGATGCTGAATTAATAGACGGTCAGGTTTCCACCCTGTGTCAGCGTCTTGATGAGCTCATGTCGCAGGGCGCCGCAGGAGTGATTGGCTGGCAGGTCTGTCATGAACTGGATGGCGTCGAGCGCATCTATGCCATGCGTAAAAAGGCGGTTGGTCTGCTGGGCAACGCCAAAGGCGCCGCTAAACCGATTCCTTTTGCTGAAGATACCTGCGTGCCGCCTGAGCATCTGGCGGATTACATCACCGAGTTTCGCGCTTTACTCGACGGACATGGCCTGAGCTACGGCATGTTTGGACACGTCGATGCCGGCGTGCTGCACGTTCGTCCGGCGTTGGACATGTGCGACCCGCAGCAGGAGGTGCTGATGAAGCAGATCTCCGATGAAGTGGTGGCGTTGACGGCCAAATATGGCGGCCTGCTGTGGGGCGAACACGGTAAAGGGTTCCGCGCCGAGTACAGTCCGGCCTTTTTTGGCGAGGAGTTATATAGCGAACTGCGTAAAGTGAAAGCGGCATTTGATCCGGATAACCGATTGAATACGGGGAAAATTTGCCCACCGGAAGGCGTCGATGCGCCGATGATGAAAGTCGATGCGGTGAAACGCGGCACCTATGATCGCCAAATTCCCATTGCCGTGCGTAGCGCCTGGCGTGGCGCGATGGAGTGTAATGGTAACGGTCTGTGCTTTAACTTCGATGTAAAAAGCCCGATGTGTCCATCAATGAAGGTCAGCAATCAGCGCATCCATTCGCCGAAAGGCCGCGCGACGCTGGTGCGTGAATGGTTACGCCTGCTGGCCGACCGTGGTATCGATCCGAACAAACTGGAGCAAGAGCTTCCGGAAAAAGGCGTGAGCCTGCGCGCCCTGATCGAGCGTACCCGCAACAGCTGGCATGCGCGTAAAGGCGAATATGATTTCTCGCATGAAGTGAAAGAGGCGATGTCCGGCTGCCTGGCCTGTAAGGCCTGTTCAACCCAGTGTCCGATTAAGATCGACGTGCCGGAATTCCGTTCTCGCTTCCTGCAGCTATATCACAGCCGCTACCTACGACCGGTACGTGATCATCTGGTGGCGACGGTCGAGTCCTACGCGCCGCTGATGGCCCAGGCGCCGAAAACATTCAACTTCTTTATCAATCAGCCGTGGATGCGCAAGCTGTCGGAAAAACATATCGGCATGGTCGATCTGCCGCTGCTCTCCGTACCGTCGCTCAAGCAGCAGCTGGCAGGCCACCGCTCCGCCAATACCACGCTTGAGGATCTGGAAGCGATGAGCGTCGACCAGCGTGCGAAGAGGGTGCTGGTGGTACAGGATCCGTTTACCAGCTACTACGAAGCGCAGGTGGTAGCTGACTTTGTCCGCCTGATTGAAAAAGTCGGCTATCAGCCGGTGCTGTTGCCGTTCTCACCGAACGGTAAAGCGCAGCATATCAAAGGGTTCCTGACGCGCTTTGCGCGTACCGCGCAGAAAACTGCTGATTTTCTCAACCGCGTAGCGCGGCTGGATATACCGATGGTTGGCGTCGACCCGGCGCTGGTGCTTTGCTATCGCGATGAATATAACCAGACGCTGGGCGAGAAACGCGGCGATTTTCGCGTGATGTTGGTGCATGAATGGCTGACCCAGGCGATAGCGCCATCGGCCGGCCAGGACAACAGCGGCGAACCCTGGTATCTGTTTGGCCACTGTACGGAAGTGACGGCGCTACCGGCCGCGCCTAAACAGTGGGCAGAGATCTTTGCCCGTTGCGGGGCGAAAATGGAGTACATCAGTACGGGTTGCTGCGGCATGGCGGGTACCTACGGGCACGAAGTGAAAAACCATGCCAACTCGCTGGCGATTTACGCGCTTTCCTGGCAGCAGGCGATGGCGCGTTTACCGCGTCATCGCTGTCTGGCCACCGGCTATTCCTGCCGAAGCCAGGTGAAGCGTATCGAAGGTAGCGGGGTTCGCCACCCGCTGCAGGCACTGCTGGAGATTGTGGGATGATTTGGAAACGTCAGGCTTCGCTACCGCAGCTTAACGCGATGGGCGAGGGGAACATGGTGGGTCTGCTGGATATTCAGTTTGTGGCCATCAACGATAACGCCATTGAAGCAACAATGCCGGTTGATCACCGTACGCATCAGCCATTTGGCCTGCTCCACGGCGGCGCATCGGTGGTTCTTGCGGAAACGCTGGGTTCGGTTGCGGGCTATTTGTGTACCGAAGGGGAACAGAAAGTGGTCGGCCTGGAAGTGAATGCCAACCATATTCGTTCAGTGCGCAGTGGGCGGGTGAGTGGGGTTTGTACCGCGCTGCATGTAGGGTCGCGCCATCAGGTGTGGCAAATTGATATCACCGATGAGCAGGGGCGCCTGTGCTGCTCATCACGACTGACCACCGCGGTGGTGTAACAGTAAGTATTTCAGGGGATGCATTAGCATCCCCTGATTGTTTATTGCGTGTCGTCCTTGATGACTTCGCTGGCGCCGTTTTTCTGCACCGAGGCGATACCCTTTTTCGCCGCATCTTTCGATGAGTACATCTCACTGGTGGCGATGGTCTCGTGGTTATCGGCCTTCAGCAGAAAATACCACGGCTGCGAGACGTTCTTATCAGACTTTTTCAGTACGTAATATCCCATTTCTCACTCCTTCGGCGTTGACGAGCACTGAATAATCTGTAGACCATGGCTAACGCTACGGCAAGCAATCATCCAATAAATATATATTTGTTAAATCATTCGTTGTAATTATGCTACTATTTTAATTACGAATTACATTCACGGTAACAAAGAGGACGGAGTTAACCATGGGTATCATTTCCTGGATCATTTTTGGTTTGATCGCTGGTATTTTGGCTAAGTGGATTATGCCGGGCAAAGACGGCGGTGGATTTATTGTCACCGTGATCCTCGGTATTATCGGTGCGGTAGTTGGTGGCTGGATCAGTACCTTATTCGGCTTTGGCAAAGTTGACGGTTTTAACTTCGGTAGCTTTGTCGTGGCGGTAATTGGCGCACTTGTTGTGCTGTTTATCTACCGTAAAGTGAGGAGTTAATACGCCACGCGTACATTGACTCTGAGAAAGTAAGCCGCCGTGAACCACGGCGGTTTTTTTATGCCTGCGACACAAAAAAAGCCCGCAGGACACCCGCGGGCGAACCCATTTTGGCAAATTTTTTCGGCTGCCTCCTGACAAAGGGCGTATACACCGTTTTGCCGGATGGTAAGGCGCAGCCTGACCGCTTCCCGGCTGGAGAAGCAGTGAGGTAATTTTATGTCCAATTCAGGGGGAAAATAAGCTGACAAAAACAGTAGGGGCCGCGCTTATTCCAGCAACACGCTCATCACCAATAGCACAACCATGCACATCGACATAATACTGATATCAATCATCCTGTACGACACTCGCTCCCAAAACAATAGCCCGGCCTTGCACCGGTAAGTATTCACAAAGGAGAGGGATTGTACATGAGTAAACGCTGTATTAACCAACCCTGCTTTTAAGAATTAACCGATCACATCACAAAACGTGAACGTTCTATTACTCGTCAGCAGCACCGATTGGCACTTTGGCGAAAACCTGTAGTCGGGCTTCGGATGCGTAAAATGGAATCAGCAGAAAAGCTAAACCTGCGCCACCGGTTGCATACTGCACTGCCAGGTCGGCGCTGTGGGTGATAAATATTTGATGTCCACCCCAGCTACAGCCTACGCTCATATCCGGCGTACAGTTTTTCCATTTACTCAGTAACTCGCCACTTTTCGTCAGGTATAAGTACTTCGTGTCCGAACCCGATGGCGGCGTCGCGGATTCGGCTAACAAGATGAACGTTTGAGTGCTTACTACTTTCCCTTGCCCGTCTAACGATGAGGCTTGTAGCGTTGCGGTGGGGTAATTGAAGCGTAATTCAATGCTTGCGGCATTTTTGTCACTGACGTAAAAAACCTGCGTTAAATTATCCGCCCCCCAATATTTTCCACCGCTGGATTGCAGCGGTTTTATCTTAAATCGGTATACGTTCCGCTTGCGTATATCCTGGTGCTGGGAGTATTCGGCATTGTATTGCGCGCTTTGCGGCGCGTTAACCGAGCAGCCGGTAAGTAACCCTATTAATAGTAATGCTGAAAATTTGCGCATTCTTTTCCCGTTCATCATTCATATACTGCTGACGGTCGATTATGCCCGTTATGACAAACGATAAAAAATACAGAACGCTACCAAACCCGGTAGGTCGTTGCATCTCGCACTATCTGACATATGCTTAAAATAAGCATGTGCCATGCTTGTTATCAGATGCTGGGATAGAGGGGAAGATATGACGATTACGCTGTGCAAAGCTTGTGGTACCTCCTATGAATTTAGCGGAGGCCCTGCGCAACATTGCCCGATATGTGAAGACGAGCGTCAATTTGTTCCTGTGGGCGGGCAGCAGTGGATTGCGTTAAATAAGCTCACCGCATCGCATAACAATAAATGGCAGCAGCATAACAGTGGGCTTTTTAGCATTCGCACCATCCCCAGTTTTGCCATTAATCAGCGCGCATTTCTGCTGCGTACGCCGCAGGGCAATATTCTGTGGGACTGTATCGCCAACCTCGATGAGGCGACCAAAACGCTGGTTTCCGCGCTAGGTGGGCTGAAGGCTATCGCCATCTCGCATCCGCATTATTACAGCTGTATGCAGGATTGGGCGGCGGAATTCAAGGCGCCAATCTATCTGCATGGGGATGACCGGCAGTGGATCATGCGTGATAGCCCGTGGATCAGCTTATGGGAGGGCGAAACTCTACAACTGACCGCTGGCGTCAGCTTGATTCGTCTGGGCGGGCACTTCGCCGGCGGCAGCGCGCTGCACTGGGCACAGGATGACGGTCTGTTATTATCCGGCGATATAGTCCAGGTGGCGCCCGGAGCTAACGCCGTTTCTTTCATGTGGAGTTACCCCAATATGCTGCCGCTGCCGGCTGCTACAGTGAGTGATATCATCCGACGTCTCGACGAGCTGAAGTTTAGCCAAATCTACGGCGCGTTTGAAGGACGGGAGATTCTGGTTAATGCACAAGAAATCGTACGTCAATCGGGGAGAAAGTATGTGGCATGTTTGGCCAGACATAGCGTCTAGTCATGCCGGGCTAAATACTGAATTGAAAGTATTCTTGAACCCGTAATATGCCAGGCGAAAGATTATGAAGAATTGGTCATGCATATTTCTGGTTTTGAGCGACACATATTATTTCGTGTCAATGTTACTGGTTTTTTACCACGAAAATGATAATGGATAGTCTGCTTTTGGCATTGCTTGTAGCGGTTTTTTACAATGGGGTTTATATCATTGTTTTCTTCGCCAGCGAGTCACTTACCGTGGTGCAATAAATAATCTATGGAAAGTCATTAAAGGTATGGCGAAGAGCGTCAGCGTGAGGGGAGGCTTCTTGTTGTGTCTGTATGCCCCTGTGATGGGGCATGATTGAAAATTATGATAGAAAGTCTTTTGATAGAAGTTGGTAATAATATTTTGGTTATTAATATTTCTTTTTGAATGTGTTTTTTTGTTTTTTTCGATCCTTGATATAGGAAATGAAAACAGCAATGGCAAGTAGCAAAAGAATTATCACAATAATAACGAAAAATAAATTTTCCATTTGAGATATCCTCAGGAATGAAGATCGGTAATTTTATTGTTATGAGGAAGAATCTACATCTACACCAGGAAAAATCCTAGTGAAAAACACACTTCAGATAACAAAAAGTATAACTGAATGATGGTTGTTAATTGAGGTGGCATATAATTCCGAAATCCAGCGGCAGAAACGCTATTTTCTATAGCTAATTACTATTATTTTTCACTTTGATGACATCCTGATGGCGCAAGCGATGCTAATCCTGGCGCTGGCAAGGAAGCTGCCTGTTGCTACCACATAGACGGGTCATTTGCCTATCTAATAAATAGGTATTTTCGATACATCTTTTTTCATTGCCGCTTTGCCTAAGTCTTTTCCCTGATAATTTATTATTTATCATTGAGTTAGATGAAGAAAATGCTGCCTGATAACCCCTCTGCCAGGGTCTATGCTTATAGAAAAGCCCAGGAATGGGCGAAATGGACGAATACCCCTGCTATGGCAGGGTTGAAGTGATAATCATTATCACTAACATGAGGGTATGGCCCGATAGCGGCAATCGATGAGGTAGAGCGATGGAACTACAAACAAACACCTTTAATCCCGACGATTTCAACTGGCAGGGGCTCACGATGACCCCCGCTGCGGCGGCCCATATCCGTGAACTGATGCATAAACAGCCGGATAAGCAGGGGCTGCGTCTGGGAATCAAAACCAGCGGTTGCGCCGGTTTTGGCTACGTGCTGGAAATGATTGCCGAACCGGCGGACGACGACCTGCTGTTTGAGCGCGACGGCGCGAAGCTGTTTGCGCCGCTGCAGGCGATGCCGTTCATTGACGGTACCGAACTGGATTATGTTCGCGAAGGTTTAAATGAAATATTCAAATTTCATAACCCGAAAGCGCAGCACGAATGCGGCTGCGGCGAAAGCTTCGGGGTGCAGGCGGAGTAACTATGTCTCGAAATACTGAAGCAACTGACGATGTCAAAAGCTGGACCGGCGGCCCGCTCAACTATAAAGAAGGCTTTTTTACCCAGCTACAAACCGATGAGCTGGCCAAAGGCATCAACGAAGAGGTGGTGCGCGCGATCTCCGCTCGTCGTAATGAACCGGAGTGGATGCTCGAATTTCGTCTCAACGCCTTTAGGGCGTGGCAGGAGATGGAAGAACCGCACTGGCTGAAAGCGCATTACGATAAGCTCAATTATCAGGATTATAGCTACTACTCGGCGCCATCCTGCGGCAACTGCGACGATACCTGTGCCTCCGAACCCGGCGCGGTGCAGCAAACCGGGGCGAACACTTTCCTGACAAATGAAGTCGAGGAAGCCTTTAACCTGCTCGGCGTACCGGTACGCGAAGGCAAAGAAGTCGCGGTGGACGCTATTTTCGACTCGGTATCGGTGGCGACCACCTATCGCGAGAAGCTGGCGGAGCAGGGGATCATCTTCTGCTCCTTTGGCGAAGCGATTCACGATCATCCGGAACTGGTGAAAAAGTACCTCGGCACCGTAGTGCCGGGCAACGACAACTTTTTCGCCGCGCTGAACGCCGCGGTCGCTTCCGATGGCACCTTTATCTACGTGCCGAAAGGCGTGCGTTGTCCGATGGAGCTGTCGACCTATTTCCGCATCAACGCCGAGAAGACCGGCCAGTTTGAACGTACGATTCTGGTCGCCGACGAGGGTAGCTACGTGAGCTATATCGAAGGCTGCTCGGCGCCGGTCCGCGACAGCTACCAGCTGCATGCGGCGGTGGTTGAAGTCATCATTCATAAAGATGCGGAAGTGAAGTACTCCACCGTGCAGAACTGGTTCCCCGGCGACAACAATACCGGCGGTATCCTTAATTTCGTCACCAAGCGCGCGCTGTGCGAAGGCGAAAACAGCAAGATGTCGTGGACCCAATCGGAAACCGGCTCAGCCATTACCTGGAAATACCCGAGCTGTATTCTGCGCGGCGATAACTCGATCGGCGAATTCTTCTCGGTGGCGCTGACAAGCGGCCATCAGCAGGCGGATACCGGGACCAAAATGATTCATATCGGCAAGAACACCCGTTCGACCATTATCTCGAAAGGGATCTCCGCCGGCCACAGCCAGAATAGCTATCGCGGGCTGGTCAAAATTATGCCGACCGCGACGAACGCCCGGAACTTCACCCAGTGCGATTCGATGCTGATCGGCCCGGACTGCGGGGCGCATACCTTCCCGTACGTCGAATGCCGCAATAACAGCGCCCAGCTGGAACACGAAGCCACCACCTCGCGGATTGGTGAAGACCAGCTGTTCTACTGCCTGCAGCGGGGTATTAGCGAAGATGACGCGATCTCGATGATCGTCAATGGATTCTGTAAGGACGTGTTCTCAGAATTGCCGCTGGAGTTCGCCGTCGAAGCGCAAAAATTGCTGGCTATTAGCCTTGAACATAGCGTCGGCTGATAATTAAGGAAAAAAGATGTTAAGTATTAAAGATTTGCAAGTCGCCGTTGAAGACAAAGAGATCCTGCGCGGGCTGAACCTTGAGGTACGCCCCGGTGAAGTCCACGCGATCATGGGCCCTAACGGCTCAGGGAAAAGTACGCTCTCGGCGACGCTCGCCGGACGGGAGGATTACGAAGTCACCGGCGGCAGCGTCGAGTTTAAGGGAAAAGACCTGCTCGAACTCGCCCCGGAGGATCGCGCCGGGGAGGGCATTTTTATGGCTTTCCAGTATCCGGTGGAAATCCCCGGCGTCAGTAATCAGTTTTTCCTGCAAACCGCGCTCAACGCCGTACGCGGCTATCGCGGCCTGGAGGCGCTGGATCGTTTCGATTTCCAGGATTTAATGGAAGAGAAGATCAAACTGCTGAAGATGCCGGAAGATCTGCTGACCCGTTCGGTGAACGTCGGTTTCTCTGGCGGCGAGAAAAAACGCAACGATATTCTGCAAATGGCGGTGCTTGAGCCTGAGCTGTGTATTCTGGATGAATCGGATTCCGGACTGGATATTGATGCCCTGAAGATTGTTTCGGAGGGGGTTAACTCGCTGCGTGACGGTAAACGAGCCTTTATTATCGTCACCCACTATCAGCGTATCCTTGATTACATCAAACCGGATTATGTCCACGTGCTGTATCAGGGGCGAATCGTCAAGTCGGGCGATTTCACTCTGGTTAAACAACTGGAGGAGCAGGGCTATGGCTGGCTTAGCGAACAGCAGTAACGCGCTGCAGCAGTGGCATCATCTGTTTGAAGCTCACGGCGAAGAACGCACGCCGCAGGCCAATCAGCATCTGCAACAGCTGTTGCGTCTGGGGTTGCCGACGCGCAAACATGAAAACTGGAAATACACCCCGCTGGAGACGCTGCTAAGCGGCACATTTGTTGCGAGTCCGGCGACGCTCAACGTGGCGCAGCGCGACGCGCTGGCGCTCAATCTCGATGCCTGGCGGATGGTGTTTATCGACGGCCGCTTCAGCCCGGCGCTCAGCGACGATCTCGCCGCTAGCGGTTTTGACGTTAGCGTTGATAACCAGCGCCAGCATTTGCCGGATGCGGTACAGCCGGAAGTGTT
The DNA here is from genome assembly GCF_050600815.1 of Klebsiella sp. 141161. Classification (NCBI taxonomy): domain Bacteria; kingdom Pseudomonadati; phylum Pseudomonadota; class Gammaproteobacteria; order Enterobacterales; family Enterobacteriaceae; genus Klebsiella; species Klebsiella sp. 141161. Next base: position 100,652 of record NZ_JAQIRN010000007.1, on the reverse strand, counting down.
TCTTCATCTCACGGAAAGCCTGGCGCAGACGGTGACCCGCATCGGCGTAAAGCGCAATCAGCGTCCGGAGAAACCGCTGTTGCTGATGCATATTACCAGCGGACTGGCAGGCGACGAGCTTAATACCGCTCACTATCGCCATCATCTGGCGTTGGAGAGCGGGGCGCAGGCGACCATCATCGAACACTATATTAGCCTTGACGAGCAGCGGCATTTCACCGGCGGACGCCTGACGATGTCTGTCGCCGACAACGCCCATCTGCAGCATATTAAGCTGGCGTTTGAAAATGGGCAAAGCTACCACTTTGCCCATAACGATCTGCTGCTTGGCCGCGATGCGTCGGCCTTCAGCAGCAGCTTCCTGCTGGGCGGCGCGGTGTTACGACACCATACCAGCACCCGTCTGGCTGGTGAAAACAGCAATCTGCGCATTAACTCGCTGGCGATGCCGGTGAAAAATGAGGTCTGCGACAGCCGTACCTGGCTCGATCATCGCGTTGGCTACTGCAACAGCCGTCAACTCCACAAAACCATCGTCAGCGATAAGGGGCGGGCGGTGTTTAATGGCCTGATTAACGTCGCTAAACACGCGCTGAAAACCGATGGTCAGATGACCAATAACAATCTGTTGTTGGGAAGGCTGGCGGAAGTCGATACCAAACCGCAGCTGGAAATTTACGCCGACGACGTCAAATGCAGCCACGGCGCCACCGTCGGACGTATTGATGACGAACAGCTGTTCTATCTGCGCTCGCGTGGTATCGATCAACAGGCGGCGCAGCAGATGATCCTTTACGCCTTCGCCGCCGAGCTTACTGAAGCCATTAGCGATGATGCGCTGAAACAACAGGTGCTGGCGCGTATTGGCAAGCGCCTGCCGGGAGGAGATGCATGACATTTTCAGTGGAACGCCTGCGCGCCGATTTCCCGGTGCTGAGCCGTGAGGTTAATGGTCAGCCGCTGGTCTATCTCGATAGCGCCGCCAGCGCGCAGAAACCGGAAGCGGTGATTAACGCAGAAGCCGAGTTTTACCGCCACGGTTACGCTGCCGTCCATCGTGGTATCCACACGCTGAGCGCCGAAGCGACGGCGCGGATGGAGCAGGTACGCCAGCAGGCGGCCGTTTTTCTTAATGCCCGTTCGCCGGAAGAGCTGGTATTCGTACGGGGTACCACCGAAGGCATCAACCTGGTAGCCAATAGCTGGGGCGGGGCTAACGTCGGGGCCGGCGATAATATTATCGTCAGCGAGATGGAACACCACGCCAATATCGTGCCGTGGCAGATGCTCTGCGCCCGCGTCGGCGCCGAGCTACGAGTGATCCCGCTCAACCAGGACGGAACCCTACAGCTCGATGTTATCCCTGGCCTGTTTGACGACCGCACCCGGCTGCTGGCGATAACCCAGGTGTCGAACGTGCTGGGGACGGAAAACCCGCTATTGGCGCTGATCCCGCTGGCGCATCAGCATGGCGCGAAGGTGCTGGTGGATGGCGCGCAGGCGGTGATGCATCACCCGGTGGATGTGCAGGCGCTGGATTGTGATTTTTACGTCTTCTCGGCGCATAAGCTGTACGGGCCGACCGGTATTGGCGTGCTATATGCCAAAGAAGCGTTGCTGCAGGAGATGCCGCCGTGGGAAGGGGGCGGGTCGATGATTGCTACCGTCAGCCTGAAGGAGGGCACCACCTGGGCGAAGGCGCCGTGGCGCTTTGAAGCCGGTACGCCGAATACCGGGGGAATTATCGGCCTCGGCGCCGCGCTGGACTATGTTAGCCAGATTGGGCTTGAGCAGATTGGCGAATATGAGCAGACATTAATGCGTTATGCCCTGCAGGAGCTGAAAAAGGTGCCGGATTTGACGCTTTACGGCCCGCAACATCGGTTGGGCGTCATCGCTTTTAATCTCGGGAAACATCATGCCTACGATGTCGGCAGTTTTCTTGATAACTACGGTATAGCGGTGCGCACCGGTCACCACTGCGCGATGCCGCTGATGGCGTTCTATCAGGTGCCGGCGATGTGCCGGGCGTCGCTGGCGATGTACAATACGATGGAAGAGGTGGATCGGCTGGTGGCCGGGCTGCAGCGGATCCACAAATTACTGGGTTAAAGGACGCGAATATGGCGGCATTACCAGACAAAGACAAATTGCTGCGCAACTTTTCTCGCTGCGCTAACTGGGAAGAGAAGTATCTCTACATCATTGAACTCGGCCAGCGCCTGGCGCCGCTCAGCGCGGAAGAACACATCGTGCAGAACATTATTCAGGGCTGCCAAAGCCAGGTGTGGATTGTGATGGAGCAGGAGCCATCCGGCGTGATTACCCTACGCGGCGATAGCGATGCGGCGATCGTCAAAGGGCTGATTGCGGTGGTATTTATCCTTTACGACCGCATGACCGCGCAGGATATTAGCGAATTCGATGTGCGCCCGTGGTTTGAAAAAATGGCGTTGACCCAGCATCTTACCCCCTCCCGCTCGCAGGGCCTTGAAGCGATGATCCGCGCAATTCGCGCGAAAGCCGCAAATCTTAGCTAGAATAAATAGGTAGATTTCATTCTGTTACGTGCGACGAAGGCGAACGCTTTCGTCGCCGCGCAGATCCTGGCGTTTTATCAGCGAAAGAAGGAATCTCAGTATGAAACGCGCGTCTCTCATCACGATGACCCTTCTCGCAGCTCTGAGCGCGCAGCACGGCGCCTGGGCTGTCGATTATCCACTTCCCCCTGCCAACAGCCGTTTGATTGGCCAAAACCAATACTGGACGGTACAGGAAGGGGATCGCAACCTGCAGGCTATCGCCCGCCACTTCGACACGGCGGCGATGCTGATTCTTGAAGCCAACGATACGATTGCGCCGGTGCAGCCGAAGCCGGGCACACGGGTCTTAATCCCATCGCAGATGCTGCTGCCGGATGTCCCGCGTGAAGGCATTGTCGTCAACCTGGCCGAGCTCCGGCTGTACTATTTCCCGCCGGGGCAAAATCAGGTGCAGGTTTATCCGCTCGGCATTGGCCAGTTAGGGCTGGAAACGCCGGAGATGACCACCCGCGTCGGGCAGAAAATCCCTAACCCGACCTGGACGCCGACTGCCGGTATTCGCGCGCGCTCGCTGGAGAAGGGTATTAAGCTGCCGCCGGTGATCCCCGCCGGGCCCAATAACCCATTAGGCCGCTACGCGCTGCGACTGGCCTACGGTAACGGCGAGTATCTGATCCACGGTACCAACGCGCCTGATAGCGTCGGGCTACGGGTGAGTTCCGGCTGTATGCGAATGAACGCTGACGACATTAAGGCGCTGTTCAGCCAGGTCCGCGCGGGCACGCCGGTACGGATTATCAATCAGCCGGTGAAGTTTGCGGTAGAACCCGATGGTAAACGCTATGTAGAGGTCCACAGGCCGCTTTCGCAAACTGAAGGGGAAAATACCCGGACAATCTCTTACACGCTTCCTGCCGCGTTTCAGGCCTTTTCTGACGATAAAGCGGTGGATGACCTGCAGCTGAAAAAAGCGCTGTCGCGAAGAGCGGGATATCCGGTGGTGGTTTCTGAAGGGGCGGGCAGCGCGACGACCGAGCTGTCAGCGCAGAATAGCCAGCAGAATGACACTAAACTGACGCAGTAGGGTAAAACAACAGGCAAAAAAATGGCGCACAATGTGCGCCATTTTTATTACCAGAACTCTTACTTACGGTAAGAGTGAGCCTGGTTGTCCAGACGCTGGTTAGCGCGAGCTGCGTCGTCTTTAGCAGCCTGAACGTCAGAACGCATTGCGTTCACGTCGTTGCTCAGCTGGTCAACTTTAGCGTTCAGAGTCTGAACGTCAGAAGACAGCTGATCGATTTTAGCATTGCTGGAGCAACCAGCCAGCAGAGTAGAACCCAGGATTACCGCGCCCAGTACCAGTTTAGTACGATTCATTATTAATACCCTCTAGATTGAGTTAATCTCCATGTAGCGTTACAAGTATTACACAAACTTTTTTGGGATGAGAATATTTTTTTTATCCGAATGCACTTATTTTTGATCGTTCGCTCAAAGAAGCATCGAATTCGTCGATTTGGTTTAAAAAGCGCTGTGAAAACAGAAGGCTTCCATCGGATTCATCTTAGATAATCTCTTATTAAATAGTAAAATCCGATTTGCATTTTTATTAAGAACAGCTAGGGAATGAATAAAAAAAAGCGCCCCAGAGGAGCGCTTTAAAAAAAGATAAAATAACCTGTAAATTATTACAGCACGTGCACGGAGGCTGTGTTGGTGGTGCCGCTTGGAACCAGCGCGCCAGAAACCATCACAACCACGTCGCCTTTACGCGCCAGGCCGCTCTGCAGCGCCAGCTCTTTACCCAAGTGGTAGAAATCATCAGTAGAGGCGATCTCTTTCACCAGCTGCGGTACCACGCCTTTGCTCAGGACTAACTGACGAGCGGTGGTTTCGTTGGTGGTCAACGCAAGGATAGTGGCGTCCGGGAAGTATTTACGCACGGCGCGTGCGGATTTACCGCCCTGGGTGGCGACGACGATCAGCGGCGCTTCCAGTTTCTCAGCGGTTTCAACTGCGCCGCGGCAAACCGCTTCGGTGATGCGCAGTTTACGGTTGTCGTTGTTGTAATCCAGACGGCTGGTCATCACGCGGTCGGTACGCTCGCAGATGGTCGCCATAATGGTAACGGCTTCCAGCGGGTATTTACCTTTCGCGGATTCGCCGGACAGCATTACGGCGTCGGTGCCGTCGAGGATGGCGTTAGCGACGTCGCCTGCTTCAGCGCGGGTCGGACGCGGGTTTTTGATCATGGAATCCAGCATCTGGGTCGCGGTAATAACGACTTTGCGCGCGCGGATACATTTTTCGATGATCATCTTCTGCGCGAAGATAACTTCTTCTACCGGGATTTCAACGCCCATATCGCCACGAGCAACCATGATGCCGTCAGACGCTTCGAGGATTTCGTCGAAGTTGTTCAGGCCTTCCTGGTTTTCGATTTTGGAGATGATCTGGATGTTTTCGCCGCCGTGCGCCTTCAGGTGCTCGCGGATTTCAACCACGTCAGAACGTTTACGGATAAAGGAAGCGGCTACGAAATCAACGCCTTGCTCACAACCGAAGATCAGGTCCTGCTTGTCTTTTTCAGCCAGCGCCGGCAGAGCGATAGAAACGCCCGGCAGGTTAACGCCTTTGTTCTCACCGAGGTCGCCGTTGTTCAGCACTTTACAGATAACTTTGTTACCTTCGATCGCGGTCACTTCCATACCGATCAGACCATCGTCGACCAGCACGGTGTTGCCGACGCTCAGGTCGGTGGTGAAGCCTTCGTAGGTCACCGCAACGATTTCATTGTTGCCGATTACGGATTTATCAGTGGTGAAGGTAAAGGTCTGGCCCGCTTTCAGGGAGACGTCGTTGCCGCCTTCCAGCTTGATGGTGCGGATTTCCGGCCCTTTGGTGTCCAGCAGGATTGCGGCTTTCTTACCGGTTTTGTTCATCACATTGCGCAGGTTCTGGATGCGCTGACCGTGTTCCGCATAGTCGCCGTGAGAGAAGTTCAGACGCATGACGTTCATGCCCGCGTCCAGCATTTTGGTCAACATCTCTTCGGATTCGGTTTTCGGACCGATGGTGCAAACAATTTTGGTCTTTTTCATGACAGTCTTAGTCTTTAAGTTGTGAAGGATATGGAAATCTCGCTCCGAGGGCGCACTGCCGCGGAGTCAAACCTGTGTTACGAAAGTTGCAATGCCACGCTCTAAGGATAGGTGACAACAAAAGAGCGTGCAGAAGAATGTGTGCTGGCGGTTCAGCCCATGAAAAGTGGCAATGTTTTGTACGTTTTTTTGTGCAGTCCAATGCGCTGAAACCATTCAAGAAAGAATCGAGGCGCATTATACGCTGCCGAAACGAAAAAGGAAAATAAAAACGGCGTTTCATTTTTAGTGTGATTAATGTAACAAAATTCACACGATTCGCTCGCGAAGCTGCAACACACTTTTGCCGCAGCGGATCAGATTAAACGGTGTTTTATCATATTTACAAACCTATTAAAGGCAGTAAAACGCTTCATTGAGTGGAAAAAAATAGCGCAGTTTGCTTTATTATAAAATCGTATCAATAATGAATTGATTGATAATGATAATTTACGAGTCTTGATAATGGGAAATAAAGCGAAAGACGACGAGCTCTATCAGGAAATGTGCCGCGTAGTGGGTAAGGTGGTATTGGAAATGCGCGATCTTGGCCAACAGCCAAAACATATTGTTATCGCCGGTGTCGTACGCACCGCGCTGGCAAATAACAAAATTGAACGTTCAGCGCTGACCCGCGAGGCGATGGAAAGGGTGATTCACGCGTTATCGGGGCACTAAACGTCGCGCCCCAACATAAGCCGCGCTTAAGAGATTACGAACCTGATCACCGCTTTTACCGCGATTTCGCAGTGGTGCGAGACCATCTCTTCGTCGTCGATTTCTGGCAGTGGATCGTCGAGATACAGGCTGCTGAAAGTATAAAAATTCGATACCTGATAGAAGCTAAAACTACTGATCAGCCTATGCACGTCGCGCGCTTGCAGACCAGCCTGGAAAATCCCCTGTTGCTGGCCGCGTTGCAGAATATCTTCGATAATCGACAGCGCGGTACGGTTAAGCGGCTTCAGCTCTTCTGAACCTTTCAACCACTTGCCGCGCTGCATGTTTTCCATGCAGATAACCCGCATGTAGTCGGCGTGAGTGGCGTGATAGCGCACGCTCCATTTCACCAATTGCACCAGCGCCTCAACCGGCGGCAGGTGCTCCAACCCCAGCTGTTGCTCCGTTTCACGGATCCGTGCATAGACATGTTGCAGTACCGCCTGGTACAGCTGCTCTTTGCTCTTGAAGTAGTAGACCACCATGCGTTTGGTGGTTTGCGCCTCGATGGCGATCTGCTCCATACGCGCGCCGGGAAGGCCATATTCGGCAAACACGGTAATGGCGGCGGCGAAGATGCGCTCCTTCAGGGATTGTGCTTCATCATGAGCAATGAGGGACATAACGACTCCTTTTTCTGTGGAGACAAAAAATACACATATTGATCACAATTCAGCAACCAAATCTGGCGCCTGTGAACCAAATGATACATAGTCAGTGCTCATGTCGATTGATGACCCGAGGACTCTTATGTTGCGTTCCATCGCTACCGTTTCGATATCCGGTACTTTAACCGAAAAGCTGCATGCTATTGCCGCGGCCGGTTATCAGGGCGTTGAAATCTTTGAAAACGATCTGCTCTATTATACGGGCACGCCGCGCGATATTCGCAACCTTGCCGCTGAATTAGGGCTAAAAATCACGCTTTTTCAGCCCTTTCGCGATTTCGAGGGCGCCAGCCGCGCGCAGTTTGCCGCTAACCTGCAGCGGGCTAAGCGGAAATTCGCTCTGATGCATGAATTAGGCTGCAATACCATGCTGCTCTGTAGCAATGTCCAGCCGGACTGTTCCGGCGATATCGAACTACAGGTCGCCGACCTGCGCATGCTGGCCGATCTTGCCGAGCAGGAAGGGATCGTCATTGGCTACGAAGCGCTGGCGTGGGGAACCCACGTTAACCGCTGGCGTCAGGCATGGGAACGGGTGCAGCGGGTGAACAGCCCGGCGATGGGCATCGTCCTTGATAGCTTCCATATTCTGTCGCTCGGGGATGATCTACAAGGACTTGCCGAGGTGCCGGTTGAGAAAATCACCTTCCTGCAGCTGGCTGACGCGCCGTTGATGAAGATGGATGTTCTCGAATGGAGCCGTCATTTCCGCTGCTTCCCGGGCCAGGGGCAACTGCCGCTGGTGGATTTCGCCCGTGAACTGACCCGCTGCGGCTATCGCGGACCCTGGTCGCTGGAGATATTCAATGACGGCTTTCGCGCCTCACCCAACGGCGCCACGGCAAAAGATGGCTACCGGTCGTTGTTGTGGCTCGAGGAGCAGACCCATCGGCAGCTTGCCGATTGCGATGCGGCGTTATTTTCACCACCTGCGCTACCGCGCTATGACGGTCTGGAATTTATTGAGTTCGCCGCCAGTCCGGCGGAGTCTATCGCGCTTGGCCAGCGCCTGACGCAGTTGGGTTTTAAGCTCCAGGGCAAGCATCGGTCTAAGCAGGTTGCGCTCTGGCGCAATGGTGAGGCGCGGGTGATTGTTAACGCGCAGCCGCACAGCTGGGCCGACCATTTTCATCAGCGCCACGGCATCTCGTTGTGCGCAATGGCGCTGCGGGTGAGCCACAGCGCGCCGGTTGTGGAGCGCGCCCGCGCCTACGGTTATGCCACCTGGCAGGGGGATGCCGGGCCTAATGAGAGTTCGATCCCGGCGGTTTGCGCCCCGGATGGCAGCCTGATCTACCTGGTTGAAACCGGTGACGACATCTACGCCCGCGATTTTCATTTACAGGCAGCAGCGCCGCGCGACGATTACAGCGGTATTGACCATCTGGCGTTAGGCATGGAGGCCGACAGCCGCGACAACTGGATTATCTTTTTCCGTACGGTTTTCGGCTTCAGTCTCGAACATGAACAGACGCTGCCCGATCCATACGGCCTGGTACGCAGCCTGGCGGTTCATAGTCCGCAGGGCGATATCCGTCTGGCGCTGAATATTTCACAAAGTCGAGCCACGCAGATTGCGCGGTCGGTCGCCTGTTATCAGGGCGCCGGGCTACAGCACGCCGCTTTCGCCTGTCGCGATTTACCCGCAACGCTCGAAAGTCTGCCGCAGGCCGCGCTGAGCGCGCTGCCGATCCCGGCGAATTACTATGAGGATCTGCTGGCGCGCTTCGGGGGAGAGCCGCAGGTAGAGACGCTGCAACGCCTGCAAATCCTCTATGACCGTGACGCCCACGGCGGCGAATTCCTGCATCTCTATACCCGGCCATTCGCGGCGGGGCGCTTCTTCTTCGAATTAACCGAACGGCGCGACGGTTACGCCCAGTACGGCGCGGTGAATGCCGCTGTCCGCCTTTCGGCCATGCAGTACAGCTAAACGTAGCAAATGGTTCACAACACGACATCGCAAACACAATAACAACATTCATCTGTACTCAAGACAGGACACGACTATGAACTCTTATAGCCATAACCAGGCGACGGCGGCGGATACCGCGACCACCGTGCCTCGCTCCCGGCGGCGTATCGGGATCCTGGCGCTGCTGGCCGTCGGCACGATGATTAACTATCTCGACCGCACGGTGCTTGGCATCGCCGCGCCGAGACTGACCGCCGAGCTCGGCATTGATGCCGCCATTATGGGAATTGTTTTTTCGGCCTTTGCCTGGACCTACGCGCTGGCGCAAATTCCCGGCGGTATTTTCCTCGATCGTTTCGGCAATAAAGTGACCTATTTCCTCTCGCTGGCGCTGTGGTCGCTGTTCACCTTATTTCACGGTATGGCGATTGGCTTGAAAACGCTGTTGCTGTGTCGCTTCGGACTTGGCGTCAGTGAAGCGCCCTGTTTTCCGGTCAACAGCAGGGTAGTGAGTACCTGGTTTCCACAGCAGGAGCGCGCGAAGGCCACGGCGGTCTACACCGTCGGTGAATATCTCGGGCTGGCCTGTTTCTCGCCGCTGCTGTTCTGGATTATGGGCAGCTTCGGCTGGCGTGCGCTGTTTATCAGCGTCGGGGTTGTTGGCATCCTGTTCGCGCTGGTCTGGTGGCGTTGCTACCGCGAACCCCATCAGGACAGCCGCCTGAGCGACAGTGAACGCGAACATATTCTTCGCGGCGGCGGGCTGGCTAGCGCGCAGCGGCAAAAAATCGCTTTTAGCTGGCCGCTGGTGCGCCAACTGTTGGCAAAACGACAGGTGATTGGCGCCAGCGTGGGTCAATTCGCTGGTAATACCGTGCTGGTCTTCTTTCTGACCTGGTTTCCAACCTACCTGGCGACCGAGCGCCACATGGCATGGTTGAAAGTGGGCTTCTTCGCCATCCTGCCGTTCCTCGCCGCGGCGGGAGGCGTGCTGTTTGGCGGCTGGCTCTCCGACAAGCTATTGAAAGCCACCGGTTCGGCCAATCTGGCGCGTAAGTTGCCTATCGTCGTCGGGCTGATGATGGCCAGCAGCATTATTTCCGCCAACTGGCTGCCGAGCGACCTGGCGGTGATCCTGATGATGTCTTTTGCCTTTTTCGGTCAGGGTATGGTTGGCCTTGGCTGGACGCTAATCTCCGATATCGCGCCGCAGGGGATGGGCGGGATAACCGCCGGCATCTTTAATTTCTGCACCAATCTGGCGGGGATCCTCACGCCGCTGATTATCGGTTTTATCGTTGCCGCTTCCGGTAGTTTTTTCTACGCGCTGGTCTATATCGGCGGCGCGGCGCTGCTTGGCGTAGTGGCCTATCTGTTTATTCTTGGCGATGTCAAACGCATCGAACTTTCGCAGTAACAACAGGAGTAGGGCATGATCATTAGTGGTCATACGCGGCTGATAGCGCATCTTGGTTATCCGACCGCCAGTTTTAAAGCGCCGATGATTTATAACCCATGGCTGGCCCATTGCGAGGCAGACGTCAAAGTGGTGCCGATGGGGGTGAAGCCGGAGGATTACGCGGCGCTGGTGCCAGCGCTGTTTTCCATGACGAATATCGTCGGCGCGCTGGTCACCATGCCGCATAAAATGGCTACCTGCGGGCTGGTAGACCAGCTGAGCCCGACGGCGGCAATCGCTGGCGCCTGTAATGCCATCCGTCGCGAAGTCGATGGCAGCCTGCGCGGCGATATGTTCGATGGCGAAGGTTTTGTTCTGGGGATTAAGCGCAAGGGCTTTCAACCACAAGGGGCGAGAGCGCTGGTGATCGGCTGCGGCGGCGTCGGCTCGGCGATTGCCGCATCGCTGGCGGCCGCAGGGGTTAGTACCTTGACGCTGTTCGATACCTCTTTATCCGCCGCCGAGGCGCTGGCGCAGCGGCTGCATCAGCACTATCCACGTCTGGAGCTCGTCCTGATGCAGCGCGATCCCATCGCGCAGGATCTGGTGGTCAACGCTACGCCGCTGGGTATGAAAGCGGATGATCCGCTACCGCTGGACGTTTCGCGCCTGTCACCGCGCACCTGGGTTGGCGAGGTGGTGATGAGCGTTGAATACACTCCGCTACTGCGGGCGGCGCAGACGTTGGGATGCCCGATTCAGCGCGGTACCGATATGCTATTCGAGATGATCCCGGCCTATCTCGAGTTCTTCCAGCTCCCGGTGGCGACGCCGGAACAACTGCGCGAACGGGCCGAAATTCGCTACTGAATCAGCAAAAAAGGCGTTACCCTAGCGTTATGTTTTTGTCTTTATAGCGGTTCGTGTGATGACCCCTTCATTGACGCTGCTGGCGGCGGGGAGCCTGAAAAGCGCTTTCCTCCCGCTGCTGGCGCGATTTCAGCAGATTAGCGGCATTCCTGTCGAGGCGCAGTTCGGCCCGGCCGGTCTGCTGCGCGAACGCATTGAAGGCGGTGAACGCTGCTCGCTGTTCGCCAGTGCGAATACCGAACACCCTCAGGCGCTGCTGCAGGCCGGGCTTGCGAAAAATTGCTGTTCGTTTGCCGCCAACCGGCTGATGCTGACGGCGCGCCGCGCGCCTGACACCGATCGCGCTGACTGGCTGACGTTGCTTCGCGACGGGCGACTGCGGCTGGCGACCTCCACGCCGGGCTGCGATCCCTCCGGTGATTACACATGGCAGCTTTTCGCTCGCCTTGAGGCCAGCTTTCCGGGGCTCGGACGGGCGTTGATGGCCCGGGCGCAGCAGCTGGTCGGCGGCCGGGCGTCGCTGACTGTGCCGTCGGGCATTACCGCTGGGGCGTGGCTGATTGGCGAAGGCTTTGCCGATCTGTTTATCGGTTACGCCCACTATGCGGTTCAGATGACGGAGAGCGCACAGTTTCGCACGTTACTCATTCCCGAGCCGTGGAATATACGCTGCGAATATCAACTGGCGGAAATTGAGGAAAGCGCCGCCGCGCGGCAGCTACGGCGCTTTATCACCGCGGAAGAAGGGCAGAACTTTCTGCGCGCGGCAGGTTTTTTGGCCGTTAACGATGGATAGTAAACTGCGGCGCCAGTAACGGCACCGCGCTACCGGGATGATGGATTTTGTGGACCGGCAGGCCGTAGGCGCGGCGCAGGTTTGTCTCGCTGAGCACTGCGAATGACTCTCCCGCCAGCCATTCGCCGCCGGGCAACAGCAGCAGGGTATGGCTGGCGACCTGCAGGGCGTGAGTCGGATCATGGGTGGTGAACATCACCGTGCGTTTCTGCCGATGAGCAAGGTCGCTAATCAGCTGTAACACAATCTGTTGATTGGCCAGATCCAGCGCTGAGCAAGGTTCATCTAACAGGATGTTCTGGCTGGCGCTGACCAGCGCGCGGGCTATGAGCGCCAACTGCTGCTGACCGCCGGACAGGGCGCGAAAAAGCTGATTGGCCAGCGCGGCGATCCCCAACTGCGCCAGCGCCTGTTGAACCTCCCGTTCATCTTCCGGCCCCGGCTGCGCGAACAGATCGACGTGGCGGGCGCGCCCCATCAGCACCACATCGCGCACTTGCCAGCCAAACGCCGGACGAAACGACTGCGGCACGATGGCGACGCCGCCTTCCACGCTAAATTTCCCGCCGAGCGGCGGCAGAACGCCGGTCAGGGTATCCAGTAGCGTGCTTTTACCGCGACCGTTGGCGCCCAGAATTGCCCAGATTTGCCCGTGACGGCACTGCATTGATAGTGGGGCGAAGAGCGGCTGACGATGACCATAGCGCAGGGCGTCCAGTGATAAGGAAATGTTCATTGGGCCACTCCGCGGCGTTGAGACTGAATCAGTAAAAGGGTAAACAGCGGCGCGCCGAGCAGGGCGGTAATAATGCCAATTGGAATCTCCGCCTGGGTTAAGGTGCGCGCCAGGTCGTCCACCACCACCATAAACGCGCCGCCGAGCCAGAATGCCGTTGGCAGCAGGCGGCGGTGATCGGCGCCGACCAGCAGTCGCGCCAGATGCGGAATCACCAGCCCGACCCAGGCGATGCTGCCGCTGACCGCGACCTGGGCGGCGACCAGCACCGCGCAGCAAACCAACACTCCGCGGCGCAATGTGGTCACCGAAACGCCAAGACCGCGCGCATCTTTATCCTCCAGCGCCAGCAGGTTGATACGCCAGCGCAACTTTAGCAGGATAACGGCGGCGACGGCGACCGGCAGCGCCATGGACAGTACTTTATGCCAGTTAGCGGTGGCAAAGCTGCCGAGCAGCCAGAAAACGATATTCGGCAGGGTTTCTTCCGTATCGGCAAGGTACTGCATCAGGCTGACCAGCGCGGCAAAGAAACCGCTGAGGATAATGCCGGAAAGGATCAGCGCCAGCGTGTTTTCACGCCCTTGCAGCCTGGCAATCAGATAAACCAACATCAGCGCGGCGAGGCCGAAGAAGAAGGTGCAACCCATCATCGATATGATGTCAAAACCTAGCAGGATCGCCAGCGTGCCGCCGAAGGCGGAGCCGGAGGTCACACCGATGATATGCGGGTCGACCAGCGGGTTGTGGAATACGCCCTGTAAAGTCGCGCCGCATAGCCCCAGCGAGCCGCCGGCCAGCAGCGCCATCGCTACCCTGGGAAGTCTGACTGACCAGACTATCTGCCCGGCGATGCCGCTATCGGGCGCGCCATGCGTAAGCTCATGAAAGACCTCATTCAGGCTGAGGGGGTACTGCCCCAGGCATAGCGAAGCGATAGCGATAAATAACGTTGCCGCCGCCAGCCCGCCGTGCAGCAGGGCCCAGTGAAGGTTACTGCGCATTCGGCGTCCATTTCACGCGGTAGAAGCGTTGATAGTAATCCTGCGCTTTGGCATCGACATCGACGTTCCGGTAGCGGGAAGGATAGAGCTTTTTCGCCATCCACAGTTCGCCTATCGCCAATGCCTCTGGCATTGGATAGCCCCAGGCCTTGGCGTATTCCGGCATCAGCCATACGCGGTGGTTTTTCACCGCGTCTATCGTCTGCCATTGCGGGTCGTTTTCAATCTGTTTGACCACCTGCGGATAGCGGTCCTGGACGAAGATCACCTCAGGGTTCCACTGCAGAACCTGTTCCAGCGAGACCTGACGGGCACCCTTAACCGTCGCGGCCGCAACGTTCAGCGCCCCGGCATGCTTCATCATCAGACCGGTATATTTGCCGGAGCCGTAGGTGTTGAGATCCGGGTTGGCCATGTACACGCGCACCCGCTGATTCTCAGGGATACCGGCGACCGGGGCGTTAGCTTCTGCCCGCGCCGCGAAGGTGTAATCAATCAGCGCTTCGGCCTGGCTTTGGCGTTCGACGACTTCGCCAATCAGGCGGATCCCTTGTTTGAGCCCATTGTTATAGGCCTGCTCTTCATTGGCCATCGTCGGATTCATTTTGCTTTTCTCTCCCGCCGCGTCCTGGCGCAAAGAGATGGCGATAACCGGAATACCGGCATTTTGGATCTGCTGGATCATCGCCTGCGGCGCGTAATTAGCGACGAACACCACCTGCGGATGCAGCGCCAGCAGGCTTTCGATATTGACCTGCGTTAAATCACCCGGCGTTGGCAGATTTTCAATAGCGGGCATAAAGCGGACAAACTGCGGCCCGAGCTGTTTTTTCCAGCTGCTTAACACGCCAACGATATCGTCGCCGGCATTCAACTGGACCAGCAGATTAAGCGTCTGGTGCTGCAGGACGACCGCGCGGCTGATGTGATCCGGAAGCGTAACCTGGCGGCCCAGCTGGTCGGTCACGGTGCGGTCGGCAAAGGCCTGGCTGGTGAACAGGCTGGCGCTACACAGCGCCAGGCCTAAAAGTAAACGGTGTGGTGACATGGATTAACCCGGTTGGATAAGAATAATCGATATATACTAAATTATATAGCGATGCCAAAAACAAAGCATCAACATCTTGCGTAGCGAGCGGCCTTGGCCTACGGTAAATCCACCACCAATCCATTCATGCGACGTTATGTCTTATCCATCCCGCTTGTTAAGTGATATTCCCGGTATTCGTTACGCTTTTCTTGATGTGCACGAAACCGCCGCCTTTCCGTACAGCGAAATGGCCCCGGTTAAGCTGGTGCACGGCAATGTTGTTCATCATTATCAGGGGCCGCAGGCAGAGCGGCCGCATGCCGATGCTGTATTTACGGCGCTGCGTGAGCAAAAGGTCGGCGTCGTCACCGCCGACTGTTTACCGCTGTTAATGGCTTCGCGGGATGGGCGCTATGTTTGCAGCGTGCATGCCGGCTGGCGCGGAGCGGCGAGCGGCATTATTGAAAACAGCCTGGCGCTGTTTCACCAGCATCAGGTGGCGACAGAAGAGATTGTGGTGGTCTGCGGGCCGCATATTCACGCCTGCTGCTATGAGGTTTCGGCCGATTTTTATCAAACGCTGTTGACCATGCCGGCGGGCAAGCTGGCAAAACGGTACAGCGACGAGCTCTTTCATCAGCGCCTCGCCCCACCAGGAAACGGGCAAGCGCAGGCGACCGGTAGCGATAATCGGTGGTTCGATCTCCGCGCGCTGGCGCAACGGGTGCTGCAACAGGCCGGGGTGGCGGCGGAAAATACCGAATGGCTGGGAAGCTGTACCTACTGTACGCCGCAGGCGCTCGGCTCCTACCGTCGGCGTACCCATTTTCCGGCGGCCAAAACCTTCCAGTATTCATGGATTATGCGTGAATGAGATAAAATGATGTTTGCTGATGTGTAACATCGGCGCACGCTTGCTATCTCTACGGTCCTTCAAACAAGGAGGATCGTAAAATGAAAGCTAACTCAGTTGTACTGGCCCTGACGCCGCTGCTGGCCGCCAGCGCTTTTTCCGCCCATGCAGGACCGCAAGCCCAGGCGGTATGCGGCTACAGTCACACCCTTGGCGACGACGCGATTATGATGTTCGGCATGCCCAACCAGGCGATGTGGCATGATTTCTTCGGCAATAGCCACACCGACGCGGTCTCAACCTATCAAACCCTGCGCGCACAGCCGGAAACCACCTGTGATAACAAGGCCGACAGTTCTGCATACTGGGCGCCGTCAATGAAGTTGCCGGATGGACAAATTGTCACTCCGGCTTATCAGAAAACCTATTATCAGGCGACCAAAGTCGAACAGTATCCGCTGCATCCTTTCCCGTCGGGGTTAGAGCTGCTGGCTGGCGACCACCACGGCTCCGCGCCGAGCTCGCGGATAACCTTCCTATGCGCCAACGGTAAAGGCTATAGCAACAAAGCCGGTGAGGTTTGCGGCCTGCGTAAAGCGGGCGATGCCGTACAGTTTAATATCGGTATTCAGTTCCCCAACTGCTGGGATGGCGTCAACCTCAAACCGAGCCACGACCACAGCAACGCCGCCTATGATGTTAACGGCGCCTGCCCGGCCGACTATCCGGTAAAAATCCCGACGGTAAATATGAATATCGCCTACGTGCTGCCGCAGATTACGTCTCTGGACACGGCGAAAATTGAGCTGTCGATGGACCCGGTAATGAAGGGCGATAAACGTGAAGAGAAGTGGGGCAGCATCTATACCGCCCATGCGGATTTCATGAACGGCTGGACGGTAGAGGGCGCGCACTTCATGACCGAACACTGTATGAATGACGGTATGGATTGTGGGACTAACGTGCCTTATAGCTTCTCGCTGGCGGAAGAAAACGCGGTGGTCGAGAGCGCGCAGCCGAATGTTAACTTTGGGACGCCTGAAGCGCTGCAGATTTCCGATAACTGGAAGAACGGCGGCCGCACCCGCAACCCGGAAACCCTGACCCTGGTGAAGTTTAAAATCCCGGCGCTGCCGAAAGATCAGGATGCGTCGCTGTTTAAGTATCGTCTGCGTCTGTACGGCGGCAAGGTTGAAACCAACGGCGCGGATCAGATTTTCTTCTATCCGGCCAGCAATAGCTGGAGTGCGTCAAGCGTGACCTGGAAGCATCGCCCGACCTGCAGCTACAATTCAGATGCTCAACTGTATCTCAATTCATCTCGTGAGTATCGGATGGTGGATATCGATAAAGCGGTGCGTAAGGCGCTGGCGGAAGGGAAAACCGAAATCTCCTGGTACATCGGCGGCGACCGTCAGGGCAACCACTATCAGTTTGACGCCGCAGCGGCGCAGAAGCAGCCGATCCTGATGCTGGTTGGTTTTAAAACCACCCCGGAAATTTAATTCGCAATAAAGGTAAGCTATTCCCGGTGGCCGTGTCGCCACCGGTTTTTTGACTTACAACACCTTAAAGCCGTGGGTACCATCACGCGCTAACTGTTCCACCAGACCAAACTCCCAGTCGAGATAAGCCTGCATCGCCTCAGCGGAGTTATCGGTTCCTTCATAAGGCCGTCGATAGCGATCGCTGCGCGCTGTTGCCAGATGCGTCTCGCCCTGTTCCAGCGCCAGCCCGGCATCAATCCACGCCAGCGTCCCGCCGCTTAACAGTTGCACCGGCTTACCGGTCAATGCCGCGACTTCAGGCACGGCGTAGCGGGCCAGCAGGCTGCTGCCGCATGTGACAACGTAACGTTTCGCGGGAGGGATGAGCTCAAGCGCCTGACGTAGCTGTGAACGCACCAGCCACCAGGCACCGGGGATATGCCGTGCGACATAGTTCGCGCTGGTGGTGAAATCCAGTACCACGGTGCCGGGTTCGCGCAATTTTTCCGCTAACTGCGCTGGGGTTATCTCCTCAGCCTGCGGCGCCGGCGGTACGCTGACGGGCGGAACGCCGCGTTCGCTCAATTGCTCAACGCGGACATCGCGTAAAACCGCCACTTCCCAGCCCATCTGCGCCAGCCAGGACGCCGCGATCGGCGCGCGGATCTCATCATCGGCGACCAGCACAATCCGCGCTCCGCGTACGCTGGCGTAATGATCGGTTTCCTGCACCAGCTGGCCGCCAGGGGCATTCACGCTGTGCGGCAGATGGCCTGCGGCATACTCCTCGGGGCTGCGAACATCAAAGAGATAGGTGGTGCGGCTCGGCTGCTGTTGCCAGCGGGCTAAAGTCGGGGCATCAATGAAGGCCACGCCAGCGCGCTCGGCCAACTGCGTCACCGCAGCCACGCGCTGCGCTGAGGCGTGGAAATCGCCGTCGTAGCGCCGCTGTTGGCCGTGCTCGAGTTCCAGTCCGGCTAAGGTCCAGCCGATGGTACCGTTGCGCAGTGCGTATACCGGATTGGCTAAGCCGGCATTGCGTAGCGATTGGGTACCGACAATGCTGCGGGTACGGCCGGCGCAGTTAACGATCACTGTCGTTTGCGCCGACGGCAGCAGGCCTTCGATGCGTAACGCCAGC
Organism: Klebsiella sp. 141161; assembly: GCF_050600815.1. Lineage (NCBI taxonomy): Bacteria > Pseudomonadati > Pseudomonadota > Gammaproteobacteria > Enterobacterales > Enterobacteriaceae > Klebsiella > Klebsiella sp. 141161. The sequence continues at coordinate 82,347 of NZ_JAQIRN010000007.1, read as the reverse complement.
TCCCCGCCGGGCACGCTGATGCTGCCGGGAATATTCATCGTTTGATATTCATCGAAACGACGCGCGTCGACCACCACGACCGGCTGTGGCCCCTCGATCAGCGCCTTCACTTCCTCAGCGCTCAACGACGGCGTCTGGCGCTCGCTCTCTACCAGCTCGCCGAACGCTTTGCTCGGTGAGTTAACGTCCTGAAAGAGCTCGCCGCCGCTACGCTGCCAGCCCGTCAGTCCGCCTGCCAGTAGCGCGACATCCTGATAGCCCCAGCGTTGCAGCCGTTCAAGGGCCTGCTCCGCGAGACCTTCGCCGTTATCGTAGAGGGTAATCGGCGTCGTCAGGCGCGGCACGCGGCGAAAAATCTCCAGCTCCAGCTTGCTGAGCGGCAAATTAGCGGCAAACAGCGGATGGTTAGTGGCAAATGCGGCCTCTTCGCGAACATCGATGAGCGCCACTTCCGCGCCATCGATTAGCGCCTGGCGCACCTCGGCTGGCTGGCGGTAATTGTAGTCAGGCATATTCATTATCCTTTGAGAGATCCCAGATATTGGGCAAGTGGCGGTTGGAGTAACCGGAGACGAAAGGTTTGGCGATCCCATCCGCGGTATAAACAGCACGCCGGACGCCGCCGATGTTAGCGCCGTAGACGTGAATACTGATTGAGACGTGGTCCGCGAGCGCATTACTCACCCGATGAATATCGCCATCGCGGGAAGAGACTTTTTCCACCTTGCCGGGTGAAAGCCGTTCAGCAGGACCAGTGGCGATCGGTAAACCGCGTTCGTCGAGTCGGTAGCGCTGGTTCTCCTCCGCGCCGCGCAACATACCGATGGCTCCCCAGACCCGATGGTCGTGGATCGGCGTCGATTGCCCCGGCCCCCAGACGAAGCTGACAATCGAAAAACGTTGGCCGGAATCGGCATGCAGCAAATACTGCTGATAGTGGTGGGGATGCGGTAGGGTGTACTCTTCCGGTAACCAGTCATCTTTTTGCACAAGCGAAGCCAGGCGCACGGCGACGGCGTCGAGCAGGGGGGCCTCATCGGTAAACTGGCGATGCAGGGCATCAAGGTCTTGAATGAACTGGCGTAATTTTTCCACTCGCGGTGCGGTCATGGTGGTTTCCTGTTGTCGGGACTGGTCATTACGCTAGCAAAGGCGTTAATATAATTTAAATGCAATTTCCGCATATATTAATATGCAAAAATCACATTAAGGATTGTATGCGTATCGACGACATTGATGCTCTGCTGGCTACCGTGCAGTTTTCCTCCCTAAACCAGGCTGCGGAATATCTTGGCATTACCCAATCGGCCATTACCCGTCGGCTTCAGCGCCTTGAGCAAACCCTCAATGTGACGCTGCTGGAGCGCCAGACCAGGCCCCTGACGCTCACCGCCGCCGGGCACCGGGTGTATGAACAATGTCTGAGCATCAAGCGGGAAACTAAAAAGCTCTACGGTCTGCTTGACCCGGAGGCGGAGCCGCAGGGCGTTCTGCGTCTTGGCGTGCCGCAGAGCGTGGCGGAAATCGCCCTCCAGCCGGCGCTGAGCGCGCTACGCCAGCAGTTCCCGGCTTTGGAGCCGCAGGTGACCTGCGGCTGGAGCGGGCTGTTGCAAAAACGGCTGGAGAGCGTCGAACTGGATGGTGTTCTGGCGATGGGACCGCAACAGCAGCGCTTTGTTGATGGTTACAGCGGGAGGCTGCTGTGTCCGCTGGATATCGTGGTCATCGCGGCGAAAAGCTGGCGACTGCACGCCGGAGCGCTGCGCGACTGTGCGCAGCGAGGCTGGATACTGAATCCCGACGGCTGTGGTCTGCGGGCCGGGCTAATCCGAGAACTACAATCGCAGGGGCTGCGGCTTGCGCTGAACGTCGAGACCGCCGGCGCCCAGTTGCAAATCAGCCTGGTGGCGCAGGGGCTGGGGCTTGGCCTGGTGCCTCGCGCCGCGCTGGCGGCCAGCCCGTGGCGCGACGAAGTAGCCACGCTTACGCTCGCGGATTTTCAGCCGCAAGTGCATCTGTGGCTGGTACATGCGCTGAATCTGGCTAACCTCAGCCAGCCGCTGACTTTTTTCGCCGGAAAAGTGGTCCAGCAACTTAACGCATCTTTCTGATACGTATATGTTATTTTAAGAAATGCTTATCTTGCATATTAAGTTATGATAAAAATGCATTTTGTTCATTAAGTGCCTGTGTATAGGGTAATGAAAACGCGCCGCCGCCGCGGCCCATTCATTACCTTACTACCAGGAGTTCTGTATGAGCATTCAGTTTCTCGGCATGATCGGCCACCGCCTGTCGTCAGAAACCATCGCCCCGGTAGGGCCGATTTTTGACCGTGATTATATTGCGCGCTTCGCGCAAACACATGAAGCCGCGGGGTTTGACCGTCTGCTGGTGGGGCATTGGTCCGATCAACCCGATGGCTTTTTGGTGACCGCGCTGGCGGGGTTGTCGACACAAAAGATAGCTTTCCTGCTGGCGCACCGCCCCGGTTTTGTCTCGCCAACTCTCGCCGCGCGTAAATTCGCCACCCTCGAACATCTGCTCGGCGGCAGGCTGGCGGTACATATCATCAGCGGCGGCAATGATGCCGAGCAGCGCCGTGACGGCGATTATCTCGACCACGACCAGCGCTATGCGCGCACCGACGCCTTCCTCGATACCATCCGCAAAGTCTGGACCGCCGAACAGCCGGTGGACATCGACAATGATTTTTATCAGGCGCAACAGGCCTGGTCAGCTATTCGCCCGCTGCAGAAACCGCATATTCCCCTCTATTTCGGTGGCTCGTCGGAGGCGGCAATTACGGTTGCCGGTAAACACGCTAACGTCTTCGCACTATGGGGGGAGTCGCTGGCGCAGACTGCGGAAACTATCCAGCGGGTACGTGCCGAAGCGGCAAAACATCAGCGCGAGATCGATTTCAGCGTGTCGTTCCGGCCGATTATCGCCGATAGCGAAGCGGAAGCCTGGGAGAAGGCCGAGCATATTCTGCATGTCGCCACCGAGCGGGCGGCGCAGAACCAGGGGGGATTTAAAGCCAAGCCCGATAGCGTTGGCGCGCAGCGTCTGCGGGCTACGGCGGCGCAGGGTAAGGTGGTGGATAAACGCCTGTGGACCGGCATCGCGCAGCTGGTGGGCGGCGGCCACAACTCCACCGCGCTGGTCGGCACGCCGGAACAGGTTGCCGATGCGCTGCTCGACTACTACGACCTCGGCGTGCGTAACTTCCTGATCCGCGGCTTCGATCCGCTGAACGATGCACAGGAGTATGGCAAAGCGCTGCTGCCGATTACCCGCGAAAAAGCCGCGCTGCGCGCCGTGGCGGAGCGCGCATCGTGAGGCAACACCCTATTGCTGATTGGCCGCGGCAGCTTGCCGAGATCCGCCATCTGATGGCAGAAGAGGCGGCCAGCCTTGATGCCAGCGGCGATTTTCCCCGCCGCAATATTGACGTTCTGCGTCGGCGCGGATTTTTAAGCCTTGCCGTACCATCGCAGTATGGCGGTGCAGGCGTCAGTTTAGCCGAACTGCAACAGGCTATCGCCGCCATCGCCTGGGGCGAACCGGCGACCGCGCTGATTGTCTGCATGCAGTACCTGCATCATCTGCGGCTGGCGGAAAATGTCCATTGGGCTGAGCCGCTACGCCAGCGCGTGTTTGATGATGCGCTCACAAACGGCGGGTTGATGAATAGCCTGCGCGTCGAGCCGGATCTGGGCTCTCCGGCGCGCGGCGGCCTGCCGCAAACGATAGCCAGCCGTAACGGCCGGGGCTGGCTGATTAACGGTCACAAAATTTATACCACCGGTATCGAAGGGTTGAGCTGGCTGGCGCTGTGGGCGCGCAGCGACGACAACCCGCCGCTGGTCGGTAGCTGGCTGGTCCCTGCCGACAGCGAGGGCATCAGCGTAGTGAAAAGCTGGGATCACGTAGGCATGCGGGCCACCGGCAGTCACGAGGTGGTGCTGAAAAACGTGCAGGTATCCGCCGGGCACGCGGTAGACGTTTGGCCTGCCGACGAGCCGCCCGCGCCGGACGCCGAACAATTTCGTCTGTTTGCTAACCGTCATACGGCGTTGCTGGCGGCGATTTACGACAGTGTAGCCCGCGCGGCGCGCGACTGGCTTGTCGCGTGGCTTGGTGCGCGGGTTCCCGGCAATCTTGGACAACCGCTTTCCAGTCTGCCGCGGGTACAGGAAAAAGTGGGGCAGATAGAGGGGCTGCTGCTGGTTAACCGCGCTCTGCTGGAGAATGCCGCGAAGCTGGGCTTTTCCGCTATTGAGGCCAATCTGGCGAAAGTCACTATCACCGATAACGCCATTCTGGCGGTCAATCTGGCGCTTGAACTCACCGGCAATCATGGTTTAAGCCGGCAAAATCCTCTGGAACGCCACTATCGCAACGTCCTGTGCGGGCGGGTACATACGCCGCAGAACGACAGCGCGTGGCAGGCGGCGGGTAAACACGCTTTTCAACAACAAGGATAATTAAGATGCGCATACCTCATTTTACCCGCATAGCCGGGGCGCTAATGCTATTGACGCTGAGCGGCTATGTTGCGGCTCAGGAAAGAATCACGCTGCGAATTGCCGATCAAAAAGGCGGCATGCGGTCGCAACTGGAGGCTGCTAACGCCTTGCAAAACCTCGCTTACGATATTAAATGGGCGGAGTTTCCTGCCGCCGCGCCGCTGGCTGAAGCACTCAACGCCGGCGCGGTTGACGTGGGGATTATCGGCGATGCGCCGCTGCTGTTCGCGCTGGCGAACGGCGCGCCGGTAAAAGCTATTGCCGTCGATAAGAGCAACCCGGCGGGGACCGCCGTGCTGGTGCCGCCCGGCAGCGCGTTAAAAAGCGCGGCGGATCTGAAAGGTAAACGCATTGCCACCGGTAAAGGATCAATTGGCCATTTTGTGGCGCTGAAAGCGCTGGAGCAGGCGGGGGTCTCGCCGAAGGATGTCCAGTGGGTATTCCTTGGCCCGGTGGATGCGAAAGTCGCGCTGCTTAACGGTTCGGTAGATGCCTGGGCGACCTGGGAGCCCTATACCACGCAACTGGTGAAAACCGCCGAAGGGCAGATTCTGGTGAGCGGTAAAGGGCTGTTGCCGGGTAATACCTTCCTGGCCGCCACCGATAATGCGCTGAAGGATCCACAAAAGCGCGCGGCGCTTCAGGATTATCTCACCCGACTGGCCGGCGCCGAGCGTTGGGCATACGCCAATCTCGATAGCTATGGCAAAACGCTGGGGGAGATCATTCGCTTCCCGGCGGAGATCGCCCGCGCGCAGTTTGCCAACCGCCAGTCGCAGTGGCAGCGGCTGGACGCGCCGACGGTCGCCCAGCAGCAGTCGACGGCGGACTTTTATCTTGCCAACGGCCTCATTCGCGCAAAGCTCGATGTAACGCCGACATTTGATAACGGCTTTAACGTGCCGGTCGCGCCGGTTCATGCGGAGGCGGCGCCATGATGACCACACGTTTTACCCGTCGTCGTTTCTTACAATTTACCGGCGGTCTGGCGCTGGCCGGGGCGTCTGTGCCGCTATGGGCTCACGATATGGCGGAGATGGCGAGCGGCGATGAACATCCGGCGCTGCGTCTGGCGCAGCCTTACAAAATCAAGCTGGCGATCAACAAAAGCGCGGTGTGCCTGGCGCCGGTCGCCGTCGCGGAGCAACAGAAGATTTTTAGTAAATATAATCTCGACGTTGAGTTTGTTAACTTTGGTAACTCGACGGATGTCCTGCTGGAAGCGATTGCCACCGGCAAGGCCGACGCCGGGGTAGGCATGGCGTTACGCTGGCTGAAGGCGCTGGAGCAGGGGTTTGACGTCAAACTTACTGCCGGAACGCACGGCGGCTGCCTGAATTTGTTGACGGCCAAAAACTCGCCTTTTAGCGGTCTGGAGAGCCTGAAAGGGCAAACCATTGGCGTCACCGATATGGCCGGGCCGGATAAAAACTTCTTCGCCATCTTGCTGAAACGCCACGGTATCGACCCGATTAGCGATGTGCAGTGGAAAGTCTATCCGGCCGACCTGCTCAGCGTGGCGCTGGATAAACGCGAAATCGCCGCCATTAGCGGCAGCGAACCCTTTAGCTATCGCCTGCTGGAAACCGGCAAATATCAGCTAATCGCCAGCAATATGACCGGCGATTACGCCAATCTGAGCTGCTGCGTGCTGGGCGTCAGCGGTTCCCTTGCGCGCGCTCATAAACCGGCGGCGGCCGCGCTTACCCAGGCGATTCTGGAAGCGCACAGCTATGCCGCCGCGCACCCGGAAAGCGTGGCGCAATCTTTTCTCGCCCATGCGCTAAACACTAACGAAGCGGAGGTGAGCGGCATTCTTCACGGCCAGGGGCACGGCCATCATGCGGTGGGCGAGGCTTTTGTTAAAGAGCTGACGCAGTATGCCGTGGATCTGCAGCGGGTACAGGTCATCAAACCGGGAACCGATCCTCATCAGTTTGCGGAGAGTATTTATGTCAACGTTTTCGCCTGATCGCGCGCTCGCCCGACCGGGGCTCGGCGCTCTGCTCTGGACGGAGGGCGGGCTTGCCGCCGCGCTATGGCTACTGGGCGGCCTGTTCACACAGGCCTGGCCCGATGCCGGTCGGCGCTGGCCGTTTAGCGAGGAGTGGGCGCTGGCGCAGTTCACTCTCGGCGGCGGACTGCTGTTACTGACGCTGAGTTACCGTTACTGGCGCCAGCGGGGCGCGCGTTTGCAGCGTGCCGGAAAATGGCTGGCGCTGTTGCCGGTGCTCTTCGCGCTATGGGAAGGGCTGACGGCCAAGACGGCGTTTTTGCCGGTGCCGTTTTTCGCTCCGCCGCAGGCGCTGATTGAAGTCCTGCACGATGACTGGCCGCGGTTGCTTGATAGCCTGCTGCATTCGCTGGGGCTGCTCGGGCTCGGAGTACTGCTCGGCACCAGCTGTGGGTTTATTAGCGGGCTGGCGATTGGCTGGTCTCAGCGTATTGGCTATTGGGTGCATCCGGTATTACGCCTGCTGGGGCCGGTGCCTTCCACCGCGCTGCTGCCGCTATGCCTGTTTATCTTTCCTTCAAGCTTCGGCGCCAGCGTTTTTTTAATCGCGCTCAGCACCTGGTTCCCGGTCACGGTATTAACCTGGTCCGGGGTCATTGGTATCGATAAAGCGTGGTATGACGTGGCGCGAACGCTAGGAGCCAGCCAACGGTTCCTGATCCTGCGCGTGGCGATCCCCGCCGCGCTGCCGAACGTGTTTGTCGGCTTATTTATGGGGCTTGGCGCGTCGTTTTCAGTGCTGATTGTCGCCGAAATGGTCGGCGTCAAATCCGGGATCGGTTTTTATCTGCAGTGGGCGCAGGGCTGGGCGGCCTATCCGAATATGTACGCGGCGCTATTCGTGATGGCGTTGTTATGTTCCGGCCTGATTAGCGGGCTATTTATGATTCGCGATCGGCTGCTGAGCTGGCAGCGCGGAGGAATGCAATGGTAAGTGCCCAGACAGTTTCGACCGGTGCGGCGGTGGCGGTACGTCATCTTCATCATGCTTTTACATTGGGCAAACAGACGGTGCCGGTGCTGGAAAATATCAGCCTGCAACTGCGCCCAGGGGAGAGCGTTGCGCTGCTTGGCCCCTCAGGATGCGGTAAATCGACGCTGCTGCGTCTGCTGGCGGGGCTGGAGCCACAGCAAAGCGGGCATATTGAGATTGACGATGCGGCGATAGGCGGGCCGGGGCCGGAACGGATCCTGGTTTTCCAGGACCCAACGCTTTATCCGTGGCTGACGGTGCGGCAAAACGTGCTGCTGGGGCCGCAGGCGCAGGGGAAAAAGGGGCAGGAGCCGAAGGCCGACGCGCTGATTTCACGCATCGGGCTGCAGGCGTTTAGCGAGGCGTGGCCGCGGCAGCTTTCCGGCGGGATGGCGCAGCGTGCGGCGCTGGCGCGCGCGTTGCTCAATGAACCGCGTCTACTGCTGCTTGATGAGCCGCTGGGTAAGCTGGATTCGCTTACCCGTATCAGCATGCAGCGCGAACTGATTGCGCTGTGGCAGCGGCAGGGTTATACCAGCCTGCTGGTGACCCACGATATTGAAGAAGCGCTGCTGCTCTGCGAGCGGGTGCTGGTGATGTCGCCGCGGCCGGGGCGCATTATCGCTGAGTTTACGCTTCCGCTGGCGTTTCCCCGCCATCGCGACAATCCACTGCTATTGCAGCATCGGCAGGATATTTTGCGTATCCTCGGCCAGGAAGAGGATTGGTAAGCCAAATGCATCATCCGGTATTTCCCCGCAGCAGGGGCTGAGGGGAGGTAGCCCGGATAAGGCGCAGCGCGCCGCTATCCGGGGCAGGGTAAGGCTTAAAAATCCATTTTCACCGTAAACTGCACTTCACGCGGGTCGCCAATCTGGTTGCCGAGATTATTGGTGCCGATTGACGAGGTATAATAGGTCTTATCGAACAAGTTCTTCACATTCACCTGTAGCGTTACCGGATACTGCAGCTTCATTTTGTAGGCCGCGAAGACGTCGGCCACCGCATAGCCCTGCAGATAATAATCCGCGCCGTTGGTGCCGGACCGTTTGCTGACCGCGTGGCCGCCGCCGCCAACGGTCAGGGTGTTGCTGTTATAGACGTTATGAATGTCATAGGTCAGGAACAGCGAACCGGTATGTTTTGGCACGTTCGGTAGCGGTTTACCGGCATAATCAGGATCTTCCAGCACTTTGGCATCGGTATAGCCGTAGCTGGCGATGATGCTGAGGTTATCGGTGAGCGAGCCCGCCAGATCCACCTCCACGCCGCGCGAGCGAACCTTACCCGCGGTCTTCGCCACCGTCTCGTCGCCAATACTTTCGGTATACAGCACGTTACGTTTATGAATATCAAATAACGCGATATTGGCGGTAATACCCTCTAAAAGGTCGAATTTCGCGCCAACTTCGTAAGAGGTGGACTCTTCCGGCGGCAGTTCGCCGATATAGCTGGCAATCGACGACTGCGGCATAAACGACTGGGCGACGTTAGCAAACAGCGATACGTTTGGCGTTACCTTGTAAACCAGCCCAGCCTTCGGCGTCCATTTCTCATCGCGGCTATCGGTATTGACGTTAAACGGACGGCCTTTACCGGCGTACTGGGTGTAATACTGGTAGCGTACGCCGGCCACGGCAATCCAGTTGTCGGTCAGATACAGGGCGTCCTGCAGATAGGTCGCATAGCTCTCCTGCTTGATGCGCTGATCGCTATCGGCAGCGGAAACGGTATTACAGGTATCGAGAGTGCCGTAAACCGGATGATAAATATTAAAGCCTTTCACGTTCTTACAACGTAGCATATCGGTACGCAGCAGATCGTAATTCTCATAGGCGACGCCGGTCAGCAGTTCATTATAAAAGCCGCCGATCACCACGTTGCCTTGTAGATCGGCGCGGGTGGAATGCATCTTTTGCGTTGAGCCATGCGTGCCGTCGACCCGGCGGGTCAGGTTGCCGGTCGCAGAATCATAGGCCATTACCCTGGCCTGGTTATCGTTGTAGTGATCCTGGCTGTAGCTGTAATCAAAGCGCGCGGTCCAGGCGCTGTTAAGACGATACTCGGCGTTCAGTTGGGCAATATCGGAATAACCATCGGTGATATTAAAGGCTTCATCGAAACGGGTTTTACGGTCGACGTTGACCGCGTGGCCGGTATTGAGATCGAAAATGGTGCCGCGGTCAAAGGGGGCGCTGTAATCGCGATGTGAATACGAAGCGGTAATGGTTGCGCTATCGCCAAACCAGGTCAGGGAAGGGGCGATAAAGCTGCTTTTGTTCTTGCCGAAATTACGCCAGTAATCTTCATTTTGATATTCGCCGATCAGTCGATAGGCCAGATTTGTGCCTTCGATTGGCCCGGTCACGTCGAAGCTACCCGTGCCGCCGCCAAAACTGCTGGAGGTGGCGGAAACCGAACCAGAGAACTGGCGCTCGGGGCGTTTGGTAACAACGTTAATCAGCCCGCCGGGGTCGAGAATGCCGTACAGCGTCGAGGCCGGGCCCTTCAGAACTTCAACCCGCTCGGTAGCGGCGTTAAAGCTGCGCGGTAGAACGGTACGCAGGCCGTTGGTCATGATAGAACCGTCGCGATTGGCGCCGAAGCCGCGGCGGGTAAAGGCATCCTGGGTACCGCCGAGGGTATTGGTCTGCACTACGTTGGCGACGTTATACAATGCTTCATCCAGCGAGGTAGCGTGCTGATCTTCCAGCACCCGGTCGCTGACGGTATTCACCACCTGCGGAATATCCAGCAGCGGCATTGAAGTCAATGTCGCCGTGGACGAACTCAGGGGCTGATAGCCGCTGGTGGCGTTCTGCTGGCGGCCGTCAGCCACTACGGTAATGGTGTCCTCCGCGTCCTTGGTATTCTTTGCCGCGTTATTTTCTGCGGCTATTAATCCCGGTGAGGCTAAAAAAAGAAGCGAAAAAAGCGCGCGCCCTTGCAACGTCCTGCAGGCGACATGGGGTTGAGTCATTATCTGTTTCTCGTGAACGAATCTGCCTTTGCGGTCAGATAAAGCCAATTAAATCATTGCCCTGAAAATAAAACCTATCCGTTAAGCGTCTGAATGCGCCTTCAGATATGTAATTGAGAATCATTCAAACACGAAGAAATGTAGTAGTAAATGTTATGTAAGATAAAAAAGCTGCGCTGAAGAAAAGCGCGATTTAGCAGTCTGTACCAGGTGATGTGATGATCTTATTTTATTGATTATAAATAGTATTCATAAAATTCATTTTGTCTCCCCATGAGGTCCTGAACGTGAAGGAAGCAACATGCAGCACAGTATTGACTACTACATTCATCCCCTTCATGATCAAAAGAGAATGAGATTTATTTTGATTTGACTGCAGAACGTTGAAGGCGCACGCCGGAACGCTGCGGCGCAGGAGCGAGTTATGCCACAGCGGGTAAACCCTGCAGAAAAGGGGATCGTCCTGGAATCCCTGTCGGCCGGCTATGGCCAGACGCTTATCGTCGATGACATTAATCTGACGATCCCCAGCGGTAAAATGACGGTGCTTGCTGGGGCTAACGGGTCCGGCAAATCAACGCTGTTATCGACCATCGCCCGGATGCTAAAACCGCTTGGCGGCTGCGTCCGTCTGGATGGAAAGGCCATCCACGACATGCCGACCAAAACGGTTTCCCGCCAGTTGGGGATCCTGCCGCAATCGCCGCTGACGCCGGAAGGGCTCACGGTGTTCGAACTGGTATCGCGCGGGCGCTACCCGTGGCAGGGGCTGATGCGCCAGTGGTCTGAAGCCGATGAACAGGCGGTGGAAGAGGCGCTGCAATTAACCGGCACCGCCGAATTCGCCCATCTGCCGGTCGATAGCCTTTCCGGCGGTCAGCGTCAGCGCTGCTGGATAGCGATGGCGCTGGCGCAGCAGACGAAAACCATTTTACTGGATGAGCCCACCACCTGGCTCGACCTGCGCTATCAGGTCGATATTCTTGAACTTCTGCAGAGCCTGACCCGCCAGCATGGCCGCACGGTGGTAACGGTCCTTCACGACCTGAACTTTGCGGTAAACTACGCCGACCTGCTGGTATTTCTCAAAAAAGGGCGGATAGCCGGGACCATTTCAGAACACGAAATCTGCAGCCCTGAACTGATTAAAAACGTCTTTGATGTTGATGTGCAGATGTCAATCAATCCGCAAACCGGCAAACCTTTCTTTATGCCGTTTCGCGCAAGCCAGACCGTTGCCCTATGAGCGCCGCCGTGCTGTACGCCACACGGCGTCGTACTCGTCCGCGGCTGGCGATGCTGCTGTTAGCTCTGCTACTTATCATCGGTTCGCTGATTCATCTTGGCTTAGGCGCCCGCTGGATCGCGCCGCAGACGGTCCTGCAGGCGCTGCTCGAGTACGACCCGCGAAACTTCGATCACCGTATTATTGTTGATTTACGTCTGGTTCGGCTGGCAGCGGCGCTGTTGACCGGCGCGGCGCTTGGCGTTGCCGGGGTGCTGCTGCAGACGGTGATCCGCAACCCGCTTGGCGAGCCGCATATTCTTGGGCTCAACGCCGGCGCCTCGCTGGCGATGGTTGCGACCTCGGCGCTGGGCCTCTCTCTCGGCGATTTTCCAGCGGCACGCCCGCTAACCGCCGCCTGTGGCGCGGCGCTGCTGTTCGGCGGGGTAATGGCGCTGGCTTCTGCCGGGCGCGGCGGGGCGACGCCGCTGCGCATCACGCTATGCGGCGTGGCGATCTCGGCGTTTGCCTCGGCGGTGACGGCGGCGATTTTAATTCTTGATGAACAAACGCTGCTGGCGATGCGCACATGGCTTGCTGGCGATCTGGCCGGATTGAACTGGGCTACTCTACAGGCGGCGCTGGTGCCGGCGCTTTCTGGCATGGGACTGGCGCTGCTCCTCGCGCCACGTCTGAACGTGCTGGCGCTGGGCGATAAAGCGGCGCTGGGGCTGGGGGTGAATCTGGTGCAGACCCGGCTGCTGGGGCTGGCCGCTATTGCGCTGCTGTGCGGCGCGGCGGTGGCGGTGGCCGGGCCTGTTGGGTTTGTCGGGCTGGTGGTGCCGCATGTGGTGCGCCGTCTGATAACGCAAGATATTCGCCTGGCGTTACCGCTGGCGGCGCCGGTAGGGGCGCTGGTGCTGGTGCTGGCGGATATCGCCGCCCGTACCCTCGTCGCCCCGCAGGAACTGGCGACCGGCGCGATGACCGCGCTGGTGGGGGCGCCGCTATTTATTTTTATCGCCGCGAGGTTTTTTAAATGATACGCGCCGTTCATCGCGCTGGATTTCGGCCTCTGGGGTTCGCTTCAAGGCATCTGTTGCTGCGTCCGGCAGCATTGAAAATTGCCGCCTTCATGCTGCTCTTTTTGCTGGCGCTGGGGCTCTATAGCCTCAGCCGCGGCAGCTTTCCGCTGCCATCTTCGACATTGGCGCGTGCGCTGCTGGCGCCGGAGAAGCTTGGCGAGCAGCAACGTTTCATTCTGTTTGACATCCGCCTACCGCGAATTTTGATGGCGCTGCTCTGCGGCGCCATGCTTGGCCTGGCGGGAGCGGCAATGCAGAGCATTACCCGTAACGGCCTGGCGGACCCCGGCCTTATTGGCGTCAAAGAAGGGGCCAGCATTGTGGTGCTGGCGCTAATTCTGTTTTTTCCGGCCGTAGGGCTGGCGTGGCGGCCGCTGGCGGGAATGCTCGGCGGCGTGCTGGTGGCGCTGTTGGTGCTGGCGCTGGCGCGCGATTGTTCACGTCCGCGCTTTATTTTGATTGGCATCGGGGTGTCGTGGACGCTGGCGGCGGCGGTTGGCATTTTTATGACTACCGCCGACGTACGCGACGTACAGACGGCGATGATCTGGCTCTCCGGTAGCCTGCACGCGGCGACCTGGCCGCTGCTGGTGGTCGCGTTTTGCTGGGCGCTACCTGGCGCACTGATTCTGTTCTGCACCGCCCGCGCGGCGGATGCGGCGCTGCTGGGCGACCGTACCGCCATCGGTCTTGGCGTGCGTTTGCCGCAGCTCACGCTACTGCGTTTCTTCGCCCCCGTGCTGCTGACCTCTGCCAGCGTTTCCTGCGTTGGCAGTCTGGGTTTTGTCGGCCTGATGGCGCCGCATATGGCGCGTTTCGTCCTGCGCGGCGGCCAGGTGGCGCTGCTCTGCGGCAGCGCGCTGATTGGCGCGTTGCTGGTGCTGGCAACCGATACGCTGGGGCGGCTGGCGTTTGCGCCGCTGCAGATCCCGGCGGGGATTGTCATTGCGCTGGTAGGGTGCCCATTTTTTATTGCTCTGCTTTGGCGTCGCCGTGACGCCCTGTAAATCAAAAAGGATTGTTATGCGTTGGTTCGTTTCTCTGCTGGTGCTGTGCGCGGGCGCTGCCGCGGCTGCCGATTCGCAAACCTTCACCGACGATTTAGGTCGTACGGTGACCGTACCGCTGCATCCGCAGCGAATCGTTTCGATGCACGATCTCGATATCACCATCCCGCTAATTGAGCTCGGAGTGCCGCCGGTGGCCAGCCATGGCCGCACGCGCCCGGACGGCAGCCACTACCTGCGTTCCAGCGCCCAGTTGACCGGCGTCGATTTCGACAATAGCGAGATCCGCTTTATTGGCACCGCCGATATCGACCTTGAGGCCGTGGCTGCGGCGAAGCCGGATCTGATTATTACCGAGCCCAGCCGCCATGTCTCGGTGGAGCAACTGGCGAAAATCGCGCCGACGGTCAGTATCGATCACCTGCAGGGCAGCGCGCCGCGGATTTACCGCAAACTGGCGCAGCTCACCGGCAGCCAGGCGCGGCTCGCGGTGCTTGAACGTCGTTATCAGGAACAAATTAAACAGCTAAAGGCCACGGTCGACCCGCAGCAGTACCGCGTTTCGGTGATACAGGCGAATAACGGCAAGGTGACGGTGCACTACTCCTATCACGCGCTGGGGCGAGTTCTGCGTGACGCCGGGTTCCGCTTCCCGCCGTTGATCGACAAGATCCCCGATGGCCAGCGGATCGACGTCAGCGCCGAGCAGCTACCGGAGCTGGATGCCGATTTTGTCTTCGCGACCTGGCGTTCGGACACCGGCGGTAAGCCGCAGGATGAGCTAAAGGCCATGGAGGCGGTAATGCCCGGCTGGTGTGACTTTATGCGCGCCTGCCGCACCGGCCGCTATATTTTGTTGCCGCGCGAAGAGGTTATTTCTAATTCTTATGCCGCATTGACGCTGATGGTTGCTCAGGTGCAGTCGCACATCGCCGGGCGGCCGATTCCGGCGGGGGCGAAATGAAAGCGGGAGTGAAAAAAGAGAAGGGCAGAGTCGATCTGTTTGGCGAGCGTTTTCGCGCCCGCGCGCATCAACTTTCGCCCCGTTTACGCGAAGTGGCAAACTACATCAATGATAATCGCGAGGTGGTACTGGAACGCACGGCGATGGAGATCGCCACCGCTACTCACACCTCCGATGCCACCGTGGTGAGGGCAATTCAGGCATTGGGTTTTGCCGGGCTACGCGAGTTAAAAGAGACCATGGCGCGCTGGTTCGGGCCGTCAGCGACCTCGTCGGAAAAGATGCGCTCGACGGTGGGGGCACTCTCCTGTGATGTCAATTCCAGCATCGATTTTGTGCTCGATGGGCATCAGCGCGCCTGTGAGGTGCTATCGCGTGCGGATAATCGCGCGGCGGTAGCCCAGGCGGTGGCGCTGCTGGGCGATGCGCGTCAGGTGGCGATATTTGGCATCGGGGCGTCGGGGATCCTCGCCGAGTACACCGCGCGTCTGTTTAATCGTATTGGCTTACCTGCCTGTACCCTCAACCGTACCGGCTTCAGTCTTGCTGAGCAGTTGATTAGCCTGCAGCGCGGCGACGTGCTGATTATGATGGGGCAAAAATCACCGCACCGGGAGGGCATGACCACATTGCGTGAGGCGCAGCGGCTGGGGATCCCAACGATATTACTCACCCAGGCGCTGGATTCGCGCTTCAGTCAACTGGCACAGGTGGTGATTGATGTTCCGCGGGGTGGCGATAACGGGCGGGTGCCGCTGCATGGCACGGTGCTGATTTGCCTTGAGATGATCGTGCTGTCCGTCGCCTCGACCGCGCCGCAAAAGACGGTCAAATCAATGAAGCGAATCAATGAATTGCATCGAGCCATCGGCAAATCAGGTGGTCAACGCGGTTGAACAAAAGATAATTCACTCACCAGACGCTTTCCGGTTGCATGCTATGCTAAGTATGTGTATTTTTATGCAAAATAAATGCATAAAAAGGATGTCTCATGGTCAAGAATTTGCTCAAAGCGTGTTTCATGATGGCCGCGCTGGCGGCAGCCGGACAGGCGGCTGGGGAAACCTATACCGTCGGTTCCGGCGGCACCTACCGTCCCTTTGAATTCGAAAATAGCCAAAAGCAGCTGGAAGGCTTTGATATCGATATCATTAAAGCCATCGCCAGGGCCGAAGGTTTTGACGTGAAGCTGGTCAACACCCCTTGGGAGGGCATTTTCGCCACCCTGGGCACCGGCGATCGCGACATTATCATCTCGGGTATTACTATCACCGATAAACGCAAACAGATGGTGGATTTCTCCGCGCCGTACTTCCCGGCCGAACAGTCGATTGTGGTGCCGGAAGGTTCAAAAGTGAACTCGCTGGCGGCGTTAAAAAACGAAAAAGTCGGCGTGGTGAACTCCAGCACCGGCGATATTGTGGTTTCGCAGGAACTGGGTAAAAACAGTACCTCCATTAAGCGTTTTGACAATACGCCGCTGATGCTGCAGGAGCTGTTTGAGGACGGCGTCAGCGCCGCGGTAGGCGACGTCGGTGTGGTTAAATACTACATCAAGCAGCACCCGGAAAAGCAATTCAAGCTGGTGCCTGACGCCAAATTTGAGCGCCAGTATTTCGGCATCGCCGTCGCTAAAGGTAACAGTGAACTGCTGGGCAAAATCAACGCCGGTTTGCAGAAAATCGTTGCCGACGGCACCTACGCCAAAATCTATAAAACCTGGTTCGATGACAACGTGCCGACGCTGCCTGCGCAATAACACCAATTTTCAGTGACCGCGGCTGTCGCTCAGGCGATGGCCGTATTTTTTTAGGGAAGGACTATGACGGGATTCCGTTGGGAGATCATCGAGGAGTATGGCCCGCTGTTTATGGACGGCGCCTTGATGACGATTAAATGTACCATTATCTGCGTGATCCTCGGGACGTTGTGGGGGTTAACGCTTGGACTGGGGCGGATGGCGAAGGCCGAGCACGGGCCATGGAAATATATTCTGCGTTATCTGGTGCAGTTTCCGGTGCGCTTCTACGTCAGCGCCTTCCGCGGTACGCCGCTGTTTGTGCAGATCATGGTGGTCCACTTTGCGCTGGTGCCGCTGTTTATTAACTCGCGCGACGGCCTGCTGGTCACCAGCGGAATAATGAGCGCCGATTTCGCCCGCGAACTGCGTTCTAACTACGGCGCGTTCCTCTCCTGTATCGTGGCGATTACCCTTAACGCCGGCGCCTACGTGTCGGAGATCTTCCGCGCCGGGATCCAGTCTATCGACAAAGGGCAGATGGAAGCCTCGCGCGCGCTGGGTATGCCGTGGTGGAAAACCATGCGTAAAGTGATCCTGCCGCAGGCATTTCGCCGCATTCTGCCGCCGCTTGGCAACAACGCTATCGCTATTGTTAAAGACTCATCGCTGGCCTCGGCTATCGGGCTTGCCGATCTGGCCTACGCGGCGCGAACCGTCTCCGGCGCTTACGCCACCTACTGGGAACCCTACCTGACTATCTCGCTGGTCTATTGGGTGATTACCTTCCTGCTGGCGCAGCTGGTTAACCGTCTGGAAAAGAGGTTTGGCAAAAGTGATTCACATTAATAATCTACATAAGCGCTTTGGCGATAGCCACGTGCTGCGCGGCATCAGTTGCGATATTAAACCACAGGAAGTGGTGTGCATTATCGGGCCCTCCGGCTCCGGCAAAAGCACCTTTTTGCGCTGTATGAATGCGCTGGAAACCGTGAGCGAAGGCGAAGTGGTGGTCAACGGCTTTGCCGCCCATGACCGGACGACCGACCTCAACAAGATGCGTGAAAGTGTTGGCATGGTGTTCCAGCGCTTCAACCTGTTCCCGCATATGACAGTGCTGGAAAACCTGCTGATGGCGCCGATGAATCTGCGCAATATGCCGCGCCAGCAGGCGGTCGACCTGGCGGATGCCTTGCTGGCGAAAGTGGGCCTCAGCGATAAGCGCGATGCCTGGCCTTCCAGCCTCTCCGGCGGTCAGCAGCAGCGGGTAGCGATTGCCCGCGCGCTGGCAATGAAGCCGTCGATTATGCTCTTTGATGAGCCCACCTCCGCGCTGGATCCGGAACTGGTCGGGGATGTGCTGGAAGTGATGAAAAATCTCGCCAGCGAAGGGATGACAATGGTTATCGTGACCCACGAAATGGGCTTTGCCCGCGAAGTGGCCGACCGGGTGATTTTCATCGATCAGGGCGTGATTCAGGAAGAGGGTAAACCGGCGCAGATCTTTAGCGCGCCGACCAATCCGCGCACCGCCGCCTTCCTCAGTAAGGTGCTGTAGCCATCAGCAAAACGGGCAGGTGGAGTCCTGCCTGCCCGTTATCAACAACCTCCGCTATTGCGCGGTCTCGGTAGCCTCTTCCATGTCCTCTTCCTGCTCATTGGCGAGCAGCGTTTTTTCATTCTTGCTAAGACACTGGATCAGCAGGAATAGCACGCCGCTGGCGAACAGGGTGATTATCAAGCCGTCATAGCCGGAGACGCCAATCAGCATGCCGCTGACAATCGGCCCGGCCACGCTACCCGCTGACCAGAAAAAGCCAAATAGGGCGTTGATCATGATGAGCTTTTGCCCGCTAAAGGTTTTGCCTGCCCGCACCAGCGACAGGGTATAAAGCGCGCCCGCCGCGGCGCCGAGCAGCAGGCAGATAGCCATCAGCTGTACGCGCGAGGCGAGCATAAACGGCAGCGCCAGTAGCGACAGGCTAAAGACAACCGCGCAGATAAGATGCACGCGACGGATGCCGAAGCGGTCGGCAACCCAGCCCAGCGGCGCCTGGAACATAGCGTCGCCGGTGAGGACGACGGTGACCAGCAGTACCGCCATCGTTTCATTTAAACCTTTATCGATGCCGTACAGCGGCAGTAGCGCGAGAATACTGGCGTCGAAGAAGGCAAAGCAGAATACCCCAGAGGCCAGAACTGGCAAGAATGCCCCCAGGCTGCGCCAGCTGGCGCGCTCGGCAAGGCTTTCGCGACTGCCGCGCGGCAGATGACGCAGCATTAGCAGGCAAACGGCGGTAATGGCGACAATGGCCATCAGCGCCGCGTGTTGCCAGGCGGGGCCGACGGAGATAAGCAGCGGGCCGGCGAGCTGGCAGCCGGTAAAGGCCGAGGCATAGATGCCGGTGAGAGTGGCGCGATTACTGCCCGCCGCGCCGCCGGTTATCCAGCTTTCCCCCAATACGATAATGACGCCGGAGGCGAGTCCGGTCAGCAGGCGCGGCACCAGCAACAGCGTCATGTCGGTGGTCATGCAGGAGGCGATGGTCGCCAACGCCAGCAGGATCAGGCTAACGCTGAGCAACGCGCCCATTTCAAAACGACGGCACAGCGCGGGAGAAAGGAAAGAAGAGAGCATCATTCCAGCGGGCGGCAGCGCGGCCAGCAGGCCGACATAAAGCGGAGCAACTTGCTGCTGCGCCAGCTCAAGGCTGATTAATGGCACCGTATAGCCGGTGATAAATCCCACAAGTGAAGCGGCCATGATCATCGCCAGCGTGGGGGCCAGGCGATTCTGGTCTGGGTTAAACATTGTATTCCCGATAACGGAAGGTTGCAGGTGAATAATCCGGCAAGACGCCGACCAGTCTGCATGATAATTAATCAGCTGACGGAAGTCACCGCTGAAATAGCTACTATTTTTGATATCGATAAAACGATCCGCTGGTGAATAGACAAAAATCATCATCGCTGAAGTTGTCAGCCGCGGGGGCGAAAGGATATAACGAAGGGTGCCGCCTGGAAGCAGCAGGACGGGGACTACTCATTCAGTAATGAAAGGAACAGGACATGGCGGTATCGTCTTCACTGATTGCCGAAGCTATCGGCTGGCGTCGCGATTTTCATGCTCATCCGGAGCTCGGGTACCAGGAGCAGGAGACCTCGCGTCGGGTCGCAGGGCTACTGGCTTCGTTCGGCCTGCAGGTGCATGTCGGGCTGGCCGGTACCGGGGTGGTCGCGACGCTTGAGAACGGCCCGGGGCCGGTGATTGGCCTGCGCGCCGATATGGATGCGCTGCCGATCGCTGAACAGGGGGCGGTGGAATATCGTTCGCGTCATGCTGGCGTAATGCATGCCTGCGGCCATGACGGCCACACCGCCATGCTGTTGGCCGCCGCCGCGCACCTTGCGCAGACCCGCAACTTTGGCGGCACCGTGCATTTTGTCTTTCAACCCGCGGAGGAGAACCTCGGCGGCGCGCGCAAAATGGTGGAAGAGGGGTTGTTCGAGCGCTTCCCGATGGACGCCATTTACGCGTTGCACAACTGGCCAGGCTTGCCGCTGGGGCATGTGGCGGTGAATCCCGGGGCAATGATGGCCTCGCTTGACGCCTTTGAGATAACGCTCACCGGTAAAAGCTGCCATGCGGCGATGCCGGAGAGCGGCGCCGACCCTATCGTCGCCGCCGCACAGCTGATTATGGCGCTGCAGACGATTCCGTCGCGACGCCTGTCGCCTCAGGATTCCGCGGTGGTCAGCATTACCCAGATCAACGGCGGCGAGGCGATCAACGTGCTGCCGGACCGCGTGGTACTGCGCGGGACTTTTCGCTGCCTGAGCAATACGGTGCGCGAGCGGGTAAAAAACCTGATTGAGCAATACGTGCATACGCAGCCGCAGGTTTCCGACGTTGACGGTCAGATTACGTGGTATCCAGGCTATCCGGTGACCAAAAATGATGAACAAGAGGCGCTGAAGGTGCGAGAAGTGGCGCAGGCCGAGCTCGGCGAAGCCGCGGTGCGCTGGCAGATCAATCCTTCCATGGCGTCGGAGGATTTTGCCTGCATGCTGGAAGTGTGTCCCGGCGCCTATTTCTGGATAGGGACAGATGGCGAGACGCCCTCGAGGCCGCTGCATAATGCCAGCTACGATTTTAACGACGATCTGCTGGCGCCCGGCGTGGCGCTGTGGACGGCGCTGGTGGAAAAGCTGCTGCCTGCCGGGAAGGGCTAAGTTTTCGTGCGCCGCGGAAAGCGGGTCAAGGGTCTCCGGGCGCCAACATCTTGCAGTTAAAAAAGCCTCGATGGGAGTTCACTCAGCTAAATAACCCCCATCGATGGGATAAACGCCGCCGGTACAGAACGCCGCATTTTCTGACAGCAAAAACAGTATGAAGTCTGCTATTTCTTGCATTTTTGCCATCCTCTTCATTGGGTGGCTATTGGCGAAACTACGTACGATATTGTCAGGGAATTCACTCATTCGTGGCGTTTGGACGTAGCCCGGAGCGACGGCATTGATTCGAATACCTTGCGTTGCAAACTCTAATGCTGCGGTTTGGGTCAAACCGATGATACCGTGTTTAGCGACGGTGTAAGGCGCTAATCCTGGAATGCCAACCAGACCATTGACTGCAGATAAATTAACGATAGAACCGCCAGATTTTATCATCTCAGGTATTTCGTATTTTAGGCAGTAAAAAACGCCGCTCAATGAAGTGGCAATAACTTTTTCCCAGTTTTCAACCGTCTGCTCTGTTATATTTTTACCATGCTCACCTGTTATGCCCGCATTATTTACAGCATAATCAAGTCTGCCGAAATGTTTGATAACATCAGCAATCATTTTCTCTACTTGTTCAGGTTGCGACACATCGCATCCGATCCCCAGCGCCTGTTGCCCCTGTGAAGATAATTGTTTCGCTTTTTGGATGGCCTGCTCTGGCGAGCGGGAGACAATAACGACCTTAGCACCATGTTGGTGTAATTGCTCTGCGACTGCCTCACCTATCCCTGTAGTACTTCCTGTGATGACAGCAACTTTATTCTGGAAATTCATCATTCCCCCTATGACGTAGAATTGAGTCTTTCAGCTGGGGGAGTATACAAAATCGCTGTGACAGTTTTTGTCAGTACTCTTTCTCCTCGTCGATCCCTTCTTTTATTCTCCATTTTTTCAATAAAGCCATCCGGCTTTCCCTGTACATAGAGTCCAGTTGTGCCATCTCTGAAATTTTGTCAGTTCTAAAGTGACGAAAATCATTTCTCATTTCACACCATGCAACCAAAAGCCAACATGACTGCATATATGCCAATCCAATGGGCCATATCACGCGAGAAGAGTAAGCGCCTTTCTTGTCACAATATTTTATTTGGACCCTCCTTTGCTTTTTAATAGCATCGCGAATGTTTTTGAAAAATACCTCATTGCTCTCGGAAGGACCGATCACATAGGATTGGCTTTCAATAAGATTTTTTAATTCGTCAGGAATGACGGCGTGTATTTTGGCAAGCGCATTCCTTGCTACGTTTTTGAAATCATCATCCGTGCTATGAGATACCCAGTTTAGCCCAAGGGTAATGGCATTGATTTCTTCATGAGAAAGATTTAAGGGCGGCAAATGAAAATCGGACTTAACGATATAACCCATTCCGGCCCCACCTTCAATGCGAACCCCTTGATGCTGTAGCGTTTTTATATCTCTATAAAGCGAGCGCACGCTTATTCCTAATCTTTCTGAGAGCGTGGATGCCGTGATGGGATATCTTTGCGCCCTTAATATCTGTAGTAACTCGAGAAGCCTCTCTGTTCTGGTCATATTGATAAATCCATCCTGATACTGCGAAAAAATCTTAAACCTAAAGTTTCCCGTTCATGCGCAGCGCATCAACAACGAGTGAGAAGGCAGGGGAAGGCTGTTTGCGGCTGGGATAATAAAGATAGTAGCCCGGAAAAGGATGACACCAGGACTCAAGCACCCGCACGAGACGACCTTCTCTGATGTGTGAGCCGAACTCCTCTTCAGGTAAAAAGGCGATGCCTAACCCGGCCAGGGCGGCGTCGACAACATGATCCGACGTGTTAAACGTCAACTGTCCATTAACCCGGACCTTCAACTCTCCTCCCTCGCGATCGAATTCCCAGACATAAATCCCGCCGGAGCGGACCATGCGCATATTAATACACTGATGCTGCGTCAGATCATGAGGCGTTTTCGGCACCGGGTATCGTGCGAAATAATCTGGCGAGGCGGCTGCTGCCATGCGCAGTTTCGGGCCGATTGGCATCGCTATCATATCTTTATCAATCGTATCGCCAAGCCGCACGCCCGCATCAAACCGATCCGCCACGATATCCCGGAATCCGTGATTAGCATCGAACTCAATATGAATATCCGGATATTCGCGGAGCAGCGGCGCAAGCTTGGGCAGCAGGGTCGTTTTCAGCACGTTCGGCCCGCAGGTGATGCGGACGGTGCCTGCAGGTTTGTCCCGCAGTTCAGTCAGCAAGTCCAGCTCAGCCTCTATCTCGTCAATACGATGGCCCACCGATTGCAACAGCCGCTCGCCGGCGGCCGTCGGGGATACACTGCGGGTGGTCCGCGTCAGCAGGCGGATTTGCATCCGCTCTTCCAGCCCGGAAATCGCCTGGCTCAGCGCAGGCTGGGTCACGCCAAGCTGCGCGGCGGCACGCGTGAAGCTGCCTTCCCGCGCCACGGTGACGAAAGAGAGTAAATCGTTGAGGTTGCGTCTTGCCATGTTGGTTTCCAGGCTATTTATAAATTTTACTTATAAAGCTATTAAGCATTCATTAGCTAGTTTCACCGCTGCCTATTGGTAACAATAATGCGATGAAAAAGTCAACGCTAAACGAGATGGAAAATGCTCACCGTAAAACGACACGGCTGATGCTCCTCCTTGCCGGATTCAGGAGCGTGGATTGAGCCGTCGAGCCTTCCATATCCATCGTTCTCTTTAACACACGCGCTTATCCCCCACGTCGCCGTTTCAGGAGGGGGAGGGCATCGCATTATCAACAGAAAAGAAAGGCTAAATGCGTAATCAGAAAACTGAAACCAGAAATCAGAACGGAACCAGTGAAAAACAACAGGCTCACTGGGGCGGCGTGTTTGCTATGACGCTGTGCGTCTTCGCCCTGATCGCCTCCGAGTTTATGCCGGTCAGCCTCCTGACATCGATGGCGCAGTCCCTGAAAGTCACCGAAGGCATGGCCGGGCAAGGAATCGCCATTTCCGGCGCGTTTGCGGTGGTGACCAGCCTGTTTATTTCCCGACTGGCAGGCACGCTTAACCGGAAAAACCTGCTGCTTGGCCTGACGTGCATCATGGCGCTTTCCGGAGCCGTCATTGCGATGGCACCTAATTACCTGACCTATATGACCGGCCGGGCCCTGATTGGCATCGTAGTCGGCGGGTTCTGGTCGATGTCGGCGGCGACAGCGATGCGTCTGGTGCCGGTGCACCGTGTTCCACTGGCGCTGGCCATTTTTAACAGCGGCAACGCGCTGGCAACCGTTGTGGCCGCGCCTCTGGGCAGTTGGCTGGGTTCCGTCATCGGCTGGCGGGGAGCCTTCTTCTGCCTGTTACCCGTCGCCATCGTGGCGTTTATCTGGCAACTGCTCAGCCTGCCCTCGATGCCGGTTACCCGCCAGTCAGCGGGGGCAGGCAACGTCTTCATACTGTTTCGCCGCCGGGTGGTCACGCTGGGCATGCTGGGTGTGGGGATCTTCTTTATGGGACAGTTCACTCTTTTTACCTATATCCGACCTTTCCTTGAGACGGTCACGAAGGTGGACGCCTCAGCGGTGACCCTCATCCTGCTGGTCATCGGGATGGCGGGTTTCATCGGCACCACGCTGATTGGCCGGGTATTGAAGCGCGGATTCTACCCGACGCTAATGGCCATTCCCGTGCTGATGGCGACCGTCGCGCTGGCCCTGATCGCGTTTGGCAGCCAGGCGGCCATCGTGACGGCCTTGCTCGGGCTGTGGGGGTTTATTTCAACCGCTGCGCCCGTGGGATGGTGGGCATGGGTTCCACGCACGTTCCCGCAGAATGCCGAAGCGGGCGGCGGGCTGATGGTGGCGATGGTGCAGTTGTCCATTGCGCTGGGATCCACCGTGGGGGGCGTGCTGTTCGACCATCATGGCTACCAGAGCACCTTTCTGGCTAGCGCCGCGATGTTGATTATCGCAACCGTACTGATTTTCCTGACCTCACGTGCAGACGCGTCTGCCGAGGGTCTTTCATCACACTCGTCCTGACAAGGAAACTATCATGAATAAATTTGCGTTAGCCCTGGGAATGTTCATCAGCGCATTTGCCGCCTCCGCGGCGGATATGTCCAGAGGCGCTGATAACTTTTATAAAAGCGAAAAAGTGACGCAGCAGAAAGTCACTTTTAAAAATCAGTATCAAATGAACGTGGTCGGCAATCTGTTTATGCCGAAAACGATAAATCAGAACGCCAAAAACCCGGCGATCGTCGTTGGCCATCCAATGGGCGCGGTCAAGGAACAAAGCGCAAACCTGTATGCGCAGAAGCTGGCGGAGCAGGGGTTTGTTACGCTGGCGATCGATCTCTCGTTCTGGGGAGAAAGCGAAGGCAAGCCGGGGCACCTGATTTCACCGGAAATCTACGCGGATGATTTCAGCGCGGCGGTGGATTACCTCAGTACACAATCGTTTATTGATCCAGATAATATCGGAGTGCTGGGCATCTGCGGCAGCGGAAGTTTTGTCATCAGCGCCGCGAAAATTGACCCGCGTATGAAAGCTATCGCCACCGTCAGCATGTATGACATGGGCGCCGCGTTTCGTAACGGCCTTAACCACTCCCAGACGCTGGAACAGCGTAAGGCCTTTATCCAGTCGGCCATTGAGCAGCGGTTTGCCGAGTTCAAAGGAGGAGAGAAAGCATACATTCCGGGCACTGTGAATAAGCTGGACGCTTCCACGCCGGAAATTCAGCGCGAGTTCTTTGATTTCTATCGCACCGAACGCGGCGGTTATACCCCGCAGGGCGAGAAAGAGGAACTGACGACAAAACCGATGCTGAGCAGTATCGGTAAGTTTATGAACTTCTATCCGTTCAATGATATCGAAACCATTTCGCCGCGTCCGATGCTCTTTATTACCGGTGACCAGGCCCATTCAAAAGAGTTCAGCGAGGACGCTTTTAAGCGCGCCGGTCAACCTAAAGAGCTGTATGTCGTTCCGGGGGCTGGGCACGTCGATCTGTATGACCGCACGGACGTGATCCCCTTCGACAAGCTGATGGACTTTTTCCGCAACAACCTGAAGTAACGCGTTCAGTAAAGGAGTACGTGATGTGAACGACCAACATCTGAGCCGAACTTACGCGTGGTAATGCGTTGTATTAACAGCTACCGGCCTTCGGGTCGGTAGTGGGGCGTAATTTGATCAAAAGGGCAAAATGCTGCCGCATCACTGAGAGTTGAAATGTCTGTGTAGTGCCACAGGCGGAGGCTGCAATATATTCAGCTTTCGGCATGAATCGGACTGAGGTAACGTAGCGAAAATATTTTTCTGGACTCAATCACGATGCCTTCCATCGAAACGTTTATAACTTTCCTTCTCGCGCTGACGCTGCTGGAGATTTCTCCTGGGCCAGACATGATGCTGACTATCGCCAGAGGTGTCGGTCAGGGAAGACGTATTGCGCTGCTTACGGTCCTGGGCAATGTATTTGTAGCAGGTTTTGTGCAAGTTTCTTTTCTTGTCCTCGGGCTGGTAACCGTTGTTCATGCCTGGCCGGTTGCGCTGGATCTGTTACGGTGGGTCGGTGCGGCTTATCTGATGTGGCTGGGCATAAAAATGATTGCGACTTCAGGTACTGATACACGGCTGCGAAAAACGGCAAAAATTTCTGACTGGAATGCCGTTAAGGAAGGCGCTCTGAACAGCCTGACTAACCCAAAATCCCTGCTGTTCATGTTTGCTTTTCTTCCTCAATTTGTTGATCCCGCAGCGGGTCCAGTTTGGCTGCAATTGCTTGTCCTTGGCAGTATCCAAAAGCTGGCAGGAATCGTGTCTCTGGGGTCAGTCGCGATGGCATCAGGCACATTTGGTAACTGGCTAGGTAAACACCCAGGCGTTATCAAATGGCAGGAACGATTTACAGGTGTTGTCATGATTGGCCTGGGTATCCGCATGTTGTTTAGCGGGTCCGGCATAGTATCAAAATCTATCCGTTAGGTTATACAGAACCGGTAAATACTGTGTCCGCTTCTCGCTCAGACAGGATTTTAAATTCCGTTGGTTGGTTCGCTTTGTACCAGGAGCGGACAGTTTAGTTCTGGAGCATCATTTATATTGACCGATTGCCGTTAGTGATGCGTACAAATGATTTATTGTGGGAAGAAGACATTGTTGATTTTATGTTAATGCTATAGGCTGGCTGAAATTTATACTAATAAACCAGACTATGTAACCTGACTAATCAAGGGGATATAATGATTTTTCAGCAGGCACCTCAACTAGAGACTGAGCGCTTAATTCTAAAACATTTCACGTTAGAGGATTTTTCCGCTCTTCAGGCATGCTGGGCTGATCCAGAAATGGTTAAGATAAATGGCGGAGAAGTTCCAACGGCAGAAGCAGTATGGGCCCGATTGTTACGTTACATAGGTCACTGGCAAGTTTTAGGTTATGGATACTGGGCTGTTTTTGAAAAAGCAACACATCTTTATATTGGCGCGTTTGGGTTTCAGGATGCGCATCGCAATACTGAGCCAACATTAAAATATCCAGAAGCGGGATGGACAATCATCGCTGAAATGCGCGGAAAGGGTTACGCCAATGAAGCATTGGCAGCGATTTTAGGTTGGGCAGACCAGACATTTACCTCCCCGGTATGCTGTATTATTGCGGAAGAAAACCAACGTTCAAATTATTTAGCTGAGCGATTTGGTTTTCAATACCAGAGTCATGTTACATACCGTAATAAAAAGGTACGCCTGTTAATCCGTCCGAAATTCGCTATTCAGTCTTAATAAACATTTGCTCGTCAGCGCTATGCCAAAAGTGGAAATTGGCTGAGTAGAAAGCAGCCGTTATGTTTTCATTAACGCTGGTTACGTTAGAATAGCCTCGATAAAAACGAGAGAACTGGAGTAAAAATGTTTGCTGATTTTGGTATCGTGAATTTCTGGACGTATCTGCTTGGTGCGACACTGATAGTGCTTGCTCCTGGCCCTGAGACCATGTTCGTGATCAAAACAAGCATTACGAGCGGCGTCAAACGAGGCTTTGCTGCAATATTTTCCATTCTGATGAGTGACGTACTTCTGGTTCTGCTGGCATGGTGTGGGCTGGCTGCAGTCATAAGCTCAACTCCAGCCTTATTTAACGCCATCAAATACGCAGGTGCTGCCTATCTTTTCTATCTCGGTGTCCAGACGATACGCGCTATCTTTAAGCCCACTGTCGAAACGAATGAGGAAAAGAAATCTTCAGCTGATGCTAAGGGGATCATCGGGCGTGGAATGCTGGTTACGCTACTGAATCCAAAGACACTGCTGTTCTATATCTCTTTCTTCGCCCAGTTCATCAATGTTCAGGCTAAACATTCCTGGATGGCGTTTATCATTCTTGCTGCGGTGATGTTCGCGATTACTCTCGTCTATTTCGGTTTCCTTGTTTTCTGCGGCTCTTATCTGCTAAGCCGTTTGAAAGGCAACCGTAGATTATCAACCATTGGAAACGCGCTGGTGGGTATGTTCTTCATCGGATTTGCCGCACGACTCGCAAGCGCAACTTCCTAACTAGACAGCTAAACCGCCTCACCGCGGTTTTTTTACGTTCTTACGCCGGATGGGACGACCGCTGTTCGCTCACAGCAAACCTCGCAATGCTTCAGGCGGTCCGCTTAGTGCCAAAAGCGGAAGTAGCTAACTACATTTTTTTGGATCTACGGGGTGCAGTTCACAGAATTCCCCGACCGGCTTATCGCAACGATAGCTAGCCACGGTCGCCGCCACCAGGCAGAGCCTGGCGGCGCCTTCTGCAATAGCCGGAAACTTTTGACTACGCCTAAAAGCACAGATTGCAGTGCATGTTATACCCGCAACTACCTGTAGCTGGATTTTAAGTGCATTCGTAGCAGTTTTTCTTTGATTGCGGGGTCAGTGATAACCACGGCTGTAAACATATAATGATGATCGTCATCACTGCTTGTAAACGGAGGAAGGCAATTTTTTTGGAAACCACAAAAGGTGTCAGCATGGATATCTTTAACTTTTCCACCAACATCTCCGACAAAGAAATATCCGTCATGCTTGAATTTCCTGCCAGTGTAGGGATCTGTGATCATGTTGTTAGTCACATCATTAATATAAAGTACGTCTCCTGCCTTTAATTTTAAACCTGAATTATCATTAACCTTTACAGCCATAGTCCGGTACGGAACCAAAAAGTAATTGTTAATTCCTAAGCCAAACGGTGCGTTGGTTTTTACATGATAACTTAACCCATACGCAGACAGATCATGAGTATGGGTTTCATATTCCACATCACAGTCGATATAATAAGGAGGTTTTTTCTTAAATACTCCAGCATGCGTGAGCCTGATTTCCTCTCCATGAAATGTTGTTTTGACAGAACCTTCCTGAGCACCCAGGCACCAGCTACGCTTACTGACATTATCCGATATCGGGATACCATCTTTATCCCGGAATGGGACGCCGTTTTTATCCTCGACGGGTTGCGTGGTATAAAAGTTAGTCGACCATAGCTTTATTTTTCTCCCGGTCGAACTGTCGGGGGGAGGCGGGATATCAAAAGTGTCCTGAAAATCAGGTGTCAGTATGCGATATTCCTGATTGATAATTTGTGCAGGTTGCATACAGGAACTGACGAGCGCTCCCCCTCCCAGCGACAGAAATGTGCGCCAAGTAAGCCTTGCAATTTTAAAGTTCTGGATACTATTTATCATATTGATATTCCTCATTTTCCATCACCTTTACTTTGAGCACTATTTCCGCCTGCCGGTTTGGTTACCTGATATGCAACTACCGGCGCAGTGGCAGGCGTTGCTTTACACATTTTTATGTTGGTACGGATAAGCTCAGCGAGAGCTATTGCTGAATTTTTATCGGCGGCCGAAAAAGACATTAAGCTACTCTGCGCCGCCTTTTGCTGATTTAAGGTCTCAGCAATCTCTGTGACATCGGGTGCAACCAGACTGACGGCGGCCTGCTCCGACTGGAGTTCAAACTCCAGATCAGACATTACACTGTTTAAATATGGTTGTATCAGCCCACTTACTGAAGGATTGGGGTCGGTACTTATTGCAATATCCATTTGGTCGGATGTTATATCCATCATGGAGCGATATATACAGTTTAATTTTTTCCGGGTAGAGCGATAATTCAGAAGTTGAATATCATAATTATATCGCTGGCTTGCGGCACCACCTACCACAGAAGTTCCACCGGCATAAAGTGCCGTGGTCAGTGCTCCACTCGCAGCCGCAATCACTGATGTCACAGCACCAGCGGCACTGGTATCACTTAGAAGATATTTTTGCGTGGCTAGTTGCTGTTCTTTTTCTCGTAATTGCATTTCATATCTTTTAACTTCAGTAGCCATTTTTTCATAATCATTTTTAGCTGTGTTTATGCATTGAGAAGCCGTTTTTTTATTACTGCAATCTAATGAACTGACGTAATTCATCTCAGGAATAGCATTAGGGTAAGGCGAGGTGCAGGAAACAGATGTCAGGCATACAAAAGCAACGATTGTTCTCATCATTTATCCTCATACGGATAAAACACCACTGCTTGATTTAGAGTGATTTTAGTACAGATTTTACCCCCTATGTTCTATTAATCTGCTCCTCCGTGTTTCACATACGCTGTTAGCAATGTCTGCTCCTCCACTGTGAGTTCAACGGGTCGATGCAAAGGTCATTGATACTCGAATGAGACCCCAGTCATAGCTTTTAAGAACCGGCAAAGGTCATCACCAGCATCCTCAATCGTATGAAAACGAACAGAGTCTACACACCCGGATTTACTCTTATTAAGACAGGCAATGAATGGCGGTGTTGGGTCTTGTCCTGTAAGACTTCTAAATCGAGTAGCATCAACACGCCAGCGATACATTGCTCCATATCGTTGTACCCCCCTGATGCCTGTGCGGGTATTTTTCGTCGTTTTAATAGAAATTGGCATTCTGAGTTACCTTAGTTAAATGACCGTGAGATTGCATAGTCCTTATACAGCTGACCAGATCAGTTTATAGCAACCGGCTGAATGGCGAAAGGAATCCCCACTGCTTAACTAACCGTCATTTTTGGCTGCTGTGATTTATGGTCACTGTCAACGTCTGCTCCTCGCTCCCAGCGGACCTTCAGCTTCGTTAACACGTCCGCTTCGTGCCAGGAGCGGACGTTTATGAAAAGGGTGATAGATAAACATCAGCAATTTTCTCTCCGATTACAGCACCTCAACCACTTCGAATTCTTCTGCGATCAACTCCATATCCTCAGAAAAATGACCTTCACGGATGAAAAATCGCTGATGCTCTTTCTTCCAGTATTCAAGACTTAAATCGCCTTCACCCTCTTTGCGAGCGAACTCCTCATTAATATCGCAAAAACGCACCAATTGTAGCGAAACCAGCCGGATCACGCATACCGGGACATTCTGTCCATCAAGAATTATGTTATAGCTGCCAATCCTCGGAGCAGATTCTTCCTGTTGGTAAGAGGCAAAAGATCCACAAGAGGCCGTTTTGATTCCTTTTTTAATAAGGTTAGCAAGCTCGCTTGCCAGTTCTGGACTGTCTCCCATTTGCCAGGCCCCTGCGCCTGGATATTTCATTTCTATTTCCCTAAGCTTAACCATTAATGCATCTGCCTAACCGTTGATGAAAAAAGTAATAATAGTATTAGCGTTAATGGGGTCACCATTAACAGTAATACGTTACCTCAGATAGTGTGGTTTGCTCTTCGCTCAGACTGGAGCTTAAACTCAGTTGGTTCATCCGCGCAGTGCCAAAAACTGCCCCTGACTGCTTGTTAACCGCGCCTCCTATTGTATAGATATTTTCTGTACATCAAGATACATTGAGATAGCTATTTAATGGCTTAAACAGTAATAGACACTAAGTTCAGGAAGGAAAAGTGCTGATGCCAATACCTATACTCTATACAGAACGCTTACTGTTAAAACCATTATCCTCAGAAGATGCCTCACAAATTCAGATACTTTATCCTCGCTGGGAGATTGTTCGGTACATGGTCTCATCAGTACCGTGGCCCTATCCGGATAATGGCGCCGAGAATTATGTCAATAACGTTGCCTTGCCTGATATAGCAAATGGAATCGCTTGGATCTGGACTATTAGGCATCGTGAAACACCTGACAACATGGTAGGTTTAATCTGTCTTTATGATGTTGAGGATAACAACCGAGGATTTTGGTTAGCACCGGAGCATCAGGGCAAAGGTTTTATGCGTGAGGCCTGTAACGCAGCTACAGATTATTGGTTCAATTCCTTAAATAAGACTATATTGCGTGCGCCGAAAGCGGCTCTCAATAACCGCTCCAAACGTATCTCACAAAGCAGTGGCATGCGGCTCATTAGGACTGAAAAGAAAGCATATGTCAGCGGTCTGCTGGATTCCGAGCTATGGGAAATCACACGTGACGAATGGAATGCTCGTAAAGGTGGCTGATAAGCTGATGGCATGTCCGCTAAGCGCTCCCAGCGGACCTTCAGCTTCGTTAACACGTCCGCTCCGTGCCAAAAGCGGAAGTTAACTACGGATAAAATTCAGCGCCCCACA
This sequence comes from Klebsiella sp. 141161, assembly GCF_050600815.1. Lineage (NCBI taxonomy): Bacteria > Pseudomonadati > Pseudomonadota > Gammaproteobacteria > Enterobacterales > Enterobacteriaceae > Klebsiella > Klebsiella sp. 141161. The sequence goes on along the minus strand of NZ_JAQIRN010000007.1, from coordinate 49,996 downwards.
CCCAGAGCCGCTGCATAACGGCAATAAGCCACACTTGTTCATTATTTCCAAAACAGGAAAGCCTTCCGCTGCTTCAACGGTGTGTGTTTGACATCGCGCAGTTGGGACATTTTGATCAACAACGAGCATGGCCCGCTAACGATGAAATTGATACTTGTTCGACACGCAGAAACAGAGTGGAATTTGGAAGGAATTATTCAGGGGCACAGCGATAGCTCCTTGACCTGTCGGGGCTTGCGTGAAACATCCGTCCTACTAGCAGCGTTTAGTGCAAGTGAGTATCAAATAGAGCGTGTTTACGCTTCTCCGCTTGGGCGTGCCTGGCAAATGGGGCAAAGCCTGGCTGAACACTTTCACTGTTCACTGACGGCTGAACCGGCCCTTAAAGAGCAGGCCTTTGGTCAGTTTGAAGGTATGCCGTTAGAACTACTCAGACAAAAACATCCAAACTATGCAAATGCGTTATTCAGGCTTGATGCAGAGTATTGTCCACCAGGGGGGGAGTCACTGGCGCATGCTTCTCAGCGAGTTATGCGTTTTTTACAAAACCTGGAAGATACCTCATCACATCAACAAACAATATGTATTGTGTCTCACGGGCATGTCAGTCAGGGCACTCTGGCAATTCTTAAAGAAGGGACTGTCAATAGTTTCCCTCGCTATGCTCATCCCAATGCAAGTTATTCTGTTATCGACCTGATTAATGGAAAATGTATTGGCCTAAAGTGGGGGATTGCTACACATTTACGTCACCTGAATTAGTGGCTACCTTCCAGACATTGAAAACCCATCCTGCCAGAGTCATCATTATTTAAGCACAATGTCCGCTCCTCGCTCATAGCGGACCTCCAGCTCATTAACTTACCCGCGTTGTGCCGGGAGTGCGCATCGCAAACTCATGCTCTTCTGATGACGTAGGTACTTAAAATGATTGTCCAGCTATTGAAACCTGACTTTTTCACACTGACACAATCAATGATTCCAGCCTAATTTAGCTAATGGCATAATCAGGCGGGCGAAAGTGAGGGTGAAATGGATAAAAAAGATAAAAATCAGATAGTAGATAGCGACATTGCACAGTTATTACTAAAGCACAGGAAAGCTCGTAACTGGACGGTAACGGAACTTGCTCAACGCTCAGGCGTGAGCCAGGCGATGATTAGTAAGATTGAACGAGGCGTCTCCAGTCCCAGCGCGACTATCCTTAGTCGTTTAGCGAACGCCATGAATATTACGCTATCAAAACTTTTCGCCGAGCTTGAGGAACATCAGACTTCGCTGGTTCGTTTCGCTCACCAGCAGCAGCATTGGACTGATGAACAATCAGGCATTATCCGTTGGACATTGTCCCCGGCGGGCGCCAGTCCGGAACTGATAAAAGTTGAAATCCCTGCAATGGGTCAACTGACGATCCCCGCCTCGGCTATTGAGCATCTTTGCGGGCAAACACTTTGGATGCTGAGCGGCAACCTTGATTTTAGGGTCAATCATCAGACTCATCATTTGCAAGCGGGTGACTGTCTTGCTCTTACCTTTGCAGGCGAGTGCCAAATGACTAACCCGGATAGCGAACAGAGCTGTACATACATCGTTGCGTTTAGCCAAAAAAACAGATGATATTTTCCCTGGCAAACGGTTAGACGCCATTCCTTTTACTAAGGTGCAGCAGGGGATAAGGTCTTCCCTGACTATCCTGCCCGGAGCGCCCTGAAACCTGAAAGCCCATATGTTGATAAAACCCGACGGCCTGTTGGTTTTGTTCATTGACGTCGACGCTTAAATCAGGATGAAGAGCAAGGGCATGGGATATCAACTGTTTTCCGACGCCAAGCCCGCGAGCAGAGGCATCTACGAACAGCGCCTCCAGATGGCCATCATGTAAAAACATAAATCCGAGCGGAAGGTCTTCATCATTTGTCGCTACCCATACAGGGGTTTCTGAAAAAAAGCCGACCACCTCTTTTTCGATCTCTTGCCGGTCATGGGCTGTCAGAAAATCGTGCGTAGCATCTACAGAACTTTTCCAAATTTGGATGATGTCTTCCGCTTCAGAAGGTCGTGACATTCTGATTTTTATCATCTTTTTTTCCTTAAAATGGACATGTTTTTGGGTAATAACCTACAAAATGAATCCACGTAATTTACTATGGTGTAATTAAATTCACAATAGTGATGATGTCGCTATGTCTATCATTGCTAGACTCACTTTCAGGTGCAGAATGCCACGACCGGCTCTGGCCTGATAGCGCTCGAACTGGCGTACAAGCCGTTCGAGCACCACGATTTATTGTGGAAAGCCGCGATGAGTTCCGATTTATTGTTGTGGAGCTCACCCTATGCATGTCCTCAAGGTCACATTCACTGCCCCGGCTATGAAGCAGACTCGCTACAACTTAGTCGAGTAAGGGGCAGTTAGATAAGGCCTTTCAGGCCGATGTGTTGTACTGACTCAGAAATCTTTTTTACGGAAGCTATCGCGGATGGCGTCCCCCATCAGACAGGTCAGGTTCATCCAGGTAGGCTCGACTGCGAAATTCGCCATGTTTCCAGCCATATTGTCGAACGCTCGCTTGTTGGTGTAGAGCATGTGCCCTGGTGACATAAACTTTGCCTCCATGATCGATTTCTCAACGTTCTCGTAATTGAGTAGGTTGCCAAAGTTGCCGCGACCAGAAACGAACGTCTTGCCTGCCTCATTTCCACCCCAGGTAAGATAGGGGTTGAGAAAAATGAAGGACGGCATGCTGTTGATGGCGACCGCACCATATTCCAGGTCAGACACCGCCTGCTCGAGTAATTTCTGATGGGCCTTTCTGGTGTCCTCATCGATAAGTATCGCGCTGGCGAGCGTGCCCAGGAGCTGGGTGTTGGCGAACTTGACGGCGCCGGGGAGAAAGTGCGCGGCATTGGCTGGCAGGTCAAGCGGCACCTCAGCGAGCACCAGGCTGAACGCTTCATGCGAAGTGGCGTAGCCACAGGGCTCAACGCCTGTTAGTAATATGACATCGGAATGCGGATACTTGCCGCCCTCGGGGCTCAGTACTTCCGCATCGGGATAGGCCTGGCGAAAACCATCCACGACCTTGTCGGCACCGGGGTAGTACATACCCATGGCCGGAGTAGTCTCCGAGATAGCGACCCGCAGCGCGTCGAGGAATTCCATGCGCTGCGGCCAGTGCTTGCTTGTAACCAGAGTCTGGGGACGACCGCAGTTCGCGCCACCATTGAACTTTGCCATGGTGGCTATCTGCACTGCCTGATGCTCAATTTCCTTCTTTGTCCATGGCCGGTCGCCCGGCACGATGATGCATGGGTTATTGCCGCCGCATTCGGAGATAAGCGGCGTCTCTGTGGCTGACATAATAGCCTCGGCCGTTGCGGTTCCACCTGTAAAGTAAATCCGGGAGAGGCGGGGGTCTACTGTCAGGTCTTGTCCCCGATCGGCATCGCAGAAGCTCAGAACGCGCCGATCAATCAGCGGCTGCATGATCTTCGCCCAAATCCTGTCGGTTTCTTCGTTCAGGTGATGCGGTTTGTGTACGACCGCACAGTTCTCGAAGAAGATCGCCTTCAACACCTCGAGCGCTGAGCTGTAGTTACCGGCACCCAGCACGGCAATAATACCCGCGGGCTTTTCCATCGGATTGATTTGTTTCGGTGCGCCTTTCACACGGATGCGACTCTTCTGATCCGCGTACATCAACTTGTCCTTCCGCTCCTGCGGAAAGACATAAATGTCGTAGAGATCCTCACTCACTTTTTCCACGCTCAGCGGCTGTGGCATCTTGCCGTCGAGAATGGATTCATAAAGGATGATGGCTGCCGAGACGGTACTCGCCATAGGAACGACGGTAGCAACCTTGGACATTGGGTATGAAAAAAGAGGCGCACCGAGGATGCCATTCTTCATCTTGCTGTCGGCGAAGGCGAGGTCATCACCGTACTTCTTCAGGTTTGCACGGACTTCCTCCAGCAGGCGCAAACGTTCTGCAGGAGATGTTGTGGTCCATTTTTGGGGATCCAGTTGGTCGATAGCTTCGGTAGCATTCATTGGAATTTCTCTATTGCTCAGATTGGACCGCCAGGACAGGTGGAACGTGTCCAGGCTGGTGCGATGTTTACATCTCACTATAGGAAGCAAGCCGCGACAACGCTCTGGCAATCCGCGCCAATTTTAATGCGAGAGATGCCAGCACAGGGAGTGAGTCGCGAATGTTACAGGTTGGCGCAACGTGCAGTCATTGTGGCGCGGTTTGAAGGGGGTTAAGCGCACGACTGCTCTATACTCTGAGCGTCGGTTGAATGAGCAATAGTGACGGAGTTCTGAAGGTGCAAAACAAAACTTTTCCCATGGATATTGGCTGGCTGGCAATACTGAAGGACTTAGGTGTTCAGCCTGGCCATGTATTGCGTCGGGCCGGCCTTCCAGACGATTTACTCTCCCGTACAAGACAGGGGCTTTCTGGCGAAGACTATTTTTGTTTCTGGCGCGCTTTAGAGGCTGAGGCAAGTGATGCCATGTTTCCCTTACGCATTGTCGAGACTCTCTCGGCTGATTCTTTCAACCCACCACTATTCGCTGCCCTGTGCAGCGCGAATCTGGTACAGGCTATGCAGCGCCTCGCCAAATACAAGCAACTTGTGGCGCCCATGAGCCTGGAAGTCAATACGGGTGACGCAGGCGAACTGGTCGTGACGCCTCGCTGGTTGTCGATACAAACCGAGGTACCTTACTCGCTGCAAGTGGCCGAGATTGCGTTTTTTGTGCGACTAGCCAGACTGGCTACCCGTGAGCACATTAAGGCGTATCGCGTTATCCTGCCGCGACTTCCATCCAGTCATTATCTCCGGCGTTACGAGAATTTCTTCGGCGTACCTGTGCAAAAAGGAGAGTATCCAGCAATCGCTTTCGCCGCTGTGGATGCTTTGCGTCCATTCCTGACGGTCAACGAAAGCATGTTTCACGCGTTCGAACCCGATCTTCGCCGTCGGCTCAGTGAACTCGATTCGACGGCGTCAACGGCGGAACGCGTGCGTGCTGTCTTACTGGAGCTGTTGCCTGGTAACGCGGCTACCATTGAGAAGGCCGCGGAGCGACTGGGCTTGAGCAAGCGTACGCTTCAACGTCGTCTCGAGGAAGAGGGGGAAAACTTTCGCGCCCTGGTCAATATGGTGCGGGAGAGCCTTGCCCGACACTACCTGGCAAATACCACGATGTCCGGCGCAGAGATCGCTTTCCTCCTGGGATTCGAAGATCCCAATTCCTTTTATCGAGCATTCCAGGGGTGGACTGGGAAAACACCTGACAGCGTGCGTCATGCCAAAGAAGGCCTATTTTGATGTCAATCCAGACAACGTCAGATTCCAGGGAGAAGCTAAGCTTCTCCCTGAATTTACCCTCAGGCGTTTGCCGCCGCCTTTAACCGCGCCTTCATCAGGCTATAGGTCGTCCAGGCGTACCGTTCCGCCCAGTCCTGGTCGGCAATAGCCTCTACCTTCACCGCGCAGTACTTGGTTTCCGGCGTTTTCGAGATAGGATCCAGATTATCCTGGGTAAGCTCATTACAGGCGCCGACCCACCACTGATAGGTCATGTACACCGCGCCGGGGTTGATCCGCTCGCTGAGATCGGCGCGAGTCATCACTTTGCCGCGCCGCGAACTCACCCATACCAGCTGACGATCGGCGATACCCGCCCGCTCGGCATCAGCAGGGTGCATTTGGATCCGGCCCGGTTCGTCCGCCAGCGACTGCAGCGCCGCGCAGTTGCCGGTCATTGAACGGCAGGAGTAATGGCCGACTTCGCGCACCGTGCAGAGCACCAGCGGGAAATCATCGTCCGGCGTTTCCGCCGGCGCGCGCCATGGCGCGGCGAACAGTTGCCCTTTGCCCGATGGGGTATCAAAGTGATTATCCTGATACAACCACGGCGTGCCGGGGTGATCGAGCGTCGGGCACGGCCACTGCACGTGGCCCATATCGCCCATTTTCTCCCAGGTTACGCCGTAGAACAGCGGGCAGAGTTCGCGCATTTCATCCCAGATTTGCTGGTTACTGGTGTAATGCATTGGATAGCCCATCTCGCTGGCCAGTAGGCTGATAATTTCCCAATCGCGTTTCACGTTACCTGTGGGCGGAATAGCCTGTTCAAAACGCTGGAAGCCGCGGTCGGCGCAGGTAAAGACGCCGCCGTGCTCGCCCCAGGATGTCGCCGGCAGCAGAACGTCAGCCACTTCCGCCGTTTTAGTCATAAAGATATCCTGCACCACCACGAAATCCAGCGCCTCCATCCCTTTGCGTACCAGACCCAGATCGGCCTCGGTTTGCAGCGGATCCTCGCCCATGATGTAGTAGGCTTTGATTTCTCCCGCCAGCGCTTTATGCGGGACTTCAGTGATACGGGTGCCGATTTGCGTATCCATCAGCGCCGGATCGATGCCCCAGGCATTGGCGAATTTGGCGCGCACCGCGGCGTCGGTGACGTCCTGATAGCCCGGGAACTGGTTGGGTAGCACCCCCATGTCGCAGGCGCCCTGGACGTTATTCTGTCCGCGCACCGGGCCGACGCCGACGTTGGCCCGTCCGAGGTTGCCGGTCAGCAGCGCGAGGCTGGCGAGACCGCGGACGACATCAACCGCCTGGCCGAACTGGGTCACGCCCATTCCCCACATAATGGTGGCGGAAGGGGCGGCGGCGAAGGTGCGCATCGCCCGGCGAATGGCCAGCGCCGGGACGCCGACCAGCGCTTCCACGGCTTCGGGAGAGTAGTCTTTCACCGCCTCACGATAGGCCTCCAGCCCTTCGGTATAACGCTCAACGTAATCGTGATTGTAGAGATCTTCTTCCAGCAGGACATAGGCGAAGGCGTTGACCAGCGCCATATTGCTGCCGTTGTTGAGCTGCAGATGCTGGTCGGCGATGCGGGCGGTTTCAATGCGCCGCGGATCGCAGACGATGATTTTCGCGCCGTTGTCGCGGGCTCTCAGTACCCGTCTCGCTACGATAGGGTGAGAATCGGCGCAGTTATAGCCAAAGACCAGCAGACATTTTGAGTTCTCAATATCGCTTATCGAGTTGCTCATCGCGCCATTGCCGAGCGAAGCCTGCAGCCCGGCGACCGACGGCCCGTGGCAAACGCGGGCGCAGCAGTCGACGTTATTGGTATTGAGTACCGCACGGGCGAATTTCTGCATCACGTAATTGGTTTCATTACCGGTGCCGCGGGACGATCCGGTGGTCATGATGGCGCGTGGGCCATATTTGGCCTTGATCTCGCGGAGCTTAGCGGCGGTGTAGCGAATCGCTTCTTCCCAACTGACCGGGGTGAACGGGCCGCCTTTCTGATAACGAATCATCGGCTGCTTGAGGCGAGGCGTGAGAAGCTGCGTGTCGTTGAGGAAATCCCAGCCGTAGTAGCCTTTCAGGCATAGCTGGTTTTGATTGGTGACACCGTCGGCGGCCTCGGCGCGAATGATTTTATCATTTTCGACAACCAATTTGAGTTTACAACCCGCCCCGCAATAGGGGCACACGCTGGTAATTTTATTCATCAGTAACAGACCTGTTAACAGTGAAGATAGGGCGATAGCGCGCCGGGCCCGGCAGGCTACCGTCAGCAAACGCGCGACGTTGAACGTCGTGCGATGCACTTCGATTGCATAATGCGTGCCAAAGTGAAGATAGCGCTGATGACGCGGGGTGAAGGTGATGAAGACGCGGGAAAATCACTGACGTCGTCACAAGTGACGATGACGCGGGACGCCGTGGCTGACGATCGCCCCGCGGGGGCTGAGGTTAAGCGTTGACTTCCATGTTCTGCTGCAATTGGTTCAACATCTCCTGCGACATCCCGGCCTGCCGCGCGGCGGCGCAGATCGCCTGCCAGCTACTGGCATCGAGCGGAATACCGTTTGCCAGCCGCTGCTGACGATTGGCCGCTTCCCACTCACCCGGCGCCAAAATAGGCGTATCGACATCGTGCGGCGACTGTTTACACCAGTCGATAAAGGCCTCGGTTTCGCGCTGCATCTGCGGCGCATCGAAAGCTTCCGGGCTGAGAATAATGGTAGTCATGCAGTTGAAGATAGCGTCGACGCAGCCCTGCAGGCTATCCTGATGGGTCGTTTGCCCGCCCGAGACCGCGCCGCCGAGCACCTCGCACAGCGTCGCCAGGGCATAACCTTTGTGTTGGGCAAAGGTGAGCAGGGCGCCAAGCGGCGAGGTCTGCATCACCGCCGGATCGGTGGTCGGTTCGCCGCGAGAATCAATCAATGAGCCGGCAGGCACCGCTTCGCCTTTATGCCATGCGACGCGGGTTTTGCCAAAAGCGATGGCGCTGGTGGCGTAATCGAGCAGCAGCGGCGGGTGGCCTTCACGCGGGAAGACCACGCAGAGCGGGTTAGTGCCGAAGCGGCTATCTTTGCCGCGAAATGGCGCCACCATCGGGTCGCCGACGACGCTGACGAAATGAATGGATATTAACCCCTGCGCGGCGCACTGTTCCGCCCAGTAACCGATGCGCCCGATATGGTGAGCATTGCGCAGCGCCACGGCGGCCAGGCCGTGCTGTTTGGCTTTTTCAATCCCCAACTGCATGGCTTCATGGGCAACGACCTGGCCGAAACCGGCGTTGCCGTCGAGGGTGACGACGGCGCCGGCGTCTTTCATCACGCTGGCGTGACGGTTAAGTTGCAGAAACCCTTCGCTATGGGATTTTACGTAACTCGGGATCATGCCGACGCCGTGGGAATCGTGTCCGGCAAGGTTGGCTGCGATCAGGTGGTCTGCGACCAGCGCGGCTTCGGTTGGCGTACTGCCCAGCTGCGTGAACAGGGTGGTGACGAAGTGGTGTAGCTCCGTGGGGCGAAATCGATGTCCTGTAGGCACGGATAGTCTCCTCGATGTATGTTGTTGTTTTGTTGCGTTTGCCGTTCCATGCTGCGCCGCAAGGCGCAGAAGATCAAGGCGATAAATATCTCTCACTGAATAGGGAGATTATTGGCATGGTTCATTTTGACGAAACCGCCCGGCAAAATGGTTTTGAATGTAATATTAGGTGAATATGTAAAAGGTACATTTATTACTCCATCCTCGTAATGACACTGCTCCTGTTTTTCTTTATTCGAATGGTCCTGAAGAAATGCAAATAAAGGCTTTGACCATAGCGCTAATCGCTCCATGACGCTGCAGCATTAATCTGTGACCTCGCTCGCTGTTTTCACTATTCGCTGAATAAACTCCATAAACACTACTTTTTAAACTACACCATTGTCACAAAAGCCATAAAAACCCCACCCGCAGCGTTGCAGAGGGTGTTGTAGCACTATATGTTAAATTTGTGTTTAATTATTGATGCTTAAGGGTTGATTTTATGTATAAGAAAATCGGTGGTTTAGTGGTTTCACTGACGACAGTCTTCTCGTACTCCGCGCTGGCGGAGGTGCCGCAGGGCTACCCGGCAGATTATCAAAAAGTCGTTGATGCCGGGGTGAAAGAGGGTAAAGTCGTGGTTTATTCCACAACGGACACCAAAGCGGCAGGGCCGTTAATTAAAGGCTTTGAAGCGCAATATCCTGGGATTAAAGTTGAATATAACGATATGAACAGCACCGAGCTGTACAACCGTTATATTAGTGAACAAGCCGCCGGCGGCGGGAGCGGCGACGTGGTGTGGAGCTCTTCCATGGACACGGCGCTGAAATTAGCCACCGATTATGCGCAAGAGTATGCCTCGCCGGAAGTTGGCAAGCTGCCGAAATGGGCGGTCTGGCAGCAAAAAGCCTACGGCACAACCTATGAGCCGGTGGTCTTTATCTATAACAAACGGCTGATCCCACAAAATGAAGTGCCGGATTCACATACCGCATTGGCCAAACTTATCGCCGGGCAGGCTGATAAATTTAAAGGCAAAGTCACCACCTACGATATCGAGAAATCGGGGCTTGGTTTTATGCTGGCGGTGCAGGATAGCAAAGCTGACGCCAACTACTTCGCCGACCTGGCGAATATCGCCAAAGGCGGCCTGACGGTGCAATCTTCTACCGGCACCATGATGGAGCGCGTCTCCTCCGGTGAAAACCTGATCGGCTATAACATTCTGGGATCCTATGCCGAAGCGCGCGCTAAAACCGACCCGTCATTAGGCATTGCCTATCCGAAAGACTACGTGCTGGTGCTGTCCCGCGTCTCATTTATTACTGCGGAAGCAGGACACCCAAATGCGGCGAAACTGTGGTTCGACTACGTACTGTCGGAAAAAGGGCAAACAATTCTTGCCTCTCAGGGCGATATCCCGTCAATTCGCAACGACATTGAAGGTAAAAATGATATCGACGGGATGACCAAATTACTGGGCAATGCGCTGAAGCCGATTCCGGTGGATGAAAGCCTGCTGCAATATCTGCAACCCAAACAGCGTCTGGAATTTATTAAGCAATGGCGTGCCGCTGCTGCGAAATAAAGTAATTACCTATGAAACTTCCCCTGGAACGTATCCGGGGGAATGATCGTATCAGTATTCAGTAAATAAGTACTCATTATCTCTTCTTGATAATTTATCTCTGCACTTTGCCAGGGGAATTAAAGATGAACATTTTACGCAGAAAGTGGCAAGGGCTACCGCGTGGCATAGTGGTATTGATAGCGGCACTGGTAATTTACGTTCCGCTATTATTTATTGTGGCGCAAAGTTTTCTTTCCGCACCATTTTTTGCCCGCTCTAAAGAGTGGAGCCTCGAAGCCTTCGGTTTTATTTTTACCGACCCGGATTTTTACCTGGCCTTACGCTCTGGATTTATCCTCGCTTTTGGTCTGGTCATTATCGCGATTCCGCTGGGCGGTATTCTGGCCTTTTTAATGGTTCGCACAGATTTACCCGGCAGGCGCTTTATTGAGCCGCTTATCCTGGTGCCGATTTTCGTCTCGCCGATGGTGTTGGGCTTTGGTTATGTGGTGGCCGCCGGGCCGGTCGGTTTCCTGTCGCAGTGGGCGCAGGCGTGGCTGGGTTTTGTGCCCTGGAATATCTACTCGATGTTCAGCATCGTGGTAATAGCCGGTTTAACGCACGTTCCGCACGCCTATCTTTATATCTCCTCGGCGCTACGTAGCGTTGGTTCGGATGTGGAAGAGGCGGCGCGTACCGTCGGCGCCACGCCGCTGCAGGTGATGACCTCGGTGAGCCTGCCGATGGTACGGCCATCCATTCTTTACGCCTGCGTGCTGCTGTTCTTCCTCGGCCTGGAGGTCTTCGGCCTGATGCTGGTGCTCGGCGATCCGGAAGGCAACATGGTGCTGGCGACCTATCTCTATAAGTTGACCAATAAACTGGGAACGCCCTCTTACCATCTGATGGCGGCGGTCGCGGTGGTGTTAATCTGCATTACCATTCCGCTGGTCATGTTGCAGCGCCGGTTGATGCGTACCGCCAATCGCTTCGTGACCATGAAAGGTAAAGCATCGCAGTCGCGCGCCTTGCCGCTGGGGAAATGGCGTTGGGTCGCGGGCGCGGTCGTGGTGGCGTGGCTGACGGTGACCATTGGCGTCCCGCTGCTGGGTGTGGCGCTACGGGCCTTTATTTCCAACTGGGGCGTTGGCGTTTCACTATGGGATGAGCTGTCGCTGGCGACTTTCCGCAACATCTGGCAGCAGCCGAATCTGCTGCGGGCGATCGTCAACTCGATGGCGATCGGGATTATCGGCGGCGCGCTGGCGGTGGTGTGCTATCTGTTTGTCGGTATCGCCATGCACCGTAAACCGGATAACGTCACGCGCTTTCTCGACTACAGCGTGCTGGTACCTCGTGCGGTGCCGGGCCTGTTGGCCGGTTTGGCGTTTCTGTGGGTGTTTCTGTTTGTGCCAATGTGGCTCGATCAGTCATTGAAAAATGGCTGGCTCTCGGCGCTGCCGGTCGCCGACTGGCTGCGCGAACATCTTATCGTGCAACTGCGCGCGCTGCGCAACACCATTTTCAGCGTCTGGTTGGCCTATACGGTGGTGTGGATGGCCTACGGCCTGCGCCTTATCTCATCAACGCTGCTGCAGGTGGCGCCGGAGCTGGAGGAGGCCGCGCGCAGTACCGGCGCTTCTCGCGGACAAATCACCCGCCACGTCACCATTCCTCTGGCGCGCTACGGGCTTATCGGTTCCTGGCTGCTGATGTTCCTGATCTTTGAACGCGAGTATTCAACCGGCGTGTATTTGTTGTCGCCAGGCACCGAAACGATCGGGTCGATGCTGGTCTCGTTGTGGGCGGCGGGCGCCATTGATATCGTCGCGGCGCTATCGTTTATCAATATTCTGCTGGTGGTAGTCGGTCTGGGTATCGCCCTGCGCTTTGGAGTGAAATTACATGATTGAGTTATCGGTAGACAATTTGCATCTGACCTATGGCGACAACCCGGTGCTGAAAGGGGTGTCGATGGAGCTCAAACGCGGGGAAGTGGTGTCGCTGCTTGGCCCTTCAGGTAGCGGGAAAACCACGCTGCTACGTGCGGTCGCCGGGCTGGAGAAATCGACCGCCGGGCGGATCACCATCGGCAATAACGTGGTTTATGACGGTAGTCCGCGTAGCGAAATCCCGGCGGAAGAGCGTAATCTCGGGCTGGTGTTCCAGTCCTACGCCTTGTGGCCGCATAAAACGGTATTCGACAACGTGGCCTATCCGCTGAAACTGCGTAAAGTGGCCAGCGGCGAGATTAAACAGCGGGTGCAGAGCGTACTCGATCAGTTAGGTCTGGGACATCTGGGCAACCGGCACCCGCATCAGCTTTCCGGCGGCCAGCAGCAGCGTGTGGCGATAGGACGGGCGCTGGTCTATAACCCGCCGGTTATTCTGCTGGATGAGCCGCTATCCAACCTCGACGCCAAGCTGCGTGAAGAGGCGCGGGTATTCCTGCGCGAGCTCATTATCAAGCTGGGCCTGTCGGCGCTGATGGTCACCCACGATCAGAATGAAGCGATGGCGATCTCCGATCGCATTTTGCTGCTTAACAACGGCGTGATTGAACAGCAGGGGACGCCGCAGGAGATGTACGGTAACCCAGCCACCCTGTTCGCCGCCGAGTTTATGGGCAGCAATAACCGCCTGCACGGTAAGGTGACGGCGCTGGAGAATGGGCGAGCGCGGGTTGAAGGCGCCAGTTGGGCGCTATGGGGGGGCGCGGGCGAGGGGGTCAGCGTCGGTCAGCCGGCGACGGCGGTGATCCGCGTCGAACGGCTGCGCCTTGACTGCTCGCCGCAGGACAACAGCCTGGAACTTCCGCTGCTGACCAGCATGTACCTCGGCGATCGGTGGGAATATCTGTTCCGTACCGAGGGCGATGACTTTGCTATCCGCGCCTACGGCACGGCCCTGCGTGACGCCGAACATTGTCACCTGACGCTGCCCGCGGATGATGTGTGGATTTTCCCGCAGCGATAAACTTTGCTTAGGGCGCCAGATGACACACCGCTTCGATATTGTGTCCATCTGGCGCAATGACAAAGGCGGCGTAGTAATTGGCGTGGTAATTAGGTCGTAATCCCGGCGCGCCGTTATCCTTGCCTCCGGCGGCCAGCGCCGCGTGCCAGAAGGCATCAACCTGCTCGCGGCTGTCGGCGCAAAAGGCGATATGCAGCGGCGCGGGTTTATCTTCGCTTTGATAGAGGCATAAAGAGGCGTCGTTCGCCCCAGCTAGCTCCGCGCCGTAAGCCGGCTCGCCTTCGCCCGCCAGCGTCACGCCGAGCGGCGCCAGCGCCTGTAAAAAGAATGCCTTGCTCGCGGCATAATCACTGACGCCAAATTTGACATGATCGAACATAAATTCTCCTTGTGGTTGGGAATATCTGTACGACATCACCGGGTCGTTAAATTGATAAGGGAACCAGTATCGATTTAATTAGCAACGGTGATTAACTAATTTAACAGCTCGAATTGTTTAATTATTCATTAAGCGAGTATTTACAGGTGCTTAATCTGCCATGTACCATAAACAAAAAATAACAAATGTGATACATATCACCCTTTATTGGCGCTTTGGTAAAACCAAAGGCGCGTAATTTCCGCATGACTTACCGCACTCAGGTTATTAAATGCCCGATCTTATCGTGACAACCCGGTGAATATTTGCGCCATTTTCCCGCGTTGCGTTGAGAATCGTCTAATATCCAAACGATAACCCTATAAATCTTATCGCTATTGGCGATTTATTGTACGTCTTATTGGCCAGAGCCAGAGGGTCTGTTGCGTCATCGCTGAATGGTATCGGTACCAGAGCGAGATTTGCTGGGCTTGTAAGCGTCAAAACAGTAATTTAATTGACAGGAATGTGATTATGTCGAGCGAGAAAACCAACAATTCGAGGCGTGATTTTTTAGTAAAATCAATGGCCTTGATTCCAACGGTCGTCATCGGCGGCGGTAGCGTGGGCGCCATTGGCGTGGCGACGAGCGCCACGGCGCAGGCGGCTTCCGCACCCTCTGCCGGTGGCAACGCCGCATCCAGCGACTGGAAGCCGCAATTCTTCAACGATCGTGAGTGGCTGTTTATCAACGCCGCCGTCGCTCGCTTAATCCCAGCCGATGAACTCGGTCCAGGCGCCAAAGAGGCCGGTGTGCCGGAGTTTATCGACCGCCAGCTCAACACCCCTTATGCCACCGGTTCCATCTGGTATATGCAGGGGCCATTTAACCCCGACGTGCCGAAAGAGATGGGCTACCAGCTGCCGCTGGTACCAAAGCAGATTTATAACCTCGGTATCGCCGATGCCGAAGAGTGGTGTCAAAACCAGTATCACAAGAGCTTTGCTGAACTGAGCGGCGAACAGCAGGATGAGGCGCTCGGTCTGTGGGAATCCGGCAAGGCGCAGTTCAAACAGCTGCCGGCCTCGCTGTTTTTCTCCTATCTGTTGCAAAACACCCGCGAAGGCTTCTTCAGCGACCCTATCCATGGCGGTAATAAAGGCATGGTCGGCTGGACGCTGATTAATTTTCCCGGCGCGCGCGCCGACTTTATGGACTGGGTTGAACGAGGCGAACGCTATCCCTTCCCGCCGGTATCAATTAATGGGGAGAGGGCGTAATCATGGCGACCGTATTGAAAAAAACCGATGTAGCGATCGTTGGCTTCGGCTGGGTTGGCGCGATTATGGCCAAAGAGCTGACGGAAGCGGGGCTCAACGTCGTCGCGCTGGAGCGCGGCCCGATGCGCGATACCTGGCCGGACGGCGCTTATCCGCAGGTTATCGATGAGCTGACCTATAACATCCGCCGCAAGCTGTTCCAGGATCTCTCTAAAAGCACGGTGACGATTCGTCACAACACCAGCCAGCAGGCGGTACCCTATCGCCAACTGGCCGCCTTCCTGCCGGGGACCGGCGTTGGCGGCGCGGGTTTGCACTGGTCCGGCGTGCATTTTCGCGTCGATCCGATCGAACTGCGTATGCGCAGCCACTATGAAGAGCGCTACGGCAAAAACTTCATTCCCCAGGATATGATCATCCAGGATTTCGGCGTCACCTACGACGAACTGGAACCGTTCTTCGATAAAGCGGAAAAAGTCTTTGGCACCTCCGGTACCGCCTGGTCGGTTAAAGGGAAGGTTGTCGGTAAAGGCCGCGGCGGTAACGCCTTCGCGCCGGATCGCTCGGACGATTTCCCGCTGCCGGCGCAGAAAAATACCTGGTCGGCGCAGCTGTTTGAAAAGGCGGCGCTGGAAGTGGGCTATCATCCGTATAACCTGCCTTCCGCAAACACCTCCGACTCCTATACCAACCCTTATGGCGCGCAGATGGGGCCGTGTAACTTCTGCGGTTTCTGCAGCGGCTACGCCTGCTACATGTATTCGAAAGCCTCGCCGAACGTGAACATTCTGCCGGCGCTGCGCCAGGAAAAACGCTTTGAACTGCGTACCAACGCCAACGTGCTGAAGGTCAATCTGACCGACGATAAATCCCGCGCCACCGGTGTGACCTATGTCGACGGTCAGGGCCGTGAAATGGAACAGCCGGCGGATCTGGTGATTATCGGCGCCTTCCAGTTCCATAACGTGCATCTGATGCTGCTTTCCGGGATTGGTAAACCGTACAATCCTGAGACGGGCGAAGGGGTCGTCGGGCGTAACTTCGCCTATCAGAACATGACCACTATCAAGGCCATTTTCGATAAAGATACTTTCACCAACCCGTTCATTGGCGCGGGCGGCAACGGCGTAGGCGTCGATGACTTCAACGCCGATAACTTCGATCACGGCGCGGCGGGCTTCGTCGGCGGTTCGCCATTCTGGGTCAACCAGGCGGGGACCAAGCCTATCTCCGGCGTGCCGGTGCCTCCGGGTACCCCGGCGTGGGGCAGTAAATGGAAATCGGCGGTGGCCGACACCTACACCCACCACCTGTCGATGGATGCCCACGGCGCGCATCAGTCCTATCGCCAGAACTATCTCGATCTCGATCCGAACTACAAAAACGTCTTTGGTCAGCCGCTGCTGCGCATGACCTTCGACTGGCAGGAAAACGACATCAAGATGGCGCAGTTTATGTTCGATAAGATGGCGCCGATCGCCAAAGCGATGAAGCCGAAATATATGCTCGGCAGCCCGAAAAACGCCAATAGCCACTTTGACACCACCAGCTACCAGACCACCCATATGAACGGCGGCGCGGTGATGGGCGAAGATCCGAAAACCAGCGCGGTGAACCGTTATCTGCAGAGCTGGGACGTGCATAACGTCTTCGTCATCGGCGCTTCCGCTTTCCCACAGGGGCTGGGCTACAACCCGACGGGGACCGTTGCCGCGCTGGCTTACTGGTCGGCGAAGGCTATCCGCGAACAGTACCTGAGAAATCCGGGTCCATTGGTGCAGGCATAAGGGAAAGCAAATCATGAAAATGCAATGGTTATCGGCACTGGTTCTCGGTGCGTTAAGCTGCGCGGCGTTCGCCGAAGAGGCGCCTGCGGACAGTAATCTGATTAAGCAGGGCGAATATCTGGCGCGCGCCGGCGACTGCGTGGCCTGCCACACCAACGGTAAAGAGGGCAAACCTTTTGCCGGCGGTCTGCCAATGGAAACACCGATCGGCACCATTTATTCCACCAACATCACGCCGGACAAAGCGCACGGTATTGGCGGTTATACCTTCGAAGAGTTTGACGACGCGGTGCGTAAAGGCGTGCGTAAAGACGGCTCAACGCTCTATCCGGCGATGCCGTATCCTTCCTTCGCCCGTATCAACGAAGCGGATATGCGCGCCATGTACGCTTACTTTATGCACGGCGTGGAGCCGGTTAACGTCGCCAACAAAGACACGGACATTCCGTGGCCGCTGTCGATGCGCTGGCCGCTGGCGTTCTGGCGCGGCATCTTCGCCCCGACGCCGAGCGACTTTGTCGCCAATCCGCAGGTGGACCCGGTACTGGAGCGCGGCCGTTACCTGGTGGAAGGCCTTGGCCACTGCGGCGCCTGCCACACCCCGCGTAGCCTGACGATGCAGGAAAAAGCGCTTAGCGAAAGCGAAGGTGATAACTACCTGGCGGGTAGCAATGCGCCGATTGACGGTTGGGTGGCATCCAGCCTGCGCGGTGAAAATCGCGACGGGCTGGGAAGCTGGAGCGAAGCTGAACTGGCCGAGTTCCTTAAAACCGGGCGCAATGATAAATCCGTGGTCTTCGGCGGCATGAGCGACGTGGTTGAGCACAGCCTGCAGTATCTCTCGAATGACGATATCACCGCTATTGCCCGCTATCTGAAGTCGTTACCGCCGCGCGGCGGTAAACAGACGCCAGCTCCGGTGGAAGATAGTGTGGCGAAAGATCTGTGGAAAGGCGATGACAGCAAAACCGGCGCGGCGCTGTACGTCGATAACTGCGCTGCCTGCCACCGTACCGACGGCGTCGGTTATAAACGCGCGTTCCCGTCGTTGAAAGGCAACCCGGTGGTACAGACCGAAGATGCGACCTCGCTGATTCACATCATTCTGACCGGCAACACCACGCCGGCGGTGAAGGATGCGGTCTCGAACCTGACTATGCCGTCATTCGGCTGGCGTCTTGACGATCAACAGGTTGCGGATGTGGTCAACTTCATCCGCACCAGTTGGGGCAACAACGCGCCGCCGGTGAGCGCCAGCGATGTGGCGAAAGTACGAAAAGATAAGTCGATGATTCGCGATGAGAAGGCGTTAGGTAATGCCGACGTCTCGAAACTGCCGGCTGCTGCAGAGTAACTGGGCCGGGGCGGGGCACTGGATTCGCCCCGCCTGAGGTAAAAAACGTGATGACACCTGAACAACAGGGGACACAGCCATGATGCCGGAACTAGGCAACTACCTGCTGTGTCTGGCGGCAGGGCTGGCGCTGCTGCTAAGTATCTTTCCGCTATGGGGCGCAGCGCGCCAGGAACGATGGCTGATGGCATTAGCCCGGCCGCTGGCCTGTGCGCTGTTTATCTGCATCATCGGCGCGTTTGCGCTGCTGGTGCATGCCTTTGTAATCAATGACTTCACCATCCGCTACGTGGCGGAAAACTCCAACAGCGCGCTGCCGGTGTGGTACCGGGTGGCGGCTACCTGGGGAGCGCACGAAGGCTCTTTGCTGCTGTGGGTGCTGCTGCTCAGCGTGTGGACGTTCGCCGTCGCGCTCTTCAGTCGTCAGATGCCGCCCGACGCGGTAGCGCGGGTGCTGGCGGTGATGGGGATGATCGCCTTCGGTTTCCTGCTATTTATCCTGTTCACCTCCAATCCGTTCAGCCGCAGCCTGCCGCTGTATCCCGTAGATGGCCGCGATCTCAATCCTATGCTGCAGGATATTGGGATGATTTTTCATCCACCGATCCTCTACATGGGCTACGTGGGCTTCTCGGTGGCCTTCGCCTTCGCGATTGCGTCACTGCTGGCGGGACGGCTGGATACCGCGTGGGCGCGGTGGTCGCGCCCGTGGACGCAGGCGGCGTGGATGTTCCTGACACTTGGGATCGTGCTGGGCTCGGCGTGGGCCTATTACGAACTGGGCTGGGGCGGCTGGTGGTTCTGGGACCCGGTGGAAAATGCCTCGTTTATGCCGTGGCTGGTTGGCACCGCGTTGCTGCATTCACTGGCGGTAACCGAAAAGCGCGGCAGCTTCCGCGCCTGGACCGTGCTGCTGGCGCTGGCTGCGTTTTCGCTATGCCTGTTGGGGACTTTCCTTGTGCGATCTGGCGTGCTGGTATCGGTGCACTCCTTTGCCTCCGATCCGGCGCGCGGGATGTTTATACTGGCTTTGTTGACCCTCGCGATTGGCGGCTCGCTGCTGCTGTATGCGGTGAAAGGCGGGCGAGTGCGGGCGCGAGTGGAACATACGCTCTGGTCGCGCGAGTCGTTCCTGCTTGGCAACAATATTCTGCTGATGGCTGCGATGCTGGTGGTGCTGTTAGGCACGCTGCTGCCGTTGGTGCATAAAGCGTTGGGGCTGGGGACGATATCGATCGGCGAACCGTTCTTCAATACCATGTTCACCGCGCTGATGGCGCCGTTTGCACTGCTGCTGGGGCTAGGGCCGCTGATTCGTTGGCGCCGCGATGAGCCACGTAAACAGCTTAAACGACTGGCGATATCGCTTCTTGTGACGTTGTCACTTTCTCTGGTCTTACCATGGCTTCTTCAGGACCGCATCACCGCGATGGCGGTTATCGGCCTGATGATGGCGCTGTGGGTGCTTATCTTCGCGCTGATTGAAGTCCATGAACGGGCCACGCATCGCCACGGCTTCTGGCGCGGCCTGCGTACCTTAACGCGTAGCCAGTGGGGCATGGCGCTCGGCCATGTCGGCGTGGCGGTAACCGTCATTGGCATCACCTTCAGCCAGAACTACAGCATTGAGCGCGATGTCCGCATGCGGGCTGGCGACAGCCTCGATATTCATCGTTATCACTTCGTCTTCAAGGGCGTGCGTAATATCGTCGGGCCGAACTGGAGCGGCGGCGAGGGGGTGATTGCCGTCAGCCGCAATGGTCGCCCGGAAGCCACGCTGTATGCCGAAAAACGCTTTTACACCGCCAGCCGGATGATGATGACCGAAGCGGCCATCAGCGGCGGGTTTACCCGCGATCTTTACGCCGCGCTGGGAGAAGAACTGGATGATGGCAGCTGGGCGGTGCGTCTGTACTACAAACCGTTCGTGCGCTGGATCTGGTACGGCGGCGTACTGATGGCGCTGGGTGGGCTGTGCTGTATGCTCGATCCGCGTTACCGCCGGTCGCGGCAACAGAAAACAGCAGCGGATCGCAATGACATAAACCGCTCGCTGTACCAGTCCCGACTGCGCGAACTTGAGCAGGAGCGTACTGACGGTAATGAGGAGATGATTGTCGAGCTGCAACGTACGTTGCTGGCGGATATCTCGCCGCAGGAACCAACGCGCGTTCGGCCGCTTAGCCGCTGGTTGCTGCTACCGGGGGCGCTATTGTTGGTCTTCGTCAGCGGCGGGCTCTATCTGAAAACCAGCGATGTGGGTCAGGTGCTGCTGTGGCGACAAAGCGAGCGTCATTATCCCGCGCTGCTGGCGCAGGCGAAGGATCCGACCGCTGCGCCGCTGCGGATGGATGAGTTGGCTCAACTGAGGCTTGGGCTGCGCAGCCATCTGCAGGATAGCCCTGACGATCTCGCCGGCTGGCAACTGCTTGGGCGGCTCGGCCTGCTGCTAAACGATGGCGAGACGGCGATCGGCGCTTTTGGACGGGCGTATAAGCTGGCCCCGGCTGACCCGGCGGCAGGCTTTGATTATGCCAGCGCGCTGGTGCGGGCGGGCGATAACGCGCAGATGCGAATGGGCGAGCTGTTGCTGCGCGAGCTGCATCAGCGGCAGCCGAAAAACCTGCCGGTGCTGGAGATGCTGGCGCTCAGCGCGGTCCGCAATGAAGACTATCCGCAGGCGGTAGCGGCGCTACAGCAGCTACTGATGTTGTTGCCGGAGGGCGATGCCCGCCGCGAGGCGATTGCCCGCCAGCTGGCGCAGGCGCAGCAGCAGGCGCGGTAAATATTTGCTTTTTCTGCACTGCTCCCCGGTCGCGCTGTCGCTTACCGGGGCTACAAATGGCAGTGACCGCGCGAACGGTAGGCCGGATAAGGCGCAGCCGCCATCCGGCAAAATAACGCCGTAACAGACGAAAAAAAGCCCCTGCGAACAGGCAGGGGCAAACCATGTCAGAGCTTATTTTTTATTAATTGAACACCATGCCGCCATCGATCAGCAGCGATTGACCGGTCATATAATCGGAATCCGGGCTGGCAAGGTAAGAGACGCAGGCGGCGACATCTTCTGGTTCCGACAGGCGGCCGAGGGTGATGCGTTTGGCGAATTCGGCGGTGCCATAGCCCAGAGGTTTACCGGCCGCTTCGGAGACCTGACGATCGATCTCGGCCCACATCGGCGTTTTCACAATCCCCGGGCAGTAGCCGTTGACGGTAATACCCAGCGGCGCCAGGTCGCGGGCGGCGGTTTGCGTTAAACCGCGTACGGCGAATTTGCTCGAGCTGTAGACCGCCAGTTCCGGGTTGCCGACGTGACCGGCCTGGGAACAGGCGTTGATGATTTTGCCGCCGTGACCCTCTTTTTTAAAGGCATCGACTGCCGCCTGAATCCCCCAGATCACCCCTTTAACGTTGATGTTGTAGACCTTGTCGACAATCTCCGGCGTAATGGATTCGATAGGCGTTGATGGCGCAACCCCGGCGTTGTTGACGATGACGTTGAATCCGCCCAGCGTTTTCCGCGCCTGTTCGACGGCGGCAAACACCTGCTCGCGGTCGGAAACATCGACTTTGACCGCGATTGCTCGCCCACCGTGCTGATTGATTTCATCCGCCACGGCTTTTGCCGTAACGTCATTGTAATCGGCGATCGCCACGGCAAAACCGTCCTTCACGAGGCGTAACGCGATAGCTTTACCAATGCCCTGACCGGCACCGGTGACAAGTGCGACTTTTTTCATTTCCATTTCCTTTTGTGATGACTTAAAGAATCTGACTCAGATGTAGCTGGCCCATCAGCAGCGGGTTATCGCGGTAATCTACGGGGATGGCGACCACCGCCGGGCCGTCGACATCCATCGCCGCGCGTAGCGTTGGCTCCAGCGCATCAGCGCTTTCCACCGCAAACCCTTTCGCGCCGAAGGATTCGGCATAGGCTTTAAAATCCATTGGTCCGAACTCGACGCCGGACAGGCGTTGATATTTTTTCTCTTCCTGGATAGCGACCATGTTGTAGCCGTTATCGACCCAGATAAGATGCAGGATGTTGGCTTTCAGGCGGACCGCCGTTTCCAGCTCCATACTGGATTGCAGAAAACCGCCATCGCCGGAGACCGAGACCACTTTGCGCTGCGGATTGACCAGCCAGGCCCCGATGGCCCACGGTAGGGCGACGCCCATGGTCTGCTGACCGTTGGAGATCATCACCTGACGGGCTCGGAAGCTGTAGAGATAGCGGGCGATCCAAATATGAAAGCTCCCCATATCGACCGTCAGCGTGACGTCGCTATTCACGATATCCTGCATGGCGCGGACGATGCGCAGCGGGTGCAGAGTAAACTGATTCAACTGCGCCCCGCGGCGATCGAGCAGTTCGCGCTGATGCTGGCGGTCGTGGAGGATTTCAGCGGCCTGCGGCGAGAGCACCAGCCGATGATCGATATTTTGCGCCAGCTTGTTCAGCGTGCCGGCGATATCGCCCACCAGCTCGACATCCGGCGTGTAGTTACGCTCTTCATAGGCGGGCAGCACGTCGATGTGTACCAGCGTCGCGTTGCCGCTGTTCCACATCGCCGGCTCGTATTCCACCGGGCTATAGCCGATGCAGATAACCAGGTCGGCCAGTTGCAATAAGCGGTCACCGGCCTGATTGTTAAACAGCCCGACGCGCCCGGCGAAGCGCGAGAAGTTATCCTGATTGACCGCTCCGGCGGCCTGATAGGTGCTGGTGACCGGAATATGGCTGGTTTCCAGCAAACGATGCAGCGCGGCGCTGTTTTCCGTCTGGCTGGCCATTAATCCAAGCAGGAACACCGGATTCTTCGCCTGGGTAATCAACTTCGCAACCTGATTGATTGCCTCGTCAGGCGCGACGCCCATCTGCGGCGCGCTGCTGGCGGGCAGCACTTTGCCGGTCGCCGGGCCATCGACCACATCCTGCGGCAGGCTGACGAAGGCGCTGCCCGGGCGACCCTGCTCGGCGGCGCGAAAGGCATTGGAAACCACCTCGGCCAGCGCATCCGGTGAGGTCACTTCTACGGCGTATTTGGTGACCGGGCTGAACATCGCCACCGTATCCATACTCTGGTGTACCTGTTTGGCTTTATCGGCGCGTTTGACCGCGCCGCCCAGCGCCACCACCGGATCGCCTTCACTGTTAGCGGTGGCCATCCCGGTTATCAAGTTGGAACAACCGGGTCCGGAGGTCACCAGCGCGACGCCCGCTTTGCCGGTAATGCGCCCGACCGCGGCGGCCATAAAGGCGGCGTTGGCCTCGTGGCGCACCGGAATAATGCGGATTGAGGAGTCCAGTAACGAGTCGAAAACCTTATCGATTTTAGCGCCGGGGATCCCGAAGACCTGGCGTACGCCTTGCGCTTCCAGTTGGCTGACGACCAGATCGGCGCCGTGCGCCCACTGGCGCTGCGGATACTGTTTGTCCATGTGAACCTCCTAACTTTCTACTGAACGGATGGCGGCATCGAGATTATCGGGATGCAGATTGGCCTGCAGGAACGCGCTGTCGGCGGGAAGGTCGATCATCAGCTTATGAATTTCGCCGAAGGTCAATACCCCATGGTCGAGCTGGTAGTCCAGCAGGTGGCCGCCGCCCTGGCGGTCATCGGTGATGAAGTGTTCGTGATAGCCGGCGACGTTTATGCCCTGCATATGCTGCGGGGTACGAAAACCGACCAGTACGCCGTCACGCTGGTTAAAGCGGAAAACCGGCTGATCGTCGAGCACGTCGGTCATCGCCCGGTAGGGCGGCGTCTGACGCGGCACGGTGCGGGTATGGGCGTGGCGGAAATGACCATCGATTCGCAGCGCGCAGAACAGATTGTCGGAAGGAATTTGCTGGTCAATAACCTCATGCAGCTGCTGGCGGCTGACCGGATGGTCAAAGGTTTTACGGTACTGCGGCTGGAACCAGGTCATCACCGCAAACGGCGTTTTCTGTTCCGGCCGCGCTTTACGCGCGCTGCCGTCGGCACGCAGTTGATACACCTGGCTGCTAAACGCGATCAGCTCGCCGTCGAGCTCATTAAAGGTGCCGAGGCCGAAATCGCCGTGCTTCAGCAGGTCCGCAATGGTGGTGGTACCTTCGTAGACGCCGCTGAGCAGGGCGCTCATCAGCGAAGTTTGATATAGCACGCTATCGGGATGCTGGGCGGAAAACGCGCGTAGCGTTTCACACAGACTCTCTTCGCAGGTGCAATCTGAAGCATGATTCATGAGCCACTTCCTCGTTCAACAAATATAAGAAAGATTAAATAAAGGTTGACCCGATTCAGCTCACAGTTCCAATATAGAAACCATGCTGGTTTGAGACGTTTTCGATATGGAACTTCGTTATCTACGCTATTTTGTCGCCGTCGCCCGGACGCGGCACTTCACCCGGGCAGCGAAAGAACTGGGTATCTCACAGCCACCGTTAAGTCAGCAAATTCAGAGGCTTGAGCGTGAGGTTGGTACTCCGCTGTTGCGTCGGCTAACCCGCGGGGTGGAGCTGACCGAAGCCGGGGAGTCCTTTTATGAGGATGCCTGCCAAATCCTCGCGCTGAGCGATGCGGCGCTGGAAAAGGCCAAGGGCATTGCTCGCGGAATGAACGGCAGCTTGTCATTAGGCATTACCAGTTCTGATGCTTTCCATCCGCAAATCTTCACCTTGCTGCACCGTTTTCAGCTCGATCACCCAGGCGTCGTCCTCCATCAACGGGAGGGCAACATGGCGAATTTGATGGCGGCGCTGAGCGAGGCGGAGATCGATATCGCCTTTGTCCGTTTGCCGTGTGAAAGCAGTAAGGCGTTTAACTTGCGTATCATTGATGAAGAGCCGATGGTCATTGCGCTCCCGCGCGATAATCCATTGTCAGCGGAACCGACGCTGGCGCTGGAACAGTTGCGGGACGTCGCGCCGATCCTCTTCCCGCGCGAAGTGGCGCCGGGCTTGTATGAGCTGGTGTTCAATAGCTGCCTGCGCGCCGGTATCGATATGAACCGCGCCAGGCAGTCGTCGCAGATTTCATCGTCGCTGAGTATGGTTAACGCCGGATTTGGTTTCGCGCTGGTGCCGCAGTCGATGACCTGCATCGCGCTGCCCAACGTCAGCTATCAATCGATACAGGGGACGCCGGTCAAGACCGATATTGCCATCGCCTGGCGTCGCTTCGAGCGCTCGCGTACGGTGAAGCGATTTTTAGAGATGTTCTAATTCCCGGGACGCATAGCGCGACCCAACGGAGATACGCTGATCTTTTCTCCGTTGGGTTACCCGTTACTGCGCCACCCAGCCGCCATCCATATTCCACGCCGCGCCGCGCACCTGCGCGGCGGCGTCGCTGCATAAAAATAGCGCCATTTCACCCAGTTGCTGAGGCGTCACGAATTCTCCGGAAGGTTGTTTTTCGGCAAGCAGCTGCGCTCTGGCCTGCTCCGGGTCGGCCCCCTCTGCGATACGTTTATCGATCTGCTGCTGAACCAGCGGCGTCAGCACCCAGCCGGGGCAAATCGCGTTGCAGGTTATACCGGTACGCGCGGTCTCCAACGCCAGCGTTTTGCTAAAGCCAATCACCCCATGCTTGGCGGCGACGTAGGCGGATTTCTCTTTCGAGGCGACTAACCCATGCACGGAGGCAATATTAATAATCCGCCCCCAGTTGCGCTCGCGCATGCCCGGCAGCGCCAGGCGGCTGGTGTGGAAGACGCTGGACAGATTTATCGCCAGAATATCGTTCCATTTTTCCACCGCGAACTGCTCCACCGGCGCCACATGCTGGATCCCGGCGTTATTAATCACAATATCGACGCCGCCAAATTCGCTTTCGGCATAGCGCATCATCGCTTCAATTTGCCCGACGTCGCGCAGGTCGGCATCGTGATAGCCGGGAATTTTACCCAGCGCGGCAACCTCGGCTCGCGCGCTCATGCTGTCGCCAAAACCATTCAACACCAGCTGCGCGCCGGCCTGCGCCAGCACTTTGGCAATGCCTAAACCAATACCGCTGGTGGAGCCGGTGACCAGCGCTGTTTTACCGTTCAAATTCATTTCGTTACTCCTTAAATCAGGCATCAGACAATGCCGGTTAAATAGAACACGGCAATGACAAACAGAACCGCGAGGCTTTTGATAAGCGTAATGGCGAAAATGCCGCCGTAAGCCTGGCGATGGCTTAAGCCGGTGATTGCCAGCAGCGTGATGACGGCGCCGTTATGCGGCAGGGTATCCATGCCGCCGCTGGCCATTGACGCGACGCGGTGCAGTACCTCAAGCGGGATATTGGCGGCGTGGGCGGCGGCCACGAAGGTATCGGACATTGCCGCCAGCGCGATGCTCATTCCGCCGGAGGCGGAGCCGGTGATCCCCGCCAGCACGGTCACGCTAATCGCCTCGTTTAACAGGGGATTGGGAATAGCGGTCAGGGCTTTCGACAACACCAGGAAACCCGGCAGGGCGGCAATCACCGCGCCGAAACCATATTCCGAGGCAGTATTCATCGCCGCGAGGATCGCGCCGCCGACCGCCGTACGGCTGCCTTCCGCCAGACGGCCGCGGATATTGCGAAATCCGAACAACAGCACCACGACGATGCCGGACAGCAGCGCGGCCTCGACGGCCCAGATAGCGGTGATTTTACCGACCTCGGTGACGATGGGCTTGGCAAGCCCAGGCAGAGTCAGTTCGTGGCTGGCGCCATACCACTGCGGGATCCAGCGGGTAAACAGTAGGTTCAGCACGCCGACCAGCAGCAGCGGGGCAATGGCGATCAGCGGATGCGGCAGATTGATGTTATCCGGCGTCTGCGGCTCGTTTTGCAGATCGGTACCGTAACCCTCGCCATTCGCGAGCGCTTTACGCCGCTGTCGCTCCAGCCACAGTAAACCGAAGGTGATGATAAACAGTGAACCTATCAACCCAAGCCAGGGGGCCGCCCAAGCGTTGGTGCCAAAAAAGCTGGTGGGGATAATGTTCTGGATCTGCGGGGTGCCCGGCAGGGCATCCATGGTGAATGAGAACGCGCCCAGCGCGACGGTTGCCGGGATCAGTCGCTTCGGGATACCGCTTTGGCGAAACAGTTCGGCGGCAAAGGGATAGACCGCAAAAGCCACCACGAACAGCGAAACGCCGCCGTAGGTCAGCAGGGCGCAGACCAGCACGATCACCGGGATCGCATGTCGACGCCCGAGAATTTGAATCGCGGCGGCGACGATGGAGCGCGAGAAGCCCGATAGTTCAATCAGCTTGCCAAAGACGGCGCCGAGCAGAAATACCGGAAAATAGAGCTTCACGAATCCGACCATTTTTTCCATAAACAGGCCGGTAAAGGTAGGTCCTACCGCGCTCGGGTCGGTGAGCAGAACCGCGCCAAGCGCGGCGATAGGGGCAAACAGGATAACGCTATATCCACGATACGCAGCCAGCATCAGTAATGCCAGCGCGGCCAGGGCGATCAACACACTCATTACGACTCCTCACTATCATTGTTATTGTCGGGGTACAAAACGAGAAGTTACGGTTTCAGGGCATAGCGCAGCTGATGTTCGCGGCGCGACTGTATTCGTTTCTGCCGGGTCTCATCCCAGCGATAAAAACCTTGCCCGCTGCGGGCGCCGATATCGCCTTGCGCGACTTTGTCGGCGACCAGCGACATCATGTCGCTGCCCGTGGCCAGTTCCGGCAGCAGGTGCTGGCAGATATCCTGAACCGTCGCCAGACCGGTCATATCCGCGGCTTCCAGCGGGCCGACCATCGCGTAACGGCGGCCGAGCGAGGCGCGCATCACTTTGTCGACCACTTCCGGCGAAGCGATGCCGCTCTTGACGATATGCAGCGCTTCGCGCAGCAGGGCGAACTGTAGTCGGTTGCCGACGAACCCCGGCGCGGCGCGGTTGAGTACCACCGCTTCCAGCGCGCAGGAGGATAAAAAGTCGCTGACCTGGTTGGCGAGATGAGCCACGGTAGCGCTACCCAGCACCACTTCCACCAGCGGGATAAAATGCGGCGGATGCCAGAAGTGGGCGATTAACAAGCGCTCCGGATGCCGCATACCCTGCGCCAGCCGATCCGGCGGTAGTCCGCTGGTGTTGCTGGCGATGATGGCTTCGTCGGCGATCAGCGTTTCCAGTTCGCGGTATAAGGCGTGCTTGAGCGCCAGACGTTCCGGAATCGCTTCGATCAGCAAGGTCGCGTCAGCAAGATCGCCTAATGCCGTGGTGCCGGAGAGGAGCGAGAGCACCGACGCACGCTGAGCGGCGTCAAACTGCCCGCACTCTTCGAGCTCGCGCAAAATGGCGGCGGCGACGCTCTCGATCTCGCTAATGCGCGCCGGGTCGGTGTCGTAGAGGCGTACGGCGTGGCCGTGGCGGGCAAAATGGCAGGCGATGCCGACGCCCATCAGGCCAGCGCCCAGTACCGCCAGTTGTGGTGTAAACATAGTGGCTCCTGTTAACGTTCTATGGTCATCGCGATACCCTGACCACCGCCGACGCAAAGCGTCGCCAGGCCTTTGCTGACATCGCGGCGCTGCATTTCGTGCAGCAGACTAACCAGAATGCGACATCCTGAGGCGCCAATCGGGTGGCCGAGCGCGATAGCGCCGCCGTTGACGTTGACCTTCTGGCTGTCCCACTCAAGCAATTTTCCAACCGCCAGCGCCTGTACGGCAAAGGCCTCGTTGGCTTCGATGAGATCCACCTCATCCAGCGACCAGCCGGCGCGCTGCAGCGCCTTCCGGCAAGCGCTTACCGGGCCGATACCCATCACGGACGGATCGACGCCGGCCACCGCAGAGCTGACAATCCGTGCCAGCACCGGCAACCCAAGCTGCCGCGCTTTATCGACGCTCATCAATACCACTGCCGCCGCGCCATCGTTGAGCGAAGAGGCATTGCCCGCGGTGACGCTGCCATCTTCCGTGCGGAAGGCCGGGCGTAACTGCGCGAGCTGTTGTTCGCTGGTTTCCGGGCGCGGCTGTTCGTCTGCGTCCACCATGCGCGGCGCTTTTTTACCCTGAGGGACGCTAAGCGGCACTATCTCAGCCTGAAAGCGCCCGGCGGCTATCGCGGCGGCGGCTTTGCGCTGCGAAAGGGCGGCGAAGGCATCCTGCTGGGGGCGGGAGATGTCAAAGGCGTCGGCGAGATTCTCGGCGGTGATGCCCATGTGATAGTCGTTAAACGCATCCCATAATCCGTCCTGAATCATACTGTCCTGCATACTGGCATGGCCGAAACGCAGGCCATCGCGCGCCCCCTGAACCAGATACGGAGCATTGCTCATGCTCTCCTGGCCGCCGGCGATCGCGATCTCCGCCTCGCCGCTGCGAATGGCTTGTACTGCCTGTTGCACGGCTTTCAGCCCGGAACCGCAAACCAGATTGATGGTAACGGCTGGAGTTTCAACCGGTAGCCCGGCGCGCAGCGCGGTTTGTCGCGCTGGATTCTGTCCGCAGCCGGCAGTTAATACCTGGCCAAAAATCAGTTCGTCAACGGCGCTGGCCGGTAGCTGTGTGCGTTCAAGCAAACCACGCACTACGGCGGCGCCAAGCTCGACGGCGGAAAGGGAAGATAAGGCGCCGCGAAAACTGCCGATTGGCGTACGTAGCGCACAGACGATAGCGACTTCTTTCATATTGTCTCCTTAGTTGAAGCGCATTTCGCGGACGTCATCGGCAATGACCAGCCGTCCAGCCGTTTTATGGGCAATTTCGTCAATGCTGACGCCGGGGGCGTATTCGCGCAGAACAAAGGCGCCGTCGCTAATTTCCAGCAGCGCGAGATCGGTCAGTACCCGGCGAATACAGCCCGCGCCGGTGAGCGGCAGGGTGCACTGCGCCAGCAGCTTGGATTCGCCGTTTTTCGAGGCGTGAGTCATCACCACGATGATGTTTTGCGCGCCCGCCACCAGATCCATGGCGCCGCCCATGCCTTTCACCATTTTTCCTGGGATCATCCACGAGGCGATATTACCCGCGACATCGACTTCAAAAGCGCCAAGGACCGTGAGATCGACGTGGCCGCCGCGGATCATGGCGAAGGACTGGGCTGAGTCAAAGATAGCCGCCCCGATTTGTGCGGTAACGGTCTGCTTACCGGCGTTAATCATGTCGGCATCAAGCGTTGACTCATCGGGAAATTCGCCCATCCCCAACAGGCCGTTTTCCGACTGCAGCATCACTTCAATACCGGCGGGAATATAGTTTGCGACCAGCGTGGGAATGCCGATACCGAGATTGACATAATCGCCGTCGCGCAGTTCCTGGGCGACGCGCATCGCCATTTGTTCGCGAGTTAACATGTTCAGTTCCCTCCGGCGCGCAGCGTGCGCTGTTCAATACGTTTTTCGAATTGCCCGACGATCAGCCGGTCGACATAAATACCGGGCGTGTGGATGGCGGAAGGGGGGAGTTCGCCCGGCGCGACGATTTCTTCGACTTCCACTACCGTGATGCGTCCGGCGGTGGCCATCAACGGGTTAAAATTTTGCGCGGTATGGCGGTAGACCACGTTGCCGTACCAGTCGGCTTTCCAGCCCTTCACAAGGGCGAAATCGCCGCGAATGGCTTCTTCGAGAATGTAATTTTTACCGTCGAACTGACGCACTTCTTTGCCTTCCGCCACCGGCGTGCCGTAACCGGTTGCGGTATAGAATCCGGGGATCCCGGCGCCGCCGGCGCGAATTTTCTCGGCAAGCGTCCCTTGCGGGGTCAGTTCCACCGCCAGCTCGCCGCTCAGTACCAGGTGTTCAAAGAGGGCGTTTTCTCCCACGTAGGAAGCCACGACTTTGCGTACCTGGCGAGTTTCCAGCAGCATGCCGAGACCAAAGCCATCAACGCCGCAGTTATTAGAAACTACCGTCAGGCCCTGTACCTGGCGGCGTTTGACCTCGGCGATTAAGTTTTCCGGGATGCCGCACAGGCCGAAGCCGCCGGCCAGTAACGTCATACCATCGGTTAATCCGTCCAACGCCGCTTCATAGCTGGCGACGCGCTTATCCAGTCCTGCCATCATTTTTCTCCTGCCTTGCGATGGCTCTATCATTAAGGGCGCGGACTGATTTGATAATTTTGAATTTGTGACTCACTCATTTGGTTTTTTTATTAATTTATCGTTAACTAAATTCTTTCAATTAGTTAACAGGCAGAAAAATGAGAATGAGTGTCAAACAGTTACGCGCGTTTCTAGCGGTAGCTCACACTCTTAATTTCGCCCACGCCAGCGAGCGCCTGAACCTGTCGCAGCCGGCGCTGAGTTTGACCATTAAGGGGCTGGAAGAGGCGCTTGGCGGAGCATTGCTGCAACGCAGCACCCGCAAAGTGACCTTAACCCAGGAGGGAGAGACCTTTTTGCCGATGGCCCGCCAGCTGCTGGCGGACTGGGATAATGCCGAAGAGGCGATGCGGCAAAGTTTCACCCTGCAACGGGGAAAGATCTCCGTTGCCGCCATGCCGTCGTTTGCCGCTAACGTGCTGCCGGAAGTGCTTAAAGCCTTTCGTGACCGCTATGCGGGAGTCAACGTCACGGTGCATGACGTGATTAATGAGCAGGTCATTGAGATGGTGCGCGAAGGCCGGGTGGAGATGGGGATCGCGTTTGAGCCATCGCCCGGCAACAATCTGTTGTTTACGCCGCTGGCGGTGGATCGCTTTGTGGCGATCGTGCCAAAAACGTCGCCTTTGGCGAGCAAAAAGCAGTTGAGTTGGCGTGAACTACTGACGCTGGATTTTATTACCCTGCAGCGGCCGTCGGCGGTGCGTTTGATGTTGGAAGAAGAACTGGCGCGTAGCGGCAGCCAGTTAGACGTGGCGCTGGAAAGTCATCAGTTGGTCACCGTCGGGCGGATGGTCGCCAGCGGTCTGGGCGGCAGCGCGGTGCCCGCGTTATGCCAGTCGCAGATGCAGTCGCTGGGAGCGGTTTGTCTACCATTAAGCGATCCGCCGATTGAAAAGTGTATTGGCGTTATTCACGCCGGACATATGCAGTTGTCGAAAGCGGCGCAGGCGCTGCTGGAAACGCTGAAGGGTTTTTTGCCCGCTTAGGTCGTTTACAGATAAAAAAACCGGCCTCTTTAGCCGGTTTAATCATCAGATTTTGCAGGCATCGCCGCAATCATCATCGGCAACAATCGCCTGTGCTTTTTTGTCCGCTTCATCCAGGCGTTCAGCGTTACGTTCTTCCGCTTCTTCCAGGCCGCTAAACACCAGGTTGTCGAGATCAATTTCCATGAGTTACCCACTTTGCTACTGTTTTGACTGTCGGCAGAGTATAGGTCAAAACGATGGAGGGTGGCACCCCACGGCCGAAGCTATCGCACAGAGCGTTAATCGTCAGCTTGTTTCAGATAGCGGAGCGGCGGAGCATGAGTTAATAACCGCTATTATTTATAGTTGACATTATTTGTTTATTATAATGAGAGCATAAAAGGATAATTTTCAGATTGTTTCTTAAATGAAATGACAACGAACCAGTAAATAACCATTGACCCGTTTCAGATATGGTAATATGGCCGCGATTATGGATGAGTCTATGGATCTTGATCAATGGTATCGATAACAGCATCTGCCATCAAAGAATGGCGGAGAAATAATAAAGTCATTTGTCACGTTAAACTTAAATATAAAAAGGTGTTGCGTAAATGCCGAGAAATACCTTTAACAGGAGGTAAGTACAAGGAATATCAACGGCTTTGCCAGACATTCAGCTGTGCAAAATTGACCAGTGCGACGCCTGGACTGGTACATTTTGAAGATAAGCCTTTCAAGGCTTATTTAAATAAGCGAATGTCGAAAAGAGCTAAACTGAATATTGCCCATGGCGCTTTGAATTTTATTGAAAAAAGCTTTCAGGCGGAAATATTACCGCAGTTGTATAATGTGTCAGCGTTCGGTTGTTCGATGATTGCCATCCCGCTGAAGAATGGAACCAGCCTGGAAGTGAAACTTCTGGCCTCGCCGTTCCAGGAAGAGGGGGAACTGATGCTGCAGATGTTCTTTGAAAATAAACGCGTGTATAGCGTCTGTTTTTCCTGTACGGATCAGGGCAGCGCGTGGATTGGCGGTATTCAGGGCGGTAAAGACATTAGCAACGACGAAGTGAAAGCGTTGACCAAAGAGCTCTATGGTACGCGGCCAAAAAACCTGATTATCACTTTGCTGTACGGGTTCTTGCGCCACTTTAATATCCGCGAGATCTACGCCATCGACAGCGACTACCATGTGAAGAGCGACAAGGTGAAAGCCAGTTACTCAGAGTTGTGGTTAGAAATCGGCGGCGAGAAGCAGCGGCGCGGTTGGTACAAATTACCTGCGCAAGAGATTAAAAAAAATCTTGAAGAGGTGAAAAGTAAACATCGCAGCCAGTTCATTAAACGTGAAAATTTAAAAGAGCAGGCGCAGTTGGAGCTGATCGCTGCATTACGGCAGATTAGCGTTGGTGAAAACACCACCCAACCATAATACTGGATTGCCGATTCGCCGGGGGCGGCGGGTCGGCAAGCCATGATTGATGCCAGCTCCTTCCTTGCGTCTGCGTCTAACACCGCTCTCCTTTACAACCTGCTCATCTATCAAATCCAGTTTATAAATTAAAAGATTTTAAACATTTTATGCGGTTAAATTTTACATAAAATTTACATGTCCATATACTTTCTTACGTTCTTCGCCCTGGTTTGGGGCGTCCAACCAACAGGTTAACTGCGCTGTACGGCATCGCTTATCGATCGGCGCTTTAAAATAAATGCTTTGGTTATATCGACATATGTCGAATGGGATGAAATATGGACGAACAAAAAGGTCATGGTCGAAGGATCTTCTTCACCATATACCGATTGCTTTTTGTGTTACTGAGTTTTGGCATTGGGATTTTCTTAACTATCTGGGGGGGCAAGCTGCTCTCGCTCGGCGGCAGCGCCTGGTATCTGTTAGCCGGTCTCGCTTATCTCATCATCGCCGTCGGTTACTTCACTCGTAGTCAATACGCGCTTCCTCTTGCTGTTCTTACCTTTCTGTTAACGCTGGCCTGGGCGCTGTATGAAGTGCAGCTCAGCTACTGGGGCTTGATCCCCCGTCTGGTGGTTCCTGCGCTCATGCTGATGTTGGCTCTGTGGCTGGCGGCGGCGATGCCGGTGGCTCGCGTGCGTCTGGCGAACTGGAGCGCCACGGTTATCTTTATTGCGCTGCTGGCGACGCTGGTTTCGGCATTCTACCCGCACGGCGGCATCCATAATGGCGTCGTGAAAGCGGCGAATGGCAACAGCGCGACGCAGGCGGCAAAAAGCGATAACTGGGAGTTCTTCGGCCGCGATGCCTCCGGCACCCGTTTTGCGCCATATACCGATATTACCCCGGAAAACGTACATAAGCTGAAAGTCGCCTGGACCTACCACACAGGCCGCCGCCTGACCGGCCCGGCCATCGGCGTTGACGAAAATACGCCGCTGCAAATTGGCGATACGCTGTATTCCTGTACGCCGCTCAACGTGGTGACCGCCATTGATGCCGATACCGGTAAGGCGCGCTGGCGCTTTGACTCGCACGCGCAGACGGCGGAACATGTGACCTGCCGCGGCGTGGGTTACTATGATGTGCAGAGCGACGATACGCTCAGCGCAGAAGAAAAAGCGAGCCCGGCGCTGCAACAGTGTCCGCAGCGGATCATGGTATCGACCGTGGATGCGCGCCTGCTGGCGCTGAATGCAAAAACCGGCGAACTGTGCGATGACTTCGGCGACCACGGCAGCGTGGATCTGAAGCAGGGCATGGGCGACACCGAAAACAGCAAACGCTACCATCCGACTTCAACGCCGGTGATCATGGGGCACATTGCGGTGCTGGGCGGCTGGGTACGCGATATCGTACACGGCGAGCCATCTGGGGTCGTACGCGCATTTGACGTACGCGATGGTAAAGTCGTCTGGGCCTGGGATGTCGGCAAGCCGGAGAATATCACCGACCCGGAAAAAGGCCGCGTTTATACCCTCGAAACGCCGAACGTATGGACCATTCCCGGCTTTGATAAAGAGCTGAATCTGGTTTATCTGCCGACCGGTAACGGGCCGCCGGACTACTGGGGCGGCGATCGGAATGAAGCGAAAGAGAAATATGGCTCCGCGGTGGTAGCGGTGGATGCCAGTACCGGTACAACAAAATGGGTCTTCCAGACCGTTCACCACGATATCTGGGATTATGACCTGCCATCGCAGCCGGTACTGTTCCACATGAAAAACGAGCAGGGCGAGGACGTCCCGGTTCTGATCCAGACCACCAAAACCGGACAGATATATGTGCTCGACCGCCGCACCGGCAAACCGGTGACCCGCGTCGAAGAGCTGCCGGTCGCTCATCAGGGGGCGGAGGGCGAACATCTGTCTGCCACCCAGCCGTTCTCCACCGGCATGCCGCAGTTAGGCGTCGAGCCGCTGAGCGAAAAATCAATGTGGGGCGTGACGCCGTTCGACCAACTGATGTGCCGTATCGATTTTAAAGAGTCGACCTACCTTGGCATGTATACGCCGCCGTCGGAGAAACCGTATATCGAGTGGCCAAGCCTGCTCGGCGGCATGAACTGGGGCGGCATCACCATCGATGAACGTACCGGTACGCTGTTCGTCAACGATATGCGTATGCCGTTGCGGATGTCGCTGGTGCGCAAGGAAGAGATGGCGAAATACAAAGTCTCCACCGACGAAGTCCCTGGCTTTATGGGCACCGTTCGCCCGCAAGTTGCCGGGCCTTACGGCGGCGTGCGTATCGACATCCTGCAGTCCGCGCTGGGCGTGCCCTGTAATACCCCGCCGTTTGGTACCATGAGCGCTATTGACCTGAATAGCCGTCAGCTCCTGTGGCAGGTGCCGATGGGCTCGGTGGAAGATACCGGTCCGCTGGGGATGAAAACCCATCTGCATATCCCGCTGGGAATGCCGACCCTGGGCGGCCCAACCTCTACCGCCTCTGGGCTGGTATTCTTCGCCGGTACCCAGGATAACTACCTGCGGGCGCTGGATTCCGCCAGCGGTAAAGAGCTGTGGCGCGCTCGCTTGCCGGTTGGCGCGGTAGCGGCGCCGTTGGTCTACAAATCGGCGAAAACCGGCAAAGAGTACGTGCTGATTTCCGCCGGCGGCGCCAGCCACTCACCGGACGTCGGTGACGATATCATCGCCTACGCGCTGGAGGAATAACCTCCCTACACGAAACAGGTCCCGGAAACGGGACCTGTTACTGGCTGACAGCCCGCGCGTTGCAGGGGTCAATCCTGGACTTTTACTATCTGAACATCGCTCTGCGCAATACGCTGCCCTGCGGCATTGACGTAGGCCAGAGACACCGGCGCACCGGTGGTTTTATCGACTAACTGGATATGCGGCGACGTATGCAGGAGTTGCTGATGTCCCCATTCCATCAGGGCAAAAAGGACCGGCGCCAGGCTGCGGCTCTTTTCGGTGAGCGTATATTCATAACGCTCGCGCGCACCTGCTTCGCGATAGGGGAGCTTGCGTAGTAGCCCCACATCAACCATCAATTTTAAACGCTGAGTTAACGTCTGTTTGCTCATTCCGGTATGAGCGCGAATCGTTTCGAAACGCGTCACGCCGTAAAACGCCTCTCTTAAAATCAATAAAATCCATTGATCGCCAACAATTTTAGCGCTCTCCGCCAGTCCGCAAAGTTCCGCAGGCAGATAGGGGGATGAATTATCTTTTGACATGATTTAGGTTATCTCCTAACCTGAGTTTGAAATATAGACTCAGTTAATCAGGAGAATACTGTGCCTTTTGTTAATGTGCAAACGATTAAAGGGATCATGACCGCTGAGCAGAAGAATGAACTACTGCGTCGCATGACTGACCTCATGGTGGAAATTGAAGGCCGGGGCGACCCGCAATTCCGCCAGTCCGTGTGGGTCCGCATTGATGAACACGAGCCGGAACAGTGGAGCCTCGGAGGAATACAGCCAACGTCAGAGATGATAGCGGCAAAATTTGCCGCTAAACGATGATTTTATTGCCGTTATTGTTATGCGATAACCACGCGTGATTCAGCCTCAATTTCATGACAGGCGACCTTGTGCCCCGGCGCGATTTCGCGAAGACGCGGCGGCTCGCGACGGCAACGGTCGTTTGCCAACGGGCAGCGAGACGAAAAACGGCAGCCTGCAGGCGGTCGGGAAGGGTCGGGAATTTCCCCCTGAACGACCGCCTGCGGTTCGCTTTCGGGATCGAGTGTGGGTACCGCGGCC
This sequence comes from Klebsiella sp. 141161, assembly GCF_050600815.1. Lineage (NCBI taxonomy): Bacteria > Pseudomonadati > Pseudomonadota > Gammaproteobacteria > Enterobacterales > Enterobacteriaceae > Klebsiella > Klebsiella sp. 141161. The sequence continues at coordinate 12,575 of NZ_JAQIRN010000007.1, read as the reverse complement.
AGCAGCGCCTGGGTATAGGGATGAAGAGGGCGGCTAAACAGCGCATCGCGGCTGGCGGTTTCCACCAGTTGACCGAGGTACATCACCGCCACGTCGTCGCACAAATGCTCTACAACTCCAAGGTCATGGGAGATGAATAGAAAGGTGACGCCACGCTCGTCGCGCAGGTCGGCAAACAGATTGATAATCTGCGCCTGAATCGACACATCGAGTGCGGAAATGGGTTCATCGGCGACGATAAAGTCCGGATTGAGGATAAGCGCGCGGGCGATGCCGATGCGCTGCCGCTGACCGCCGGAAAACTCATGCGGAAAACGGTGGTAATGCTGAGGCGCCAGCCCGCATATCTTCATCACCGCAATGACTTTCTCATAGAGTTCAGCGCGCGTGCATAGTTTATGCTGCAGCATCGCCTCGCCAATCGCCTCGCCGATGCGAATGCGTGGGTTCAGTGAACTATAGGGATCCTGAAACACCAGTTGAATTTTCGGTCGTAGGGCCTGCATTGCCGCCGCTGACAGTTCGGATAACTCCTGACCGCGGAATTTAATGCTGCCGGCGGTTTTGTCATACAGGCCAAGCAAGGTACGGCCAACGGTCGTTTTGCCGCTACCGGATTCTCCGACGAGACCGAAAATCGTTCCCGGACGAATATTAAAACTGACGTCATCAACCGCGCGCAGTTCACCTGTCTGTTGGCCGAACAGGCCGTCGCGCAGCGGGAAATACTTTTTCAAACCATTAACTTCAATGATATAGGGCTGATTCATGCCACCGACTCCGCGAATTCACTATAAAAACAGGCCGCCTGGTGAGAAGACCCCAAAAGAGGTGGTGTGTCCTGACGGCAGCGCGCGGTTGCCTGTTGGCAGCGGTCGGCAAACGCGCAGCCTGCAGGCAGTTGCGCGAGATCCGGCACCTGGCCGGGAATGGAGTACAGCCGCCGGCGCCGCGCGCCAGGCACCGGGCGAGAGGCGATAAGCCCGCGGGTATAGGGATGCTGGGGCTGGCGCAGTACCTCGGCGGTGGTTCCCTGTTCGACGATCCGCCCGGCATACATCACCACTACCCGTTCGGCCATCTGTGCGATCACTCCCAGATCGTGGGTGATCAGCAGCATCGCCATCTGGCTTTCGCGCGCGCGGTCGCGCAGCAGGCGCAGGATCTGCGCCTGTACGGTGACATCCAGCGCGGTCGTCGGTTCATCTGCTATTAATAATTGTGGCCCGCAGCTCAACGCCATGGCGATCATCACCCGTTGCAGCATACCGCCGGAAAGCTGGTGCGGATAGTTCGCCATCAGGCTTTCGCTGCGTGCCAGCCCCACCTCGTTTAACAGCCGTATTGCGTGCTGCCAGGCGGCTTTCGGCGAGTCGCCGCGGTGGCGGATGAGCGGCTCGCAGAGCTGTTCGCCTATGGTCAGTACCGGGTTGAGCGCCGACATCGGCTCCTGGAAGATCATCGCCAACTGGTTACCGCGCAGATCGGCCATTTGACGGGCTTTCAGCTTAAGCAGATCGCGTTCTTCGAAAAGGATCTCGCCGCCGTCAATACGCGCGGCATGGGGAGGCAGCAGGCCCATTAGCGACATCGCGGTCACGCTTTTGCCGCAGCCGGATTCACCGACGATACCTACCGTTTGCCCGGCCTGAATCGAGAAAGAGATCTCCTGTACCGCGCGTACCCGGCTACCTTCAGCAGCAAAAGAGACAGAAAGTTGCTTAAAAGAAATTAATGGTGCGCTCATTTCAGCCTCTGTTTCATTTTCGGGTCCATCGCGTCGCGCAGGCCGTCGCCCAGTACATTAATGGCAATCACGGTAATAAAGATGGCAATACCCGGAGGCATCCACAGCCACGGTCGCCGCTGAAAATCAATCAAGCTGTTAGCGGCATCCATCATATTGCCCCACGATGGCGTCGGCGGTACTACGCCGAGACCGAGATAGCTCAGCGCCGATTCGCTCAGAATGGCGTTAGCGACCGCCATTGTCGCCATTACCACCAGAATCGGGATGGTATTGGGCAGCAGGTGACCGAACAGCCGGCGACGCGCCGACAGTCCCAGTACCTGCGTCGCCAGCATAAAATCGCGTTCGCGTAGCGACAGGCACTGCCCGCGTACCAACCGCGCCAGCTTCGGCCACTCCAGCAGGCTGAGCATAATAACCACCATCCAGATGCGGGAATCCGGCGAAAAGTCGAGCTCGGAGAGCATCGCGCCTGCAACGATTAACAACGGCAGGCCGGGTATCGTCATCACCAGGTCGGCCAGACGCATAATCAGTTTATCGGTGACGCCGCCGACATAGCCCGATAGCGCTCCCAGTAGATAGCCAAGGGTAACCGACAGCAGCATAGTCAGCAGGCCGATTATCAGTGAAATGCGCCCGGCCAGCAGCAAACGTGTATAGATATCGCGGCCAAGAAAATCGGTACCCAACCAGTGTTCGGCGCCTGGCGGCTTGTTGATCATCAGCGCATCGGTGGCGTCATCTTTCCATGGCGACCATATCGGCCCGAGTACGCACCACAGGGCCATCACCACAAGCAGGATTAAACACAGCATCGCCATCCGGTTGCGGCGTAGCTGGCGCCAGGCCTGATACCATGGAGAGGGCGTTATTTGCGCAAGCGCGGGGATTGTCGCCTGGCGCAGGCGGCGACGGTGACCAAATAGGGAAGTTATCATCATTATCTCACTCGAATGCGCGGATCGGCCCACGCGTAGAGCACATCGGCCAGTAAATTACCGATGATCGTCAGTACCGCCAGAAATAGGGTAAACCCCATCAGTACCGGATAATCGCGGGCGGCCAGCGAATCGATATGAATGTGCCCGGCACCCGGCCAGTTAAATACTTTTTCGGTAATGATGGCGCCAGAGAACAATCCCGGCAGTTCGAAGCCAAGCAGGGTGATGACCGGCAGTAACGCATTGCGTAGCGCGTGTTTCATAATAACCGTGCGTTCTCGCAGCCCTTTAGCACGGGCGGTACGAATGAAATCCATCTTCACCACGTCAAGCATGCTGGCGCGAAAATAGCGCGTCAGGCTGCCGGCCTGCAGCATTACCAGCGCCAGTACCGGCAGTACCAGATGAGCGGCGACCTGCAGCACGTACTGCCAGCCGCTATCGTCGCTGCCGGTATTGGTCATCCCGCCTACCGGCAGCCAGTGCAGGTCGACGGCAAACCACTTAATCAGCAGCAGGCAGAGGAAAAAGGTGGGAAAGGACATGGCGGCAAACACCGCGATACTCACCAGATGATCGAACCATGAATTAGGTCTGAGCGCGGAGACCACGCCAACCGTCAGGCCGATACCCCAGTAGAAGACCAGCGCCACGCTTGCCAGCAGGAAGGAGTTCCAGATGTACTGGTTCAGTAACTGGCTGACCGGGATCTGGTATTGCAGCGAGAAGCCTAAATCCCCGCGCAGCAGTTGCCCCAGCCAGTGAAGGTAGCGGGTGAAAAGCGGTTGGTCGAGGCCGTATATCGCCTTCAGTTCGGCGGCGCGGGCGGCCGTCAGGGTGATGTTGCCATCGATAAAATCGCCGGGGGTTTTAGCAAAGAGCATAAAAATGATAAAGGAGGCCAGCAGCAGCATCGGCAGCGTTTGCAATATGCGCCTCAGGATGAAATTTTTCATAACATTCTCACATCAGCCGCCGGGTGGCCGGCGGCTGGGGGATTTACTTCACGATTTTCACGTCCGGCAAACTGCCGGTGAGGCCGTTATAGATATCCGGCTTAAAGCCGGTCACCCGGGCGCTGCTGGCGGAAAGAATTTCCCGGTATCCAAGCAGGATAACCGGCGGATCCTCGGCCAGCACCTGGTACAGCTGGTGATAGATTGGCTTGCGTTGTTCGACATCCAGCACCGCGTTGCCCGCATTGATAAGCTTATCGACTTCAGCATTGTGGTAGCCCGACTCTTTGGCTTCGCTGCTGTAGAAGTCCCACACGCCGTCATGTGGATCGTTGAGAGTGCTGGTGCTAAACGACGCCAGATCGTAATTACCCGCTTTGCGCTGCGCCATCAGCGCGTTGAAATCAACCACCTGCGGTTTCAGCAACACGCCGATCTGCCGCCAGTTCTCTTTGGCAATCGGGATCAGCGCATCGTTAATGACTTTTTTGCTCGCAAGCAAGGTCAATTCCAGCCGTTTTCCGTCTTTCACGCGGATGCCATCGGCGCCAGGCAGCCAGCCCGCTTCATCGAGCAGTTTTTTCGCCTGCGCCGGATCGTAATGGTAGGGGTTGACGCCTTGCGCGTTGAAGGCCCAGGAGATAGGCGCGATCGGTTCAATGGCTACCTTGCCGTACCCCTGATACACCACGTCGATTAACTTCTGCCGGTCAAGCCCGTAAATCAACGCCTGACGCACTTTTTTATCCTGTAGCGCCGGGCGATGGACGTTGAACTCCACCTGGCTGTAGTCGCTGGAACCGTAGAGGTTAATATTGGCAAAACCGAGCATCTTAAGCTGCTCAATATCATCCGGGCGCGAGGTGAAGGCGTCGTAGTCGGTTTCGCCGGTCTGGAATAACTGGAAATTGGTAGACGGATTGGTCACGCGATAGATAAAGCGCGGCGTGGGCGGCGTACCGCGGTAAAAATGCGTGTTGGCGTGGAAGCGAATCTCCTGACCGGGAATATATTTATCGTAGACATAAGGGCCGTTACCGAGCGGTTTTCCGTGCAGAGAACGCAGATAATCCAGATTTCCGCGTTGATACCCTTTACCGTACCAGGCTTTCGATAATACCGGACCGCCGATTTTCGCCAGCGTTGTCGCGCCCGGCTGGGTGGTAGTAACCTGCAGGGTCAGCGGATCGATAACTTTCAGGCCGCTCACGCTATCGGCTTTACCGGCTTTATATTCCGCGCCGCCGGCGATATTAGCCAGAGTAATATCGGTGTCGCCGTCATATTTCGGGTCGAGCAGAACGGTCAGCGTAAAGGCGACATCTTCCGCGGTGAGCGGCGATCCGTCGCTGAAGGTCAGGTTAGGGCGCAATTTGATGGTATAAACTTTGTTATCCGCGCTCACCGTCCAGCTCTCAGCTAGCCCCGGCACCAGCTTACCCTGACTGTCCCAGTCAATCAGGCGCGAGAAAATAACGTTGGTGACGTTCTCATCCCAGCCGTTGACGAAGAAGTAAGGGTTAAAGATCCCCTGCGGTTCGGAAATGCCGGCCACCACCGTGTCTTTACGCAGTTTGGCGCTGGCCGGGATCTGGCTGGCATCGGTTGCGGGAGTGATCCCTTCTTTGAGAATATCGTCGGCGTTGGCGACAGAAGAAAATGCCACCATGCTACCGAGTAGCGCCACTTTCAACGCCAGCGCGAAGCGCGTTTGTCTGGTTTTTAATCCTTGCCGTGATCTGGACAAAAGTGCTACCTCATCAAATGATTGCGTTGTTATTTACAATTCATGACGAAGATAAGAGGCGCGTTGAATACTGTCTAACAACGAAACGCTATGGTTTATAGCCATTTCGCATTAGCAAAAAACCGGCAATATAATGCCGGTTTTCGGGGAAGTCATAGTGGATTGTTCTTTATACCGCGGCAGCTACTCGCGGGCCTCAACCGGCAGCCACAGGGCCTGCGGGTTAGCGAAATAATATTCGACTTCGGCATAAAAACGGCTGGCGTGCAGGCCATCCACAAAAGCGTGATTAAATCGGCCGGCAACCGGAATGATGCCATTTTTCAGTTTTCCCCACGTCAGGGCGGGCACCGCCGCGCCAACGTAGTATTCCGCATGGGTCATGGCGCTAAAGTGCAGCCACGGTAGGCAACTGGCGCAAAAGAAATTTTCTTCTTCCACAATAAGCGGTGAGGGATTGGTGCTTCTTGCGGCCTCAATGCGCGGCGTCGCGGCGGCGCTAAACGCGGGGAAATTAGCGGCGTTATCGCACCATACCTGGCGAAAACCTTCGCTGGCGGTCATGATCGGCGTCATCACCGAGATGGCGTCATATTCGATGATATCGTCGTTGCGCAGGCGCTGTTTCAACTGCGGTACGGCGTTGGCCGCGCGCAACAGGCCGAATAATGCCAGTTGGAAGAAGGAGACGCCCCGGTCCTTCGCGCAGGTGTACAACTGTTGCGCTTCTACCGGTACGCACAGATTGAAGCTGGGATTGGCAAAGGTACGGTAGAACGTAAAATGATCCAGGCGAGGCCAGCTCGCTTTATCAATGACGCGATAATGTGCCACGGTCGACTCCTTCATGTGGATTTGCCTTACTATGCGACGATTTCCACCAGGTTTCCATCAGGGTCTTTAATAACCGCCTCATAATAGCCATCGCCGGTAGTGCGCGGGGCAGAGACTAAAATGCCCGCCATTTCAGCGCGTTTGGCTAACGCATTAACCTGATCGACGCCGCCGACGGCGATCGCCAGATGCGCCCACCCCGTATGGTTGTTATCGCGGGGCGAGTCCTGTAAGCCGGGTTTGCTCATTAACTCAATTGCCACGTCAGAGCCAATTTTTACAAAGTAGGATTCAAAACCAGGATTGGTTTTACTGCGGTACTTTTCGTTGATTTCGCCAGCAAAAAACTCCACCCAAAAGCGTGCTTGCTGCTCAAGATGACGGGTCCAGAGGGCGATATGGGCAACTTTCATGGTTTACCTCGTAAAGGGTCGGGTTGACAGCATGCGTATGAGTGAATGATTATGCTCTTTGCTGCTCGTTATGTTTATTTAAAGGAGTTATTGTGCTCGATTATGCTGCTTTCCCTCAGCAACGACAAGCGCTGATTTGTCAGATCCTGCAGGAGGACGGTAGGGTCGTCTGCGCCGATCTGGCCCAGCGCTTACAGGTCTCTGAACACACTATTCGCCGCGATCTTCATGAGTTGAGCAAAGAAGGATATTGTAAGAAAGTCTACGGCGGTGCGGTGATGACCCTGCCGGAATCCATGGAGTACAACGAACGTAAAGAGAAAAATAGGGCAACAAAGAGCAGGATCGCTCAGAAATGCGCACAGCTAGTGAAACCGGGCGGCTGTATTTTTATTGATACCGGCACCACCAATCTGGCAATGGCGGAAGCGCTACCGGGCGAACTGGCCTTAACCGTGGTTACCAATTCCCCGGAAATTGCGGCGGTTCTGCTTAAAAAACCGCTTTATGAGGTAGTGATGCTTGGCGGTCTGGTGCAACGCGCGGCTGGCGGTTGTGTCGGCGCATCGGCGGTGGCCCAGGTGCAGGAGATCCTCTTCGATCAGGGATTTATTGGCGGCTGCGCGATGGCTCCGGAGTCAGGTTTAACCGGCTTTGATCACGCCGATTGTGAATTTAAGAAAGCGGTTATCAAACAGTGCAGTGAAATTATCGTTGGCTTAACCTCAGATAAAATCCCCGCCGTCGCGCGTTTTCTGGTAGCTGAAAGCAGCGCCATTGACGTGCTGGTCGTGGAGGAAAACATCAGCCGTAAATACCGGGATGCTTTCCGTGAACACGAGATCCGTATCTATACCGTCTAGCACACGGGAAAATTATTAATTTGAGAAAACCGGGCTATCACTTTGATAAAAATGGCGGCGAAATGTTACTGACCTGCGAGCCGCGGCCTCAGCAGCGCTATTTTCTCCGTACTTTAGCCGCATTTTGCGCGGCGACTCACAAAAACGAAGCTCAAGCAGCACCTCATTGATTTCTGGCACAAATCTTGGATTTGTTATCGCTGATGTGGCTTTTCCCATGGGTTGTGGATAGCGCGACGTTTAGCGTACCCGGGATTGCCCGCAACGGATAATCATTGAGGGGACTGTTATGTGTGCTTCACCTTCAGCGCCGCTACGGCGCGTGGATGGACTGGCGAAAGTCAAAGGAACGGCCGTTTATGGCGACGATATTACCTTACCGGGCATGCTGTATGGCGTTTGCCGTTTTGCGGATATACCCGCCGGGAAAATTGAGGTGATAGATCTCAGCGAGGCGCTGAATGTTGCAGGCGTGGTAAAAATCGCCACCTGGCAGGATATTCCCGGTACGCCGGTCGTGGGGATTATCGTCAAAGATTATCTGCCCATCGTCAAAGACGAGGTGGTCTTCCACGGCGATGTCGTCGCCGTGGTGGCGGCAACCAGTTATGAAGCTGCCTGCGAAGCGGCGGATAAAATACATGTGCGCTACACGCCTTATGAGCCGCTAACGGATGTAGAAGCCGCTCTGGCGTCGGATGCCCGGCGAATTCACCCGGAACGCAGCGATAATATCGCCGCTCATCACCACACCGTTAAGGGCGACATCGCCAAAGGCTTCGCCGAAGCTAGCCACGTGATTGAATGTGAATATGAAGTGGGCTTCCAGGAACATGCCTACATCGAACCGGAAGTCGTACTGACCTGGCTTGATCCTACCGATGGCAGCCTGATTATCTCCGGCTCTATTCAGAACCCGCACCGCGTACGCAGCTTCGTGGCTAAGTTTATGGGCTGCCCGCAAAGCCAGATTAACGTCAAACGCGCGGTGATGGGCGGCTCGTTCGGCGGCAAAGATGACATCATCGATCATCTGGCCTGCCGTTCCGCATTGATGACGCGCCTGACCGGTCGCCCGGTGAAATTTGCCTACACTCGCGAGCAGTCCATTATCGAAAGCTGTAAGCGCCACCCTTATAAAATGAAGTATCGGGCCGGGGTGGACGACAACGGACGCATTCTGGCGATCAAAATCGATATTCTTGCCGACAGCGGCGGCTATGCGGCGTCCTCCCCGTTCGTTACCTGGCGCTCTTCGGTACAAGCTGCCGGGCCGTATAATATTGATAACGTCCATATTGACGTCAAAGCCGTCTATACCAACAACAGCTATACCTCTGCGATGCGTGGTTTTGGCTCACCACAGGTGGTTTACGCGAATGAATCCTTTATGGATGAAATTGCTGAAGCGCTCAATCTCTCGCCGGTGGCGGTGCGTGAAGTGAACGCGCTGCGTCAGGGCGATACCTCGGTCACCGGCCAGCGGTTTGATAAACACACCGTCTCGGCGATTGAAGTCCTGAGCAAGGCGGTGAATGCCTCGGAATTTGCGGCAAAACGCCAGCACTATCGTGAATTGAACCAACAAGGCGATGTTTATCGATATGGTATTGGCCTGGCGCTGAGCTACCGCGGTTGTTCCATCGGCGCGGAAGGGGTAGATACCTCGACGGCGCTCATTCAGGTGAATGAAGACGGTAGCGTCAATCTGGCGACATCGGTATCGGAAAACGGTCAGGGTCTGCAAACCGCGATGTCGCTAATCGCCGCGGAAGCCTTTGGCATTCCTCTATCGGAACTGCATTTTATGGAGCCGCCGACCTCGGTTATCGGCGACGGCGGATCGACGGCGGCCACCCGCGGAACGATGGTCGGCGGTGGGGCGATTCTTGACGCCGCCGACAAGATAAAGCGCCGTATTCTCAGCGTCGTCGGCGACAGCATCGGCACCCGCGAGTTGGAAGAAACCCTGTGGCAGGATGGCTTTATCATCAACGCCCAGGACAGTGAACGGCGTATTGACTTCAAAACCGCGGTCAATAGGACCAAATGGGCCAGCGTCAGCCTGACCGAGTACGGCTGGTTTGTGCCGCCGCCCATTCACTGGGATGAAGAAAAAGGCTGCGGCAGCCCGTACTTTACCTGGGTCTACGGCTGCCAGGTGGCGGAGGTACGGGTGAACACCAGCACTGGTAAAACCGATTTGCTGCACGTTACCGCCGCCCATGACGTGGGCCGGGTACTCAACCCGGTGGGTTTTGAAGGCCAGGTTTACGGTGGGGTGGCGCAGGGTTTCGGCTATGCGCTGCTGGAAGACTTCAACATTGAAAACGGCCAGGTCAAATCGGAAAACTTCGACAGCTACCTGCTGCCGACGATGAAAGACATTCCGCCGATGACGATTATCGGCGTAGAAAACCCGGATATCGCCGGGCCTCTGGGGGCGAAGGGGATTGGCGAGCCGGCCACTGAACTCGCGGCGGCGGCTATCAATAACGCGGTGAGTTTTGCCCTTGAGCAGCGGTTTAATAAATTACCGCTGACCCTCGAACAGGTGATCCTCGGCTACAACCTGAAGAAGCCGGTTCGCCAAAGCGAAATGATGCTGGAGGCGGAAAACAAGAAGCAGGTGCTGCGCCTCACTGATGTGAAAGTTACCCGGGCGAAAAGCCTGCAGGAGGCGTTAACCCTGCTGGCGCAAGAGGGCGTGACGGCTATCGCCGGCGGTACCGATGTGATTGTGCAGGGGCGTTTGCAAACCCGCGCGATGCGGTTGGTTGATATTTCCCGTCTGCCGGAGTTGACGCAGGTGAGCGAGGATCCGGTCAGCCATGAGGTCATCATTGGCGGAGCGATGACCTTTAACCGTATTACCGATCATCCGCTGCTGCGCGAACGTTACCCGCTGCTGGTGCAGGCCTGTCATACCGTCGGTTCGCACCAGATCCGCAACCGCGCCACCATCGGCGGCAATATCGTCAACGCCGCGCCCTGCGGCGATTCCATTCCACCTGCCATCCTCTATGACGCGCGCATCGAACTGCGCTCGTTAAATGGCGTACGTACCCTCGGTCTGGCCGAGTTCTTGCTGTCTGGCTACAAGACCCAGCGCCAGCCGGATGAGCTTTTGACCAAAGTGATACTGCCGCCACCGGCGCGTCCGCAGGCCAAAGGTTTCTATCACCAGTTAGGGCGGCGCAACGCGCTCAACATCACCCGTCAGAGCCTGAGCGCGCTGCTTGATTTTGCCGATGATGGCACGGTGAGCTACTGCCGTCTGGTGGATGGCGCGCTGTTCAGTAAACCGCAGAGGCTGCTGGATATTGAACGATGCCTGCTAGGGAAACCGTTAAATAGCGACACGATTAATAGCGCCTGCGAGATGCTGGACAAGCTTATCTATGCGGCCATTGGTAAGCGCTGGTCGGCGGCATATAAGCAGCCGGTATTCGTCAATATGTTCCGCGACATGATGGCCGAGGCGCAACGGGCCTCAGGGATTTAATGATTCAATCAGGGCGCCAGAGCGCCCTGTACAGGATAGAGCTATGAGCACAATTAAAGTGAAGGTAAATGGCAAGCTGGTGGAAGCAAAAGTAGAAGGCAATATGCGCTTATTGGATCTGGTGCGGGATACATTGCATCTTACCGCTACCAAAGAGGGATGTTCGATTGGCGAATGCGGCGCTTGCACGGTGCTGATGGACGGTAACGCCGTTTGTTCTTGCCTGGTACTGGCCGAACAGTGTGATGAAGCGGAGATCGAGACGCTCGAAGGGTTAAACGATAATCCGATTACGCAAAAATTACAGGATGCATTTATTGAGAAGGGCGGTGTGCAGTGCGGGTTCTGTACGCCAGGAGTATTGGTGAGCGCCACCGAATTATTAACCAAAGAGCCGCATCCGGACGAAGCGCAAATAAAGGATGTATTAGAAGGCAATATGTGCCGCTGTACCGGCTATCAGCCGATTATTGACTCCATTCAACACGCGATTAAATCGTGATCTTATACCGGGGTTACAGCGCTGTGTGACTTGGTCGCCGGCAAAGAGCAATGCGCCGCCTCGGGGAAAACCCCCGGTGGCGTTAGTGTACGACCGGGGCTACAGGGTGGTGCGATTTGGTAGCCCGGAGAAGGCGCAATGCGCCGCCTCCGGAAAATCCCCGGTGGCGCTAGCGCTTACCGGGCTACAGGATTGTGCGATTTGGTAGCCCGGAGAAGGCGCCATGCGCCGCCTCCGGGGAAAATCCCCGGAGGCGCTAGCGCTTACCGGGGCTACAAGGCTGTGCGATTGGGTAGCCCGGAGAAGGCGCCATGCGCCGCCTCCGGGAAAATCCCCGGTAGCGCTAGCGCTTACCGGGGCTACTCAATGGTACAAAGGCTCGAACCTTAACCCATCGCGCTTTCGCGCAGGCGGGCTTTCAGCTTGTTGTACTCGTCGATCACGTACTGCTCCGCCGCGCGCTGATCGGCAATCCGCTCAACGTTGACCGCGCAGTACTTGTACTCCGGCGTTTTGGTTATCGGGCTCAGGTTCTCCGACACCAGCTCGTTACAGGCGCCAATCCACCACTGGTAGGTCATGTACACCGCGCCTTTATTCGGCCGTTCGCTGACCTGCGCGCGGGTGATGATGCGGCCTTTACGCGAATTGACCCACACCAGCGCTTCATCTTCGATGCCCAACCGTTCGGCGTCGGCGGTGTTGATTTGCGCATAGCCTGGTTCATCGGCAAGCCTGCTTAAGGCCGCACAGTTACCGGTCATCGAACGGCAGGAGTAGTGACCGACTTCGCGCACCGTCGACAGCACCAGCGGATACTGTTCAGAAAGTTTATCTCCCGGCGCGACCCAGTCGCAGGTGAAAAACTGGGCTTTACCGCTCGGTGTAGAAAACCTCTCTTTAAACAGATACGACGTCCCCTGGTCGGCGTCGGACTCATCGCGGCATGGCCACATGACATAGCCAAGCTCGCCCATTTTTTCATAGGTAGCGCCGTAGAAGTCCGGGCACAGATGCCGCAACTCATCCCAGATCTCCTGGGTGTTGTTGTAGTGCATCGG